>JBHHVX010000151.1:0-8078 GCA_046754505.1 Phycisphaerae bacterium | reverse complement strand
CACACGGGACGGGCGCGTCGTCAGTTCGTCACGCCGCGAAAGGTCGGGTTGTAACCGGGAAAGACGGTGTCGAGTTGGGTGTTGCCGGCGCGGTGGGCGAGGATCTCGGCGAGGATGTCACGGTAGTCGGTCGTGACGGCCAGGTCCCTGTTCTCATACAGCGTGTCGGGCTGAAGACCGGGCCAGTCGGCAAAGACCCGCCCGCCGTTGACGTTGCCGCCCATCACGAACAGGGCGTTGCCGTGGCCATGATCACAGCCGCCGCTGCCGTTCTCCGCCACGCGACGTCCGAACTCTGACAGGGCCACCAGCGTCAGCGACCCGAGGCGATCGAGCATATCGGCATGAAACGCCGCAAGGCCCGCCGCGAATCTGGCCATCAGCGCGTTCAACTGACCGTCGATCGGGCCTTCATTGGCGTGCATGTCCCAGCCGCCGAGATCGAGACAGGCGACTTCGAGGCCGACGTCCGCCCGGGCAAGTTGAGCAATCGTGCGGAGGCCGATGCCCCATTCATCCTCGGGATAGACCGCGCCATTTGCGGGCGTGTATCCGCCCTGGCCGACCTGGTCGATGAGACGGATCGTGGCGACGACGTTGGCGGCGCTGGTCCGGGCCGGCTCGGCGGCCGGACCGTACATCGAGGCGATCAGGGCCTGCCGATCGTCGGCGGTCTGCGGTCGTCCCATCAGCCCATAGGATTCGATGTCCGGCACGGCGACCGTGGCAGGCGCCCCGGCAAGCGATCGGGGGATCGTGCTCGAGGCGGCGACGCCGCGCAACCGGGCGTCCTGTGGGGCCTCGATGCTGAGCAGGTGGCGCGCCAGCCAGCCGGTGCCGCTCGCGATGCCCGCGCTCCCCGCCTCCATGATGTCCTGCGCCTCAAAGTGGGACCGCGTCGGGTCGCTGGAGCCGGCGGCGTGGACGATCGCAAGCTGACCCGCGTCGTAAATCGGCTTCAGCGCCGACAGCCCCGGCGGCAGTCCGAAGAACCCGTCAAGATCCATGGCCTTCGCCTCGCCGGCGGCGTCCGGGCGCGGCACGGCCAGCCGGGGACGGGCGTCGTAATAGGCGGCGTCGCCATGCGGGACGCACGTCGTCAGTCCGTCCGCCCCGCCGCGCAGAAAAACGCACACGATCAGGTCGCGGGCCGTGCCGCCGTCTGCCGCAAAGGCGAGCCGGGGCAGCCAGGCCGGCGTCGAGACCGCGGCGAGCGCTCCGGCGCGCCACACCGCACCGAGCAGCGCCCGGCGTTCGAGTTCTACGTATTCCTCACAACCGCCGTCGCGGTCGATGTCACGGGTCATGTCGGGTCGCTCCGTTGGGTTAGTGCCACTGGTAGGAGGGCGAGGCCAGCGCGAGGGCAAACGATTCGTAGTACAGGCGGTTTGGGTCGTCGGGCTGAGCGGCGGCATAATCGAACACAGCCCGTCGCTCCGCCTCGGGCATGGCCCCGGCAAAGAACATCTGATCCCAGAGGCCGACGACCCCGTCCGGCGTCGAGTCCCCGTTGATCTCCGCCAGTTGCCGGGCGTCGACGGTCATGCCCGGAAGTTCGCCACGAGGCAGCAGCGCGACCAGGTTCCAGCGATTCAGCAGGCCGGCCGCCCAATAGTCCGCCTCGTCCGGATAGCCGTCCGGCGTCGCCCATTGAAAGGGCAGATGCCCCATGATCTGGAGCGGCCGGAGCAGCCCGGGTTCGACGCGGACATCGGCCCCGCTCTGCCGCGCGGCGCCGACTGTCAGATGGAACGGACGCTTGAACTTGAACTCGGCCTCCGCCATCGACGCCTTTGAGAACAACGCCCGCAGCGTTGTCCGGATATCGCCGTCCGAGGCGGTGAAGGCGTCGGCCACGCGGTTGACCACGGATTGCGGAGCGCTGTCCGCGATGAAGTGACGGACCAGCTTGCCGGCGATGAAGCGGGCCGTGCTGGGATGGCGGGCGAGGTGATCGAGCGCCTGCTCGCCGTCGCCCACGCCACCGCCCGCAAGGAGACTCAATCCCATGATCTGCTTGGGTCCGCCATCGTGCTGCTCCGGACGAAAGATGAACCCTCCCCGGCGCGGTCCCTCCTCCTCGACGCCCCAGCCGGTCAGCGCCCGGGCCAGTTCCTCGACATCCTGCTGCGAGTAGCCCGCGTCCAGCCCGACCGTGTGCAGCTCCATCACCTCGCGCGCGTAGTTCTCATTCGGCGCCCTGGCGACGTTGGACCGGTTGTCCAGATAGACGAGCATGGCAGGACTCTTCGCGGACGCGTGCAAGAGCTCTCGGAAGTTGCCGAGCGCATGACGGCGGATCACCTCCCGGTCGTCGATCGTCTTGAGATAGGCCAGGACCTCTTTTTCATGGTAGATGTTGAAGTGGTCGGACCAGAACTCGACCATTCGCTCGAAGAGTTGGCGCTTGCTGTAGATCGCTCGAGTGAGAGTCGCGGAGACCAACTCGGCCTTGATGTCGTTGGCCTTGCGCGGTGCGAGGCCCGCGATGTCGGCGTTGAGCGTCGACAGCCAGAACAGGCGGCCCTCCGCGTCGCCGTCGTCGATCCCCGCCGGATCAAGTTGTTGTTCGAGGAATCCGTCGTAGCCCATGGTGTTGACGGCGTGGACCTCCGCGGCCGTAGGGCCGAAGGTGATGCGGTTCAGCAGTCGGCGTTCGAGGTCGGGCGTCATCTCCGGCGGCGGCAGCGGCGCCGGCGGTGCGTGAAAGACCGAACATCCGCCCAGCATGGCAGCCCCGGCGGCCGATGCGCCCAGCGCCCCGATAAACTCACGACGGTTGAAAGCGGGTTTGGACACCATATCTGACGGATTCTCCCAACATGTAAGGAAGGACAATCGGAGGATCGCGTCGCAGCCAACCTCCGCGCGGCAGGACACCGAGGACTTGTCTCCGGCCGCGACATTATTTCAGGCCCGATCAATACGATGAACGAACGGACACTAGAACTATTGCAAGTGCCCAAGTGGAGAGCAAGTCCCCGGTGGGTCCGAAAACGGAGCGACCCCCTTTTCGCGCACCGCCAGAGACAGACAGGTCGTCATGCAAGGGGCGGTGCGCCAGGATCGTGTCGCCGCGCGTCGTTCGGCGACCCATCGAAAGAGTGGCCGGCAGCGCGGGCCGGCCCCGCCGACTGGCGAGCCGCGGAGCGGTCGTTGTGCGGATCGGAGAAAAGCCCACCGAACCGCCGCGCCGCCGAACCATCTGCCTACGGTCCTACCAGGATGCCAACGAACAATGAGATGTCCATCGTATCAACCACCTCGTCTCCGTTCATATCCGCGGCGCAAAAGGACTGGCTGTGAGTGCCAGCGATCAATACCTCGCCAACGAACGGCCGGATGTCGAGCCCATCGGCACGTCCATCTCCATTGACATCGGCGGTTCCCATAGGCCAAACTGTCAGCGTGGCGCTCAGGCTCGTCACGGAGCCACACGCGTTCGTAATGAGTACGTCATAGGAACCCGAATCGAGCAAGGTGCACGGACCGATCATGAGCGACGCTGTCGTCGCGCCGGGCATCTCGATCCCGTCCTTTCGCCACTGGTAGCTGAGCGGGGCGCTACCGTCCGCAACGACGGTGAACACTGCCGTCCCATCTACACAGGTGACGTCATCAACCGGATTCTGGACCACCGCAGGCGGAGCCGCAGCGCAGGTTCTGCCGTTGCCCGCGGGCACGCCGCCGTGCACCTGGACACACTCCCACGGCAGCAAGTCGTCGATGCAAGATGAAGGAGACATACAGCACCCCTGTCTTTGTGGCTGCGTGTTGCTCAGCAATACGAATGCCATGTCCCAGCCCCCTTCCGCATTCTCGACAGGCTGCCCACCGACGAAGGTCGATCCGACCATGGGTCCGGTCGGATCCACGATCACGATCGCCGAATCGTTCCAGGTCGGCTGACGGGTCTTCCAGCCCCATATGTAGGCCGGCGGCCAGGCGCCGCCGCCCGGACAGCACACGAGGGGATCTCCAAGACTATTAATCTGGCACAGCAACAGGTTCTGATCATCTATATCCACGTCGCCGTCGCAGTCACCGTCGGCATACTCGCAAATCGGTCCCGAAGACCCTTGCAAGCAAGCCAGGAAGGGAGCAATGTCAGCATTGCTGACCATGCCATCAAGGTTCATGTCGATGAGGCAAGCACACGGATACTGGGCGGAAATGCTGATCCAATAAACGCCAAGGGTTCCCGGCGCCTGCTGAAACCACTCGCCGGGAGGTATGACGAAGTGATACATGAAACAGGAGTCGGCGCCGTATGTCGGGTGATAGTCCACGCCGACCTTATGTTCATTGAGTTGGCCGATCGGTGCAACCCATTCGGCTACGACGGTGCCCGGATGACTCCACGGTTGATCCACCCCGGCCGGCACGTCAGACCAGATGGCGATCTGGAAGGATACGGGTCCGCTGGTCGGAGGGAAGTCGCCAAGCCAACCCGCGTTTTCAAGCCAATTGGATGGATCCGTGGACGTGTTCATAGCCCGGTAAGAGCCCCACCAGACGATCTCGGTGATAGGCTGGTCTCCAATGCAGGCCCAATCGTCGGAAACGATTTGCACCCGATCATACTTCGAACCCTCATTCCAGCCGTAGAAGTCTCCCTCCGGTCCCGGATGTTCGCCAGGCGGTTGCGGCCACTTCGCCCGGAGGCTCAAGACAGTCAAGAAGGCGGGGAGGCTCGTGACTTGGTTGGAGCCACAACTGACGACGACGTCGTAGCGACCGTCGTCCGCCAGATTGACCGGGTTCAAGACGTAATCAGGTGCGTTGGCTCCTGGAATAGTCACTCCGTTCTTGTGCCACTGATACGAGAGTGGCGGTGGTCCGGAGGCGAAAGCACTCAAGACAACCGCGTCTCCCTCGAAGACCGTTTGGGAAAGTGGATGCAGGAGGATCTCGAGCGGTTCTTCACAATCGTCAGGCACGCCATTCGCGTTGCAGTCTGGGGCCAAGCCAATCGGCGGCACCTCGCATTCGTCGGGAATTCCATTACTGTTGCAGTCTAGGCCCGGGCCAATCGGCGGCACCTCACAGTCATCGGGAATGCCATTGCCATTGCAGTCCGGTGCCGAACCGATCGGCGGCACTTCGCATTCGTCGGGAATTCCATTACTGTTGCAGTCCGATTCGCAATCGTCCGGCACGCCGTTGGCGTTGCAGTCCGGCCCCGGACCGATCGGCGGCACTTCGCATTCGTCGGGAATTCCATTACTGTTGCAGTCCGATTCGCAATCGTCCGGCACGCCGTTGGCGTTGCAGTCCGGCCCCGGACCGATCGGCGGCACTTCGCAGTCGTCGGGGATCCCATCCCCGTCGCAGTCCTGACTCCATCCCGAAGAAATGTCCTGGTCGTCGGGTATGCCGTTGGCGTTGCAATCCGGATCACACTCATCGGGCACCCCATTGCCGTTGAGGTCATAGCTTGTGCCACCGACGATGTCGCATTCATCGGGAACGCCGTTGGCGTTGCAATCCGGCCCCTGACCGATCGGCGGCACTTCACAGTCGTCGGGAATTCCATTTCCGTTGCAGTCCGATTCGCAGACGTCCGGCACACCGTTGGCGTTGCAATCCGGCCCCTGACCGATGGGCGGCACCTCGCATTCGTCGGGAATTCCATTTCCGTTGCAGTCCGATTCGCAGACGTCCGGCACGCCGTTGGCGTTGCAATCCGGCCCCTGACCGATGGGCGGCACCTCGCATTCGTCGACAATCCCATTCCCGTTGCAGTCAGGCTCGCAATCGTCCGGCACGCCGTTGGCGTTGCAGTCTCCGCTCTGTCCACATCCCGGGACATCGCATGGACCTCCAGGCGTTCCGCAATCGAGGTCGCACGGATCATCGATGCCGTTGCCATTGCAATCCAGAGTACTCATCAACATAAGGATCTCACTGCCGCTCAGGGCTCTGTCGAGAACGTACATCTCGTCGATGATTCCATTGATCGGCGCCCACTGACCGTCGCCGGGTGCCCACCGATTGTTACCGAACGCGGCCGAGACAACTGTATCGCGGTATGTTGCAGTTGTGGTCATTGGGGTTTCCGGCGAGCCGTCGATGTACAGGCGTAGCATGGTCCCCGTCCCGTCAAACACGCCCGCCACGTGCGTCCATGTATCCGGCTGGATCGGAGTAATGCTGGAAATGCTCGCGGACGGTCCCCCCGACTGGATCAATCGCAGGACGAGTTCGCCATTCTCCTTGATGAAGAATATGAACCCTCCGTATCCACCACCCCAAGTTCGCGCGTCAAAGATGTAGGAGTTCGGGGAGTAAGTCGAGGGGTGTGGACCGTGCCAGTACACCCATGCGGTGATCGTGAGCCCGTTCGTCACCGAGTCATCGAAGGATGCGGGAACGAAGCCGACAAGGTCCGTGTCGCCAAACTCCAAAGCGGATCCCAATACGCCCGGAGCCCAGACGGCGCCGGTGATCTGTCCGTCATTGCCGTTGCCGGACGTGTCGTGCGCCGTGAACCCGGTTCCCTCGTCGAGCGGCCAGTATGCGATCACTCCGGGAGGCAGTGATCCGCCACGATCCATCGTTCGCCTCCCCTTTCGGCTGGTGGCGGCGATGCTACCGGTGCAGGCAGTCGATGCCGCGCGGTTCGTCGCGGCGTGCCCGGGCGAATGCTGCGCGGTTTGGCCTGCCGCGGTGCTTGCGGTCGATCCGCCTGGCGCGCGTGCGACGGCCAACAAGCAGAGCAGAACAGGCAGCGGCGAGCATAGGCGTAATTGTGAGAAGCTGGGCATGATGTGGACCTCCCTCAGATTGAAGATATCCCCAATGCCGGAACACGACTCCGGAATGCGATCACACAATAAAGAGAACGCAACATCATGTCAACAGTTTTTTGGGAGAACGCCCTGTTTCGGGTAGCTCGTGTGGCAGATGACGGTTCCGCCGATGCATCTGCCTGGCGGGTCAAACGCGTGCTTTTCGCAGAGAATCAGCGATTGCGGAGTTGTAATGCTCCTGAAGTCACGGCCGAAGCCCGCGGATTCCGCGCCCCGGCCATCGACTCTGGGCCGAGAGCGCGGCGTCCGGGGCTTCAAGTCCGTTGAGCGGATGCGGCAGGCCGGGGCCGAGCCTCCGCCGGACGGCGAAACGTCGGTGATGGTCGCCGAATCTTCGGACAATTCCCGGACAGTGAACACGGTCTGGGCGACCTCAATTCGCTTGAGCCAGCCCAGATCGGCAACCGGCGGCCGCACGTACAGCGGCTCGGCGGGGTACGGCCGGCGACGCAGAATCGCTACCACGCTGCCGAAAGCGGTGAGAGCGAAGCAGAATCCGACGAACCGCAGCCGACCGATCCGCAACGAAGAGCCGATTGAGACAGACAAGGCGTCTTACGTGCCGTGCCCGGCCGCGGGCCTGGCACCCGCGCGGCTTTTCACACGCCGGCGGTGTGCCAAACTTTGCATAGGCGCGCACAATTGCACAAGGTGCCTTCCCAGGCAATTACCCATGTCGCCGCGCTGACGTGGCGCCCGGTTCGCCGATCGCTGGTGGACGGACCTTCGGTTGAGATGATTCCTGCGGTTTGGCCTGTCCCTAGCGCGTGCCCGCAAAGGCGGGGAAGTCATCCCACGAAGGATCGTTCGTGAGGTTCGTCTGGCCGCTGCCGTCGGCGTTCATGATCCAGATGTCCGGGGGACCGAGGCTCTCGTCGATGGACGTGTAGGCGATCTTGGTGCCGTCATGGCTGTAGACCGGCCGGCCGTCCTGACTGTTGTTGTTTGTCAGCCTCGTCTTGCCGGTTCCGTCCGCGCGCATGGCGTAGACTTCCAGGTTGCCGTCACGGGCGGTGGCGAAGGCGATCCGCGTGCCGTCGGGGCTGAAGGCGGCGGTCTGATCGGTGGCCGGGTCGGTGGTCAGTTGCGTTACACTTGAGCCGTCGGCCTTCATCATATAGATATTGTAGTCGCCGGCCCGATTGGAGGTGAACGCGCAATTCGTTACCACCGGGTCGGTGCCCAGACCGTTGTTTGACATCGCCCCACCGTTGAAGGCGTCATTGCCCGTGAACGTGCAGGCTGTCACCGACGGTTTGCTGTTGG
>JBHHVX010000150.1:0-8117 GCA_046754505.1 Phycisphaerae bacterium | reverse complement strand
CTCGGTCCAGCTCTCGGTCCAGCAGTCGGTCGGGCGCGATGTGTTCCGCGTGCCGGTCCGCCCAGTCTCGGACGATGTCTGCCGACACGGTGCTCAGACCGGGTTGCGACGTCTGGATGGCGGCCAATGCGGCACCGAGGAAGGCCGCCCGCATCAACCCCGCGCCACCGGCGAGCGCGAGTGTCGAGGCCGCCAACAGCGATTCGATCTCCCCGAGTTGGTCGACCGGCCGGCTTGTAAACGTGGGCAGGTGCTCGCTGGACAGCCGGTCGGTCCATTCGGCCGATTGCGGATCGTGCGACCGCCGGTCGAACACGACGAGTCCCCGTTTTCCCAGCATGACGAGCATGCCCTTGGCGTGTGTCTCCTGGAGCATGCGATAGGCTACGGCGGACAGACCGCCCTCAAAGTCGTTCATGGCCGCTCGGAGCTGGCGTTCGGACGAACAGAGCACGTCGACGTGTCGCAACGACGACGGTTTTCCCTTCGGTTCGGAGGCGCCGCCGGTCAGGGTGCGGACCCGTTCGGGCAGCCACTCCTTTAATCGTCGGAGCAGGCCGGGCGTCATCGTGCCGTAGCCGCTGTCGAATAGGATCGCGGCGTCGGCCGCGGCGGATTCGTGTCGCACGATGCGCACGGCTTCCGATTCACCCAGCGAATCCAGGGGCCGCACGGAGGTCCGGCTAACCTTGAACAGCTTGTGATCGTCGACCAGAAACCGTGTCTTGAGGGCCGTGTCCGGCCCGCTTCGCAGGCCGCGGACCTCGACGCCGGCGTCGGCGAGTGTGGCGACCGCCCACTTCGACATGGCGTCTTCGCCCAACGCGGTGATCAACACCGGTCTCGCCCCCAGCCCGGCAAGCTGAGCCGCCACAAATGCCGCGCCGCCGAGGTAGTCTCGATCATCCAACTGCTCGAGGGACATCATGGGCGCCTCGCCGGCGATGTCCGTCGCGTCGCAGAGGACGTAACGCTCGACCAAGGTGTCTCCAACGACGACGACCCGCCGCCCGCGCATCGCGTTCAGCATGTCCCGGAGCGCAGCCCGTGTGACTCCGTGCCGACCGCACAGCGAACGCAGGCGCTGTTCGGTCAGGTCGGGTCCGGGCGCCAGTGACTCGATCAACCGGCTGGAACTGAAGACGACCTGGCCGCTGGAGAAGATGACCCGTCCCCCGGACGACTCCACGACCTGCCGTTCGGCGAGGAAACGCGGATCACGGCTGGTGGCGTATTCGCGGCCTTTGACATAGACGTCCGGCCGAATCCTCGCGAGCAACGCGCAGGCGGTCGGGTTCGGATCGATGACGACATAGTCCACAAGCTCGAGTGCGGCCAGATTCTCGGCGCGAAGTTCCTGCGGGATGTAGGGGCGTTGGTCTCCCTTGTTGATCTGGGCATCGCCCGTGATCGAGACGACCAGCACGTTTCCCTGCGTGCGGGCGAACCGCAGATACCGGATGTGACCGGGATGCACGATGTCGAAGCAGCCATGACACTGGACGATCGTCTTCGACTGCGACCCGTTGTCTGCACCGTGCCGCAGCCTCGTCAGGACGTGCTCCAGCCGATCGACGTCGACGATCTTGCGATGGTAGTCGTCGGCGGCAAAGGCGGTCGTCATGGGATGGTCTTTCTTGGTCCGTGACAGTTTGGCGGCAGCGCCCGTCTGCCCAAATGGGTGCCACTGGCGGCTTGTCCGCCAGTGCATCGACACACAGTGTCATACACGCACAGGGGCAGGCAAGCTGCCCGTGGCACCCCGCCGCTGATTCTGTCACGCATCCGTCTCTCCTGCGACGACATTCGTGCAGCGGGCTGCCGGTCACGTCAACCGAGCGATCATCTGGACCGTGGACACCACGCCGCGTGCCACCAGGCTGAACAGCAACAACAGCACGAGCCAGCCCGTCGCCAGAGAGACCACCGGCCAGACCTCGGCGATCACCGCCGCCGGCCTCGGACTGAGGGTGCCGATCAGGGCCGCGATCGTCCCGACCGCCGCGATCGCGCCGAGGTGGCCCCGCGCGTTGCCCGGCAGCGGCGCCATCCGGACGGAAAAACACGTCATCAGATAGACCAACAGGAGAGGCTTCCATGCCGCGGCGTTCGTCTGACGCACGGCCTCGAGGGTGTGCTCCGCCAGCGTGATCAGCGCCCGGAGCTGTTCCCAGAACGCCGCCACGCCGGAGGGCAGGACCTTCGCCAGGTCGTCGGGCGGCATTCGCTCCAGGATCGGCCCGCCCAGGTGGATGACGGCCGTGAACATCGCCAACCCGATCGCCAGCATGGGAAGCAGGGCGACGACGATCGGCCCGAAGAACGGGATCTTGGGCCGCACCGGCGGACCGGTGGAGGGTTCACCCTTGTCGTTGCTGCCCATTAGCGCGGTATCCTGGATCGTGGCCCCCGTGATCAGCAGCCCCACGACGCGGCCCAACTGGGCGAAAAGTGTTCCGGGCAGCAGGATTCCGTTGACGGTCTTGGGCTGCAGGATGCCGGACCAGAGGTGGTACACGCCCCACGCCAACAGGACGATCAGCCCCAGCCAGACCGACGCCGTTGCATAGATCATGCCCGACTCCAAAGGCGCAACATCCGCGCGTTCCACCCGCCCGAGGGTCCGGGTTACATCGGCAATCGGCCTGACTTGGGTTGAACGAACCGGCGCTGCGGGGGTCCATGACAGTCTTGGTAGCAACGCCCGGCTGCCCCGATGGGTGCCACTGGCGGCCTGTCCGCCAGTGCATCAACGGACAGCGCCTTTCACGGATACGGGCAGGCAAGCCGCCCCCGGTACCCCGCCGCCGTCACGTACCAGTGGTGCGGCACAGTGCGGTCGTGGCGCAGAGACTGGGAGGCTCGGGCGCTCGATTCGGTGCGATGTCCCGACGGTGGATCACGGCGCAGAAAAGCAGCGACGGACATACCGGTCTAACCACATATGTTCGGGCCGGAGAGAGGAGGAAATGTGGTTAGGCGCAAGTTGGCACGCCCGCCGCTCTTTCTATCAAAGAGGCAACAGGGCAAACGGTGTGCCAGGCAGTCGCGACTGTGCCAGCGCGGCTGCCGGGCGAGCGCACTGCCCCTCACAGGGGGTTGCTGCTCCGGATGCGACGCTCGGTGGTCGGGATTGGCGTGGCGGTCCTGCGGGGTTCTCGGCCGTAGCTGCGGAAAAAGCAGCAGCCGTGCGGAAATCCCCGCAGTCCGATCCGTCGGGAGAGGGTCGCGTTCGGCCCGAAGATCTCAGTAGTGCTCTGTCATGCCTCATTCGATGGGTAGCATCGGCGTCCCGCCGGTGTACTTCCTCTGAGAACGCGTGGGCGGGGGTGCCCACACCTCCCGCCAATCCATGCTGACAGGGCAGTCGCCGCGAGCCGAGAGGACTGCATGGACCCAGCGGTAGCGGTCACTGTGATGTGGCAGCGGTCTCGAGTCGGCCGAGGGTCGCGTTGGGGGCGTGCTGCTGCTGCCAGGCGAGGAGGGAGACCAAGGACCAGAGGTGAAAGTTGTGGTCGGCCCGGCCGGTGGTGTGTTCTTCGAGCGTCCGCCGGGCACCCTCGCGGCTGAGCAGGGTCGAGAAGAACAGCGTGTCGTTCTCGATCAGATCGCGTGCGAAGGCCTGGAGCGGGCCTCGGAGCCACGGGCCGACCGGGACCTCGAAGCCCTTCTTGGGGCGGTTGTGGAGGCCTTCGGGCAGATCGCGACGAAACGCCTCGATCAACAGATACTTCTTTCTCCAGCCGTGCAGCTTCCACTGCCACGGCAGGGGCCTCACGAGGTCCACCACACGACGATCGAGGAACGGTGAGCGGACCTCCAGTCCGTGGGCCATGGACATCAAGTCGACTTTCGTCAACATGTCGTCCGGCAGGGAGAGTCGCCATTCGGTGAGCAGGTGACGGTTCAGGTCGTCTTCGTCGCGAGGCTTGCCGCGATGACGCCAGAGCAACTGCACGATGTCCTCGAGGACGGACGGGCAGTCGTCCGGACACCGCAGCAGCCGCGCCAGCGTGCGGTCATCACAGGTCCGCATCCAGTTGGCGTAGCGGTGGGGGCGGCGGCGGTCCATCGAGCGGATGGCTCGCTTGGCCTGACTGGCCAGGCTCCCGAGGCGGGTCTCACGTCTGGCGGGCAGGCGCTCGATCAGCCATCGCGCGGGGGCGTAGAGCGGCAGGCGTGCGAACCAGCCGAATCGGCGAATGAGTTGCGCGGCGGCGTAGCGGCTGTAGCCCGCGAAAAGCTCGTCGGCGCCGTCTCCGCTGAGGGCGACCGTGACGTGGTCCCGCGTCAGGCGGCTGAGCAGATAGGTCGGCAGCGCGGAACTGTCGGCGAACGGCTCTCCGAGATGAGACTGGACCGTCGGGATGATGTCCCGCACGTCGTCCAGCGACAACGGTAGGACCGTGTGTTCCGTGCCGTGCATCGCGGCGACGGCCCTGGCGTAGCGCGTCTCGTCGTAGAACGGCTGATCCGGAAAGCCTACGGAAAACGTCTTGACGCGGCCCGAGGCGACACGGGCGGCCGTGGCGGTGACGATGGCCGAATCGATGCCACCGGAGAGAAACAGCCCTACGGGGACGTCCGCCAGCAGTCGGCAGCGAACCGCGTCGGACATCTGCTCCCGGAGTTGGGCGCAGGCCTCGCCGAAGTCGCCAACGGCGGCACTCTCGGGCGGATCGGGCGCCCACTGTTCGATGTGAGCGTCTCCTTCCCGGTAGCGCAGCAGGTGTCCCGGCCGAAGCTTGCGCACCTGCTGGAAGATGGTTCGCGGCGCGGCCATGAAGCCGAGCGCCAGCAATTGCATCACGGCCGCCGGGTCGATGGTCGTATCAGATAGCGCCGGGCGAATGGCCGCCATCTCTGAGGCGAATGCCAGGCCGTCCGTCGTCTGAGTGTACAGGAGTGGTTTGACGCCGGTTCGATCCCGGACAAGCGTGAGCGTCTGGGTCGGCGCGTGCCACACGGCGAATGCGAACATGCCGTTGAGACGCGGCAGGAAGGTCAGGTTCGGGTCACGGCGACACAGCTCGAGAAGGACCTCGGTGTCGCCGGTCGAGGCGAAGCGCGCTCCGGTGGAGGCCAGCTCTGCCCGCAGGGCCGGGAAGTTGTAGATTTCTCCATTATAGACAAGGATGGTCGAATCGTCTGCCGATCGCATGGGCTGCTCGGCCGCCGCACTGAGGTCCTGCACCTTGAGCCGTGCATGCACCAAGGTCAGGCCGCGTGCTGCGTCGGTCCAGACGCCGTCGCCGTCCGGTCCGCGATGGCGGATCCGGGCAAGCATGGCCTTCGCCACGGAGGCGTCGCGCAGGCCGCTGCCGGATATGTACCCCGCAATTCCGCACATCGCCCGACGATCATAGACGTGACGGCCGACGCGTCCAGACGGACGGAGCTCACGGGGGCTGGCGTGATGGCGTCCGTGACACAATCGGCGGCGGGGTGCCACGGGCAGCTCGCCTGCCCGTGTCCGTATAGGGCACTGCCTATCAAGGCACTGGCGGACAAGCCGCCAGTGGCACCCGCGCGGCATCCGGGCCGTTGGACTATACTGGTGGCGTTCGAGTCGAAGTGCGTGTGAGCAGGCGCTCGGGCGAAGCCGTTGTGGTGCAGCCTTCCAAGCGGCTGCCGACGTCCCGGCTTGTGCGGGCCGATCCGCGTCGCCCTTGTGAGGAGGTCGTCTCCGATGTCTGTGCTGGCAGAGTTCTCGATGTCACCTCTGGACAAGGGCGCGTCGGTCTCGGCGTACGTCGCTCGAAGCCTCGAAATCATCGCTGACAGCGGTGTGCCGTATCGACTCGGGCCGATGGGCACCTGCTTGGAGGGCGACTGGGACGCGGTGATGGGCGTGATCCGACGCTGTTATGAACGCATGGCCGAAGACTGCGGTCGGATTACCTGTGCGATCAAGCTGGATATCCGTCAGGGCCATGACGGACGGCTGACGGCGAAGACGGAGAAGATCGAGCGGATCCTCGGTCGTGACCTGATCCAGTGATGCTTCAGGGAACGGCACGCGTCGTCGTGCGGTCGCCCGGCGAGGGGGACGATCGAGGCCTGATGAGCCGGCTGTTGTCAGCACGCTGAAAACGTGCCAGGGAAAACGGGAATGGATGAACAGACACAGAAGCGCGTGGCCGGAGCACTCGGCCGCATTCCCAGCGGTTGCACCATCCTCACGGCTGAGGGGTCGGGCGGCCGCACCGGACTGCTGGCGTCCTGGGTGCAGCAGGCCGGCTTCGAGCCGCCGGCCGTCAGCGTGGCGATCAAGAAGGGCCGGCCGATCGAAAAGATCATCGATGATTCCGGAAGGTTCGTGCTGAACCTGCTGGGAGAGGATCCGGGGCCGATGTTCCGGCACTTCGGTAAGGGCTTCGCGCCGGACGGAGACGCCTTTGCCGGGCTGTCAACGAAATCGGTTACGGGGGGGATCGTCCTCTCAGATCGGATCGCCTGGCTCTCGGCCCGCGTCCGCGGCAAGCACGACGCAGGAGACCACTGGGTCTATATCGCCGAGGTGACGGACGCCGAGGGCGCGCCGGAGGCAAAGCCCTACGTCCATCTGCGAAAGAACGGTCTGGGGTACTGAACGGCGGCGGTACCGAGGCGATCGGCCGGTGCCGCAGCCCGTGGCCATGACGAGGCGGATCCGGACGATCGGAACAAGGCGAGCCGAGGCTGGAACAGAAATGCGATGAATATACTCACAATTTTGGCTGAGGCTCTGCACAGTCTGGGCAAGAACAAGGTGCGAACGGCGCTGAGCATGCTGGGCATCGTCATCGGGGTGGGAGCGGTCATTACGCTCGTGGCCATGGCGGAGGCGACCCAGCGCCGCGTGGAAGACGAGATCGCGCGACTCGGCGATGACTGGATGTGGGTGTGGTCGTGGGGCATATCGCACGGCGGCGTGCGCAAGGGGGACGTGGCCCGCAAGCCATTTCAGACAAAGTACGACGCCAATGCCATCATGCGGGAGTGCTCGGCGGTTCGCGCCGCGACACCGCGGAATCGCATGCGGGTGCAGGTCAAGTCGAGCTACAGCAACTATCAGACGAGCGTCTGCGGGGCCTATCCCAACTACCTCGACATACGTCGCTATACGGTCGATGTCGGCCGCCCGATCGACGTCACGGACGAGAACTCGCTGGCGCCGGTCTGCCTGATCGGACAGACGGCCGCGCAGGAACTCTTCGGTTCCATCAATCCTGTGGGAGAGGAGATCACGGCCCAGGGCGCTCGATTCAAGATCATCGGGCTGCTGGGCTTCAAGGGCCGCAGTGGTCCGTGGGACAATGACGACATCATGATTTTTCCGTTTTCGACGTTTCAACGGAAGATTGCGGGCGCGGAGATCTCCGGCACGATCCTGGCCGCGGCGCAACACGGCGTGGACTCTATCATCGCTCAAGAGCAGATCCGCGCCCTGCTGCGCCAGCGGCACAACATCCGCGAGGGTGATCCGGACGACTTCCGCATCCGCGCACAGAGCGAGTCGGCGGCGGCCAAGGAGGAATCGAGCGATTCATTCGCGTGGCTGCTGGGGATGATCGCGGGGATTTCGCTGGTGGTCGGCGGCATCGGCATCATGAACATCATGCTGGTGAGCGTGTCGGAGCGGACGCGGGAGATCGGCCTGCGAATGGCGATCGGCGCCGGGTCCGGCGATGTCCTGCTGCAATTTCTGGTCGAGGCGATCATGCTCTGCTCGCTGGGCGGCGTGATCGGGATGTTCGGCGGGTGGGGGTTCAGCCACTTCCTGACGTGGTGGAAGGGTTATGAGACGGAAGTCTCATACTGGATCGCGGGCATCGCCCTGGCCTTCGCGGCGGCCACCGGCATTTTCTTCGGCTTCTATCCCGCCTGGCGGGCCAGCCGGCTCGATCCGATCGAGGCGTTGCGATACGAGTAGGTTCGATGGCCGAAACGCCGGACCCTGAAAGGGTGTTTGAAAAGCCTTTTCAGAGCCGCGACCTCGCTGGACCGAGGATCTTTTTTCGGTCCCCACCGAGCGGGAATCCTTTCCCGTGTCGCGAGCCAATGGGGACGGCTACCCAAGGAACAGGATAGGGTTCCTCTGGCACACGGGAACGAGAAGGGATTCACGTTCCAGC
>JBHHVX010000149.1:0-8526 GCA_046754505.1 Phycisphaerae bacterium | reverse complement strand
GGGATTCCCGGTTCAGGCGACATGAATTGCGATGGTCAGGTGAATGTGCCGGACATCGATCTGTTCGTGGCGGCGCTGCTCAATCGAGGCGTGATCGGGCAGCCGTTCTGCGATCTCACGCGAGCGGACACAAACGGCGATACGCTCATCAACGGGGCGGACATTCCCCGTTTCGTTGGGTGTCTTCTGGCCGGATGTCCGTAGGCGGGCGGGAACGTCAGAACGTCAAAACGTCAGACCGTCCGTTCTCCAGCCTCGGAGGGGATGGTGCTGCCGATGCCGATAAGCCGCCGGTGGTACGCGGTGCCGCCGGCCGTGGGGCTGTGATTTGTTTGTGGCGGAGTGGGGGAGCCGGGGTGGAGGAGCCACCCGGCTTACTGTTGAGCGCGGGATCGCGGCCCACGCACTGGCCCGACAGACCGCGCGCGGCACCGGGCGAAATGTGCGCGGCGAAAATCGCCGAATATTTTTCTTGACAACTCCGGGCGTGTCGTGCTCAATCATGGTCCGTGGAACGACCGATACCAGTGGGTTCTCGTACTGGCGCGGAGAGGGCATTCGCTCAGGGTTGTTCCGGCGCGAGGAGGTTCGGGATGCCTCGCGCGGGGCGCTCTCCGTTGACAGCGTTCTTTCGGAGTATGTTCATGTTGCACACTCGACCTGTCGGATATCTTCTTGCATTCCTGTCTGTTGGAGCGATGACGGCTACGTCCGTCGCTCAGACGCGCGGGCGGGAGCCTGCTCGTTCGGAGGCGCCGCGGACCGCGTGGGCGGAGCGTCCACTGAGTCTGGCCTATCAGGACGACGGTGGGGCGACCGCGGAGTCGGTTGAGACGACGACGGAGACGAGCGTTGAAACGCCGGAGCCGCTTCTGTGGGACGGGTTTCTGTGGGGAGACCGTCACTTCCGGAAGAAGCCGCGGCCGATCGGATCGCCTCTTTACTTTGAGGATCCGTTCATTAACAGCGATATCCGTGCGATTTACCTCTGGCACAAGTTTCCTGACGGGAGTGCCCTGCACGGCGGCGACCTGAGCGTCTGGGCGCTGCAGGTTCGTTTGGCGCTGACGGATCGCCTCCAGTTTCTGGCGACGGGCGACGGCTATTCGAAACTGAGCACGCCGATTCTCAAGGATGACGAGGGGTGGAATGATCTGGCGTTTGCGCTCAAGTATGCGTTGCTGGTCGACCACGAGAGCGACTTCATTCTGTCGACGGGCTTGCGATGGCGGCTGTCGAACGGCCACGCGAATACGTTGAACGGCAATGTTGACGAGCTCAGTCCGTTCGTCACGGCGTACAAAGGCTTCGGGAAGCTGGGCGTGATGGCCGATGTGGTCGGGCGGATTCCGATGGACCAGGACGACGGAAACAATATCGTCAGTTGGGACGTGCACGTCGATTACGAGTTGGTGGACGACTTCTTCCCGTTGCTGGAGATCCACGGCTTGCATTACTTGAGCGACGGTGACCGGCTTCCGCTGGACGTCGGCGGATTGGACTATGCGAACATCGGTTCGAACGACGTGAAGGGAGAGTCGGCCTACTGGGGGACGCTCGGATTTCGGTGGAACATCACCGATCAGGTTTCCTGGAGCGCGGGCTACGGCTTTCCGCTGCAGAACCCCGATAACAACGACATCTTCGAACAACGTGCGACCACACAGATCGCGATCACGTTCTGACAAGGCCGGACAGGAGAAGGATTCCGCCCATGATGCAGAAGTTCCTCACGTCGAAATGGTCGAAATGGAGTCTCATCTTCGTGACCGCCGCGTTCGGAGTGCTGCCCAGCGGGTGCGAGAACCGGATTCTGCGTCTTGTGACGCCGCTTCTGGTCTGACGCCCCGGTCGAGGACGTGGCCGGTTTGAAGAACGATCGAGACCTTTCGACAAGGATGCTATCGATGAAGCGAAAGTACACGATTCTCGCCGCATTCAGCTTGGGCGTTGTTTTTGGCCTCGGCGGCTGCATCAACAACCTGCTGTTCGTCGTCGCGCCGTTCCTGACATGAGCCGAAGACGATTGATGTTCGCGCGGAAGCTGGCGGCGCTGGCCGCGCTCACGACCGGGACGTGCCTCGCCTTCGGCGGGGAGTGCGTCCGGGCCGTGTTGGCTTCCGTGGGGGCGACGTTCTTCTGAAACGTCAAAACGTCAAGAAGTCAAAACGTCAAAATCGAGAGCCGAAAGCCGCCGTCGGACAGAAAGGCGGTGCATCCGGGACGCACCCTGCGCGGCTACGCATCCGGCAGTTTCCTGTATTGGATCCAGTGCTTCCATTGGGCCTGGATGGCCGGGCCGTCGAAGGCGGTGCCGCATTCAGGGCAGGTGTGGCGGTCGGGAAGGCCCTTGAGGCAGTAGCCACACGTCAGGCAGAGCAGCAGGTCGTTCTGCTCGAGTTCACGTCCTAAGAGGGTGTTCGCCGGGTGCCACGCCCATCGGCGAAGCCGTGGGCGTGCGCGGCCGAGGAGAGCGCCTCGAACCGGAGCGGCGCCAAAGCGTCAGCACAGCGCTGCCAGCCTTCGACATGTCCACCGCTGCGCGGATGGACATGCCACCCGCCACGTCTGGTGGGGACGGGCCGGCCGGCACCGGCGGGACGCCGATGCTCCCCGTGCAGCGAGGGGCTACGGGTGCCCGACGGGGATGAGGATGCGTTCGGGGTGCGGGGCGTGGCCGGCGGCGGCCTCTTCGATGACGTGGTGGTGGGGGATTCGGGCGCGTTTCAACTGGCGAAGCTGTTTTCGTTGTGCCCTGGCATAGCCGAGGGCGGCGTTTCCGTTGGGATCTTCGCGGAGGATGGGCGACGTGGTGCCACGCGTCAGGACGTCGGCGATGCGATCGATCGACTCGGCGTGGTAGCCGGCGAGTACGGTCTCGTCGAGGCCGTGCCTCGAGAGATGGGACCAGAACTCGACAGACCGCCGCCAGGTGCGTTCGGATGCCAGGAGATTGATGCGCTTGAAGACGGCCTGATTCGCTCGGAATGACAAGAGGGTGTCGACGAGGCGTGCCCGCAGGAGATCGGGGGGTTCGTCATAGTGGGCGCGCAGTGAAGAGCGGAGGCGGCGCCAATGTCGGGCTTCGATGCCGGAGTCGGCGCGGACTTCCCAGTAGACATGGCCGAAGGCGATGGTCGATCGACTGACGGCCATCTGCCGGGGCAGGAACTTGTTGTGTGCGATGGTGTCGGCGGCGAGGTGCGAGACATAGCCATAGCCAAACGCTCGGCCTTCTTCGGTCTCGGCGGCTTCGAGGATGCCGAAGCCGGTGCTCCAGTGGTGGCATATCTGCTTGATGCGGCTCATCTTTTTGGCGAAGACGGTATCGGTCGCGACGCTGCCGTAGATGAAGGCCCGGCGGTTGCGTGCGATCAGGGCGGCGACGCCCGCGGGGAGGAGCCACAAATTGGCGAGGATGTCGGCGGCGAGCTTGACGTGGGTGGCCGGCCCCCATGCCCAGGCGTGCTCGGTCAGGGAGAGGACGACCATCGCGGCCAACGCCGGAACGAAACCTCGCCGAACTCTTCCCAAGAGATCACTCCTCCACGCCCGGCCGCGGTGTGATCAGCGGCCTTCAACGCTCCCCCGGTCGGCATTGTATCGCGTTGCGGAGAGCGTTTCCAATGGTATAGAGGACATCGGCTTGGCCGGGGTCGGGCTTCGGCTATACTGCCGTCATGGCCGCAGACGCCGATGTTGTGTGGTTTCGATCCGAAGACTACGCGTCGATCGCCCGGCGGATCGGGGCTTTTCTGTTGGACCATGCCTTTCTGTTTGCCCTGCTGATTGTCGTGATGATGACGGTGATCTTTCCGTTGCCGCCGGAATTGGTGGAGCGCATGCGGTCGGTGCCGGTCGCCGAGCGTCAAACGATGACGGCTGAGTGGTTGAAGTCTCCTGAGTCGATGCACCGGCTGATGTGGCGGCTTCGGGGCTGGCTGGTCTTTTGCGTGGCTTACTACACGGTCTTTCGGCGGCTGCGTGGCGGGACGGTGGGATATCGGATCATGGGGATCCGGCTGATTGACAAGACGGGGCAGCCGCCATTGCTGGGTGCGCTTTTCAAACGGTTCTGTGTTGCGGCGATTGCCACGCTTCCGCTGGGGGCGTCGTATTTGAAGTGCCGGAAGAGCGGAAAGCGGCAGGCGTTTCACGACTGGTGGTGCGGCACCTGGCTGGTCCGGAAACGGGCGGTTCCGGCGGGGCGGGGGAAGGTTGCCTACCAGCCGCTGTTGCTGGGGACGTTTATGTTGACGTTTCTCGATGTCGAGCCGGATGAGGCGCGTGCTGCCGATGAGGAGGCCGACGGATAGGAGCGGCACTTCGTTTTTTTGGCCTCTCATATCGTCTTACGTAGTTTTCAGACACGTCGCCCAGGTTTTTCCAGAGGTTTGTCACCGGCCGGACGCCGATGCTCCCCGGCCAACGAGGCGTGACAGAACGTCGGGACACTGGCGGAAATGCCGCCAGTGGTACCCGGCGCCGCCGGAAATCTCTGAACAGACCCTCAATTCGTTGTTTGCGGTTCCGGGAGCGGTGGGGCCGGGGCACATCTTCGGACGTTGGCACGGGCAGGTCGACGATCGGCGTGGGGGGCCGGCCTATAGTTGAGAGGGGGGCGTTGTATCGACGTTCCGCCGGCGAGCCCGACGCCGCGCGCCGGATCCACTTCGGTTCCATCGCGCGGTGACGACCTGTCAGAGGGAGGGAGAGCGATGAAGAGAGGCAACCTGTCTGCGCTCGTGTGGTGTGCAGTCTTCCTTGCCTGCACGGGAACAGAGACGTCTCAGGCTCAGATCAATTGCCCGTCGGCCGAAGACGCACTGGTCATCGTTCAGCCGAACCAACCGGCGGTGATCCATTTGCCGGTTGTGAATGCGGCTGACAGCGTGGTGACGGTCTTTCAATTCCCGCTGGGAGGCGCGTTGGTGGCGAGCGGGCCGACGCAACTGGATTTCACTTTTTCGCCGGACCGGACCTTCACCGGGCGAACGACCTTTAGCTACCGCGTCAGCCCACCACGTGGCTGCGGCAACGGGACGTTGCTCCGGAGGGTGACGCTCGTGGGCGGGACGGCGACGCAGCCAGTGGACCTCGGCGGTCGGGTGCGCGTCAGCCCGGCGCTGTGCGGCACGGGCGTGGTGACGGTTTCGGTGCTGGCGTTTGCGGGTATCGGGCTGGTGCTGTTCGCGCGGCGGCGGTGAGCGAGACGGGCTTGGCGCGCCAGGCGGGGGCGGTCGGTGCCTGGGGGGCACTGGGTCCATGACCGTTCTGGCGGCAACGCCCGGCTGCCCCGATGGGTGCCACTGGCGGCTTGTCCGCCAGTGCATCAACGGACAGTGCCTTTCACGGGATACGGACAGGCACGCTGCCCGTGGCCCCCCGCCGCCAGTGGCACCCGAGCAGGCTGGAAGCCTTCACCACAACTGGAAGCCTGTACCCCAATAAGGCGCCAGTGGCCCCCGGCGGTTGTTGTCGGGTGGGGGCTTGACAGTCCCTGAGCGTCTGCTATCGTACTGTTCAAACGGGGTCGCCGCGGCGGCTTGTTTCTTGGCCCCTAGTGTAATGGTAGCACGACAGACTCTGGATCTGTTTGTCAAGGTTCGAATCCTTGGGGGCCAGTTCATTTCGGGATATGCACGTCAGGTGTTATGCGGACACAAGCCCAAGAGCGTGTGTGAGAGGTATCGTGATTCGAGACTCGCTCGTCAGAAAGCAGTGGGTTCCGGCTGGAAGGCCGCTCTCTCACGGTCGCGTGTCTGACCAGATGCGGCTGGGACCAGAGCGATGTCACGCTTGGATTGGCGGAAGGTGTACAGTGCCCCGCCCATGCGTTCCCAGAGGAACCACACCGGCGAGACGCCGATGCTCCCCGCCCCAATGAGACGTGACATATCGCCAGGTGCGGCTCTCACCCGCTCAGCGTTCGCGGAGGGTCCTTGCGAGGGCTGGCCTGCACAGTGGACGCTATCTTAGGACCTGTGATTTCAATCTCGCACTGTCCGTTCCGTCCGGGCGGCGTTTTCCGTCCTCTGCTGCGATTGCATCCGGCCGGCAGATGTGTTATGACTCGCCCGACGGTCAGAAGTGACCCACGAGGTGTCACTGGTTTTCGTGTTGACCGTTTGATGGTTTGTTTTCATGAAGGAGTAGTCATGGCAAGTGCGATTCAGGAACTACAATCACTGATTCAGAGGTTGCAGAAGGAGCGACAGGCGCACGTCGAAGCGATCGACCGGATCGACGGCGTGTTCATGTCGTTTGGAATTGGGTCCGGTGTGAAGCGACGGGGCCGTCCGCTGGGAAGCCGCAATAAGAAGTCGGGCAAGAAAGTGCGCACGCGCCGTAAGTTCAAGACGAGCGGTTCGCAATCGATTCTGAATTTCGTGAAGAAGAGCGGTCGCAAGGGCGTGACGGGCAGTCAGATCACGAAGCACTGGAACAGCGAAGGTCGCGGGGCGGGCTGCTACAACATCATGGGTCAGTTGGTCAAGACGAAAAAGATCCGGCGGCAGTCGCTCAAGGGGCAGCGCGGCAGTTGTTATACGGTCTGATCGAGAGGAGCCGAGTGGTGTCTGGGACGCTCGGCGGACAAGCCGCCAGTGGCACCCGGCACTTTCAGAGGACATACACCGGCGGGACGCCGATGCTCCCCCAATTCATGAGGCGTGCGAGTGCACCGGGGCACTGGCGGACAACACACACTGCGGTGTGCGCCGGTCGGCTGAACGGAGGACGTGATGGTCACGATCGGAATGAACTATCGGGTTCTGCCAGGTAAAGAGGAGGTCTTTGAGTCGGCCTTCCGGAAGGTGATCGTGGCGATGGCGAAGATCGAGGGGCACACACAATCGAAGATGTGCCGCGACATTGATGACGCTCAGAGCTATGTGATCCTGTCGGAGTGGTCGGACCGGGCGGCGTTTGACGCCTTCATCGCCTCCGATGCGTTTCGAGCGGTTGCGGACTGGGGCAAGGAACAGATACTGTCCGGGCGGCCGGCGCACACCTATTACGAGCACTGACGCGTTGCGGTCGGGCGGATGAGCCGTGAAGACGGACGGCACAATCGGCTATCGGCGTTGCTGGTCGTACCTGTCGGCGCCGCTGGCGGCGTATCTGGTCGTCATGGTTCCTATCTGCGCGCTCGAGATGTTCCTGTTTCTGACGGACTCGCCGGGATGGATGCGGTGGTCGGCGGCGGGTGTTCTGGTGTTGAGCGGCCTCGCGGTGGTGCGCGGGTATGGGCGGCGGCTCGTACTCAGCGACCGCGGCGTGAGTCTGGCCGGCGTGGGGAGGCGGATCGAGATCGCCTGGTCCCGGGTTCGGCGGGTCGGTGTCTATGCGCCGGGCGGCATCGGATCGACGGAATTCGCTTATATCACCACGCGCGAGACGCCTCCGGCCGGAAAGTGGGATGTCGGCCCGGACACGCTTCAGTTGCAGAATCGCCCGGGGCTGCTGGAGGCGATTGAGGTAGCGAGAGCTGAGAGCCGAAAGCCGAAAGCCGAAAACTGAAATCGGGTAGTCGGACTCCCGCGCCCGGAGGAGATGGCGCACTCAGCATTTCCAGAGGAGATACACCGGCGGGACGCCGATGCTCCCCATCCGATGAGGCGTGACGGAGCACCAGTCCGGTTCACAGCCCGACGGAGCGGAGCGCGGCATAGAGCGGGTTGAGTGCCTGGATGATGAGTTGCTCGGCGGTTGGCGAATTTCCGACCGCGGCGAGTCCGATTGCGAACAGTTCGAGCAGCGAAGAGAGCATGCCTGGCCTCCTGAACAGGGTTTCGTGATCCGGGGGCTGCACCTGGGTGGAAGGCGCCACCGTGGGATGATGACTGTCAAGTGTCGTGCCAGGACGCGCGATCGGCGATTTCCGGCTTGTTTGTGGCGCGACGTGGGACACGACTGGGCAGAAATGCGCGATCGACGGGGCGGCGATCGGGCAATAGGCCCCAGTTGGCGGCTTGAGCCCGTCGCTTCGACGGGGCCGCGCCGGGGCGTTTGCCGTTCCGAGCGCTGAGCTTGACGTTTCTTAAGTCTTTTACGTAATCGCTTGACACGGCCGCACGGATCGTGGTATAAGCGCACTCGAATAGCACTGCCGGGCGAGCCATACTGATGGGGCAGGGGTATTCGCAGTTCTTTTGTTGAATTAGCTCGTCCGGTTCTGTTCCAGGTCCAGATTCGCCCCTGCGGAGGGATCGGGCTGATCGTATCCAAGAGCATCCGCGCGAAATACTGAATCAGAGCTGCGCTCGTCGGCACGCGGTCGGTCTTCGTGGATAGCCGTTCTTTGGCGGTCGCGGTTCTGGGCGGGCCGCTGCAATCAGAGCCACGCGCGTCTGGTGTGAGATATATAGGCAATGTCCGGGACACAGGCGACGGATCGCCGAGGTTTGGAGGAAGCCATGATTCGCAAGTCGTTGTACGGGCGTTGCGGCGGCGTGGTGCTGCTTGCCGGGTGGCTGCTCGGGTTGTCGCACTCCGGTGCGGCCGGCCCCGGTGACGTGCCGGTGC
>JBHHVX010000148.1:0-8548 GCA_046754505.1 Phycisphaerae bacterium | reverse complement strand
CGAAGGGATTCTCGGTCCAGCACGCGGTGAGCATTGCCCACCCTACCGTTCCACCGACGGGCATGTGCAGAACAGATTCCGGTCGCCCCAGACGTTGTCGATGCGGGCGGCCGCGGGCCAGAACTTGCGCTCGCGGACCCACGGCAGCGGAAAGGCCGCCTGCTCGCGGCCGTAGGCGTGCGGCCAGTCCTCCGCGGTGACGGCATCGGCCGTGTGCGGCGCGCCCTTCAACACGTTGTCCTTTCGATCGGCCCGGCTGTCTTCGATCGCCCGAATCTCCTCCCGGATCGCGATCAGCGCGTCGCAGTACCGGTCCAGCTCCGCACGCGACTCGCTCTCGGTCGGCTCGATCATCAGCGTGCCGGGCACCGGCCAGGACATCGTCGGCGCGTGAAAGCCGTAGTCCATCAGCCGCTTGGCGATGTCGTCGACGCTGACATCGGCCGTCTTTTTGAACGCCCGGGCATCCAGGATGAACTCGTGGGCCACGCGACCATTTTTGCCCGCGTAGAGAATCGGGTAGTGGGCCTTGAGCCGGACGGCCATGTAGTTCGCATTCAGGATCGCCACCTGCGACGCCCGCGCCAGACCCTCGGCCCCCATCAGTGCGATGTACATCCACGAAATCGGCAGGATGCTCGCACTGCCGTACGGAGCCGCCGAAACCGGACCGACGCCCTTCGTTTTGCCGTCCCGTCGCCCCGCCGACTTTCCCGGCAGGAACGGCGCCAGGTGCTCTGCCACACCGATCGGCCCCGCGCCCGGCCCGCCCCCGCCGTGCGGAATGCAAAACGTCTTGTGCAGGTTCAGGTGGCACACGTCGGCGCCGATGTCCGCCGGCCGGCACAGTCCGACCTGGGCGTTCATGTTCGCCCCGTCCATATAGACCTGCCCGCCCGCCGCATGGACGACCTCGCAAATCTCGCGGACGGCAGCCTCAAACACGCCGTGCGTGGACGGATAGGTGATCATCAGCGCTGCCAGCCGGTCGCGATGTTCCGCCGCTCTGGCCTTCA
This sequence comes from Phycisphaerae bacterium, assembly GCA_046754505.1. Lineage (GTDB taxonomy): Bacteria > Planctomycetota > Phycisphaerae > UBA1845 > UTPLA1 > JAPULF01. The sequence continues at coordinate 7,532 of JBHHVX010000148.1, read as the reverse complement.
GGTCCGCCACGTCGATATTGCCCCGAGCATCACAGGCCACCGCCACGACGCGCAGCCCCGCCATCACGGCGCTGGCCGGGTTCGTCCCGTGCGCCGACGTCGGAATCAGGCAGACGTCTCGATTGCACTCACCGCGGGCCTCGTGATACGCCCGGAGGACCATCAACCCGGTGTACTCCCCCTGAGCGCCGGCGTTCGGCTGGAGCGACACCGCCGCGAACCCGGTAATCTCCGCCAGCCACGCCTCGAGCTGTTCGAACAGCTCGGCATAGCCCCGCGTCTGGTCGTCCGGGGCGAACGGATGAAGCCTCGCGAACTCCGGCCACGTGATCGGCATCATCTCGCTCGTGCCGTTGAGCTTCATCGTGCACGAGCCAAGCGGCGTCATCGAGGTCGCCAGCGAGAGGTCCCGCTGCTGCAAGCGGTACAAGTAACGCAGCATCTCGGTCTCGCAGTGGTGCTCGTGAAAGACCGGATGCGACAGATAATCGACGCCGCGCGCCAGCGGCCCATCCAACCCCGACGCGGCTTCGCTCAATACGTCCTCGACCGAAAAACCGACGGGCCGCCCACCGTTGAAGGCCTCAAACAGCTTCGCCAGGTCCTCCGGCGTCGTCGTCTCATCGAGCGAGAGACCGACCGTTCCGTCGCCATAGTCCCGGAGGTTGATCTCCCGATAGGCCGCCGCCGCCAGCACGTCTTTCGGCCCGCCGGAGCCGAGCCGCACCCGAAGCGTGTCGAAGAACGGCTCGCCGCCGCAATCGTGCCCGAGCCGCCGCAACCCCGCCGCCGTCGCCGAGGTCATCGCGTGCACGCGCTCGGCGATCCGCCGCAGGCCATCCGGACCGCGATAGACCGCGTACATGCTCGCCATGATCGCCGGCAGCACCTGGGCGGTGCAGATGTTGCTCGTGGCCTTCTCTCGGCGGATGTGCTGCTCGCGCGTCTGGATCGCCAGGCGATAGGCCGGTCGGCCCATCGCGTCTTTCGAGACGCCCACGATCCGGCCCGGCAGGTGTCGCTTTAATTCGTCGCGCGTCGAGATAAACGCCGCGTGTGGCCCGCCGAAGCCCATCGGCACGCCAAACCGCTGCGACGAGCCGACGGCGATGTCGGCGCCGAATTCACCCGGCGGGCGCAGCAGGGTCAACGCGAGCAGATCGGTCGCGACGACCGTCAGAGCGCCGGCGGCGTGGGCCTTGTGAATCAGCGGTTCGTAGTCGCAGATGCGCCCATCGGTCGCCGGATACTGCAGCAGCACGCCAAACAAACGCGGCTTCTCGCAATCGATCCCGTCGGTCGGCCCGACGTGGAGTCGAACGCCGGCCGACCGGGCGCGTGTCGCGACGACGGCGATTGTCTGCGGGTGACAGTCGTCCGCGACGAAGAAGCCGTTTCGCTCGTCGCCGCCCCGGACCGCCCGGCACATGGTCATGGCCTCGGCGGCGGCCGTCGCCTCATCCAGCAACGACGCGTTCGCCACTGGCAGCCCCGTCAGATCACAGACGATCGTCTGAAAGTTCAGCAGGGCCTCGAGCCGGCCCTGCGCAATCTCCGCCTGGTAGGGCGTGTATTGCGTGTACCAGCCGGGATTCTCGAGGACGTTGCGCTGAATGACCGGCGGCAGGATGCAGTCGTAGTAGCCCATCCCGATCATCGACCGGAAGACCTTGTTCCGCGACGCCATCGCCCGAAGCTCGGCCAGCAGCCCGTGCTCACTCCGCGCTTCCGGCAGCGACAGCCCGCCGCGCAGACGGATCGCCTCGGGAATCGTCTCGTCGATCAGCGCCTCCAGCGACGCGCAGCCGACCGCGTCCAGCATGGCCGCCACGTCGTCGGGGCCGGGGCCGATGTGCCGGGCCGCGAACGTCTCAAACTGGTCGCACGCGCGTGGCGGATTCGATGTCGCGGACGTTTCGGAACCGGACCCCCGTATTGTCTCGTCGGTCAAGACCATGCCCCTATCCCCCCTATCCACCGAGTTGGCTGGTGTAGGCCGCGCTGTCCAGCAGGGCGTCCAATTGGGCGGGGTCGGAGACCTTGACCTTGATCATCCATCCCGCGTTGAACGGGTCTTCGTTGACCAGCTCCGGCGCATCGTCCAGCTTGGAATTGATCTCCGTAACGACGCCGGACACGCCGCTGTTCAGTTCGCTCGTCGCCTTGACGCTCTCGATCTCACCGAACGACTGCCCTGCGGTGATCTCCTTGCCCGCCGGCGGCAACGACACGTACGTCACGTCGGTCAGCTCGTCGGCGGCAAATTGCGAGATGCCGATCGTGCAGATTTCGCCATCGAGCTTGTGCCATTCATGGGTTGTCAGATACTTCCGATCCGCGGGAACGTCCACCATCTCACTCCCTGAACCGTGAATCCCGAAGCCCGATGTGCAGGAACAAGGCAGGCCCGGAGCACAGTCCATTCGTCATTTGCGAAATCCGCTAACGGCTGTTCGCGCTTCTCTTGTAAAACGGCAACGCCACGCGCGCCGCCCCCACCTGCGTCCCCCGCACGTCCACCGCCAACGCGGCTTCGTCCTTCAACACCACAGCGTCTACATAGGCCATGGCGATCGACTTCCCAAGCGTCGGGCTTAACGTCCCGCTCGTCACCTGACCCACTTCCGTCTCACCACTCAGCACCGCGACCCCCTGCCGGGCGATTCGCCGACCTTCCAATGCCAGCCCGACCAGCCGCCGCCGCGGGCCGGCCGCGTGAATCTTCCGCAGCGCGTCCGCCCCGATGAAATCTTTCTCGAGATCGACGCACCATCCGCACCCCGCCGCAATCGGATCAAACGACTCTCCAAGCTCGTGACCATACAGCGGCATGCCCGCCTCCAGCCTCAGCGTGTCGCGGGCACCCAACCCAGCCGGCTTGATGGTCACGCGGCCGCCGGCGCCGCCCTCCTGGACGATGAAATCCCACGCGAGAACGCCCATGGACGCCGGCAGAACGACCTCCAAGCCATCCTCGCCGGTATACCCGCTTCGGAAAACGGTGTACTTCGTGCCCATGTAAGAACCGTTGACAAAACCGTATCGCCCGACATCGCCGATTCGGATCGGCATGTGCTCCCGAAACAGGTCCAGCGTCGCCGGACCCTGAATCGCCATCATCACCGTCGATTCCGTGCGATCGTCGATCCGGACGTCGCGGCCCTCGGCGTGGCGCGTCAGATGGGCGACGATCTTCTCGCGGTTCCCCGCGTTGCAGACCATCATCCACCGGTCCTCCGCTCGCGACACGATGACGTCGTCCAGAATCCCGCCGGCTTCATTGCAGATGTGGCTGTACCCGCTCCGCCCGACCTTCAGCTTGCCGACGTTGCGCGTGCAGACGCGCTGCAAGAGCGCCTCGGCCTCCGCGCCCCGGAGATGCAGCCGCCCCATGTGCGACACGTCAAACGCCGAACTCGCCGTCCGCGTGTAGTCGTGCTCCTCGCGGATTCCCCGGTACATCACCGGCATCTCCCAGCCGCCGAAATCGATCAGCCGGGCCCCCAGCCGCTTATGGTTCTTGTACAATGGTGTTCGCAGCATCGCACGAGTGTAAATCAGACCGCCTCGGACCGTCAAGCAACCACGCGGCCGAAGCACACCGCAGGCCGTGGCAGTTCAGTCACGCGGCTGGAACGAGAATCCCTTCTCGTTCTCTCTCCCAACAGGAATCCCTTCCTGTTCCCCCGACAGCAGTCCCCATTTTTGCTATGACGTGGGAAGGATTCCCATCCGTTCGGAACCGAGAAAGGATTCTCGGTCCAGCGCTGGCAGTGAATCCCGGGCACCTCTGAAAAGTCGGACCGCAGACCATGCACAACCCGGTACTCACGTCCGACCCGCGGCCGCGCGCGGCGCATCTCCACCCTGTGTCGTCATCTCTGCCGCCCGCGCTTGGCCGATGTCCGCCCGGCCGCCCGGCCGCGGCCCTTCGTCTTGCGACGCACAGGCGGCTTCGTCTTATGACGCACGGGCGGCTTCGTCGACCGGCGGCCCGGGCGTCCCTCCGAGCCGCCTCCGGCGGCCAACCGCAGATTCAACTGTCGGGACGCCAGGTTCACCTCCGCGATCTGCACCGTCACCACCTTGCCCATCGAAAAGACACGCCGCGATCGCTGTCCCATGACGCACCCGCGCTGCACATCCACGTCCCACCAGTCGTCGCCGAGGTTCTCGAGCCGCAGCAGGCCCTCGATCAGATACTTCGGATGCTGCACGAACAACCCGAAGTTCGTCACGCTCGTCACGACGCCCTTGAAGGTGTCGCCGACGTGCTCGGCCAAAAGCTGCAGGATCTTGTACGCCTTGTATTCGCGCTCCGCGCTCTCCGCTCGCCGCGCCGCATAGGAGAGCCGTCGGCCCCACTCGACGAGGTCGTCGCCGCCTGGAATGTCGACAGGACGTCGGCCCTTCGGCTTGATCTTTCCCTTGATATACAGATCGAGCAATCGGTGGATCATCAGGTCCGGATAGCGGCGGATCGGGCTGGTGAAGTGGGCATAGCAATCACTCGCCAGCGCAAAATGGCCCAGTTCCCGTGGCGAATACTCGGCCTGCTGCATTGACTTCAGGACCGCCAGATTGACGACATAGGACTCGGGTCGACCTCGGACCCGCGCCAGCAACGCCTGAAGGTCCGCGTGTTTGAAGTGCTGCGGCATCGAATGTCCGCACGCCCGCAGGAAGCGAACCATGTTCTCCGTCGACCCTTCATCCGGATCCGGGTGAATCCTGCGCAGAAACGGCACGCGAAGCCGGCGCAGCAGCCGCGCCACCGCTTCGTTGGCCTCCACCATGAACATCTCAATGATCGTGTGACTGAAGCTCGTATCAGCCGGGCGGGCGTCGGCCACGCGTCCGGCGTCGTCGAACTTCAACTCCACCTCCGGCAGTTCCAGCACGACCATCCCCTGCTCGATGCGCCGCTGCCGGATCGACCGCGCCAGCCGATCCAGCTCCTGCACAAGATCGACAAGCGTCTTGCGAAAACGCCCCACCCGGCCGTCGAGAATCGACTGCGCCTGACGATAGGTCAGCCGCTTCGCCGAACGGATCACCGTGTTTGCAACCCGGCTGGCCACGACCCGGCCGAGCGCGTCGTAGCGGATGAACACGCTCTTGCACAGCCGAGGCTCGCCCTGCTGGAGACTGCACAACCCGTTCGACAGCACCTCCGGCAACATCGGAATGACGTGCCCCGGAAAATATACGCTCGTCCCGCGCTCCGTCGCGTCCACATCGAGGGGCCTTCCTTCCCGCACAAACGCGCTGACGTCCGCGATGTGAATGCCCAGCTCCCACACCGCCTCGTCCCGGCTCGGCCGCCGCCGCGCCCTCGAGGAGGCGCCCTGTTTCGGACGGACCGTCCGCTTCGCCGGACGCAGAACCTCCAGAGAGATCGCGTCATCAAAGTCCCGGGCGTCGTCCGGATCGATCGTGATGATCGTCCGCGACGACAGGTCCTCCCGCCGCTCCATGACGGCCTCGACGTCAAACGTCCGCACGACTTCGCCGGCCTCCGCCAGCGCCGCCTCGCTGAACGTGTCCGGCAGGTGGAACTGTCGAACGACGCTCAGCAGATCGACCTCCGGCCGGCCGCGCCGGCCCAGCCGTTCGACGATCACGCCGCGCGCCGGCTTTCCGAGGCTCGGATACTGCACGATCTCCACGACAACCTGATCGCCCCGGCGCGCCGATTTCGCCCCCACGTCGCCCACCATCACCGGCCCGTGGAGGACGTTGCCGTCCGGCTGCACGAACCACAACCCCCCATCCTGGCGCAGCTCTCCGACGCAGCGGCTCTGTCCTCGCTCGAGAATCTTGACGACCTGCCCGCCAAATGCCTGCCGGCCCGCACGCTTGCCGCGACGCAGCACGCGGCACAACACCTTGTCGCCCGTGATCGCATCCAGTCCCCGCCCCTCCGGAATGTAGAGATCGCCGTGCGCCGTCGATTCGTCCGGCACGACAAATCCGAAGCCCCGGGCGTTGCCGCGATAGGTCCCCACCACCTCAGACGCCGTCCGCGGAAGCGTCACCGCGTTGTCCGTGCCGAGCACCACGCGGCCCACGCGCCGAAGGGCGTCCACGGCGTCGTGGAAATCACCCCGCTCGGCCTCGGCGATCCCCATCGCCCGCGCCAGCCGCTGAAGTTCGACCGGCTCGTAGCCCGGTCGACGGAGATAGTCTAGAATGCGCTCTGAGAACCGTTTTGGCATCGTCAGGAACCCTCCCCGCCTCCCGCTCGCGCAGGTCAGGCGGCTGTTGGACATCCTCACAGAGGACTCAGACCATGGACGACATCATCCATCACGCCCGCGAACTGGGCAAGCGAATTGCCTCGCACCCGCGAACCACCGCGTTTATGACCACCGCCCGTGCCGTCGCCGCCGACTCCGACGCCCAGACCGTCCTCAAGTCCTATCAGGAACAGGTCGAAAGGCTCCGCCGGCTCGAGGCCGAAGGCAAGCCCATCGAGGTCGACGACAAGCACAAGCTCGCCGACGCCGAGGCACGCGTCGCCGGCAACGACAAACTCAAGGCCATGATGAAGCACCAGGCCGACTATCTCGAAATGATGAACCGCGTCAACCACGCCATCGACGAGGCGATCCAGAGCGAAGAGTAGGCTCGCGCCGCCGGTTGGGCTGCCTCGTGCCGTCCCGACGCGCCCGGTTCCGGGTGCGTGACAGAGTCGGCCGCGGGGTGCCACGGGCAGCTCGCCTGCCCGTGTCCGTGCAAGGCACTGTCCGCCAATGCACTGGCGGACAAGCCGCCAGTGGCACCCGTTGGGGCTGCCGGGCATTGCCGCCAAAACTGTCACGGACTCCCCGAGTCCACAAGTTCGGCGGGGCGCTTGACAGCGGCGCCGTGGTCGGCCGCAATAGGATGGATCATGGCCGGGTCATGGCAGTGCGGTGGTGCATGCTGGCGCGGTGCCTGCCAGCCACGGAGCAAAATGTCCCTTGCCCGCCTGTTCGGACGAGGCCCGGACGCCGCGCAGGCACTGAGGTTCGATTCGTGATCGAGCTGAGTCGAGTCCTGTTTCCCACCGACTTCTCCGACGTCTCGCTCCACGCCCTCACCTATGCCCGCTCCTTCGCCGACTGCTTCTCCGCCGAGCTTTACGTCATCCACGTCGTCGACGAGGCCTTCCAGTATTGGATGGCGATGGGACCCGGCAGCCTCCCCGTCGGCCCTCGGCCGGAAGAACTGGTCGACGGCTCACGGCAGTCGCTCGACGCCTTCATCCGCGAGCACCTCGCCGACATCGGACGCCCCATCGTCTCCGACGTCCTCGTCGGCCGCCCCTTCATGGAGATCATCCGCTACGCCCACGACCACGAGATGGACCTCATCGTCCTCGGCACCCACGGCCGTGGCGGCATCACCCACGCCCTCATGGGCTCGGTCGCCGAAAAGGTCGTCCGCAAAGCCCCCTGCCCCGTCCTCACCATCCGCCACCCCGAACACGAATTCGTCATGCCATAACCCCCTCCCCAATGACTCACTGCTGACCGCTGACCGCTGAC
>JBHHVX010000147.1:0-8581 GCA_046754505.1 Phycisphaerae bacterium | reverse complement strand
CTGCTGGACCGAGAATCCCTTCTCGGTCCCCACCGAATGGCCCGCTAGCCCGTCGGCGTTGCCGTTTGGCAACCCTACAGTTCACCTTGTTCTTGCGCAACTCCTACCTGCTCGCGCAAACGGTCAACATCCCCGCATCTTCAATCATCAGGCCCCGCTCGAAGGGTCCGGAGACTTCAGTCTTCATCCATGTCCACGCAACGCCGGCGTCTTGAAAGGCGCGCAGCGGCGTTTCGGCCAAGTCGGCCTGCGCGAGGTTCGGAGACACAACTGCGACGCGAACGCCGCGTTCCAAAGGATCGATCAATCGCCACAGTCGGACCGCCTTGTGATCGCCAAGCCGGTATCCCCGCCGTGCGACGATCTGACCGGCCTCCGTGTGGCCACACGCCCGGCGCAGCAATGACAGAAACGCGTCGTCGCCGATCCCGTCAGGGCACGCAGCCTCCAGAATAATCCCGCCGCCGTCGCGGACGGCCCACTCGTTGTTCTTCAGGGCCTTGTCCGCCTGATAGAAACTGCGACCCAGCGGGAGCGGAACGCGAAGATACACCAGGTCGGCGGGTTCCGCGATTCCACGCTGGTAGATGCGCCGCACCGTCGGAAACAGGGCATCGAGGATCTCGACGGGATCGCCCGCCGCGGTCTCAACCACCGACCCGGCACGGACGATCTGGCCTATTCCGACAATGGTCTTGCCGGCGACCTTCAGCGCGTTCAGCATGGCCACAATGCCCCGGTGAATGGGGTTCTCTTCAAGTTTCAGGATGTCCGCCGCGAGGCTCAGGGCGGCGGCGTGGTGGTGTTCGATGTCGGCGAATGACAGGCAGCCGATGGTGACGGTCTTGTGCGGCCCGGTGAGGCCGGCGAAATAGTGCGGCTCGACACTGCCGACGGGGAGGAGGAAACGGTGCTCGCCGAGGCGACGGTGCATCCGAAGACCCCCGATATCAACATGAGACTGCGCATCGCGCGCATCGTGCCAGGTGACGTCCGCGATCTCCAGCCCGCAGCCGCCAAAGGTTGCCTGCTCAAACCACGCCCGTTCACGCGGATCGGAGCGATGCGTACCGGTCGCGACGATGGCGCGGAATCGCGGCGCGGCGTCGTCACGGACCAGCCACCGGGCCAGTTCGCTGAGCACGGCACGGGTTTGCGTGGGCCGATGCGGATCGTTGAGGAGGAGCAGGATCGGGTCACCGGCAGTGACCGCGGCGGTGATGAATCGCTTCAGCGGGGCGCTTTTCGAGAGGGCGGCGTGCGCCTGCGGACGGTCCGCCGCGGGAGCCGGCGCAATGGTCTGCCACTGAAGGGACTGAACAGTTGCCTTCATGTCTGGATTGTAAGCAGCGTCGACTTGTAAGGCGAGCCGACCACCGCATGGCTCATGTCTCTGAAAGGGTGTTTGAGAAGGAGCGAAATGATCAGAGTCGCGACCGGGAGCGGGGACCTTTGCCACATACGGCCCGCTCTCTCACGGCCACGACTCTGATCCGGGGCGGGCCGTTGCCCGACGGCGGTCGCTATTGAGCCTTCCGGCGGCGATAGAGGCGGTCGAGGCGGTCGACCATCGTGGCGTGGTCAAAGTCGGTCAGGCAGCGGACGCGGCCGGCCTCGCCATATAAGAGACGTTGATCTTTATTTCGGGCGAGGGCAACGACGGCATCGGCAAAACCCGCCAGATCGTCCAGCCGGGCGAGTTCACCGGTCTCGCCGGGCGTGATGACCTCCGGAGCACCGTCAATGTCAAAGCTGACAGCGGGCTTTTTCATCAGCAGGGCCTGAACCACGGCGCGGGGCAGGCCTTCCCATCGAGAGGTGTGGGCAAGGATATCGATGGCCGTCAGGACGCGGGGAATGCCGTCCGGAGACAGGAGACCCGTCAGGACGACGCGATCGCGGAGTCCGCGCCGGACCAGGTCGGCCTCGTACCTGGCACGGTCGGCGCCGCCGCCGATCCAGACAAAACGAAGCTTGTCTTCAACACGCGCGGCGCGGTCAATGATCTCAATCAGCTCCTCATAACCCTTGCTGCGAAACAGACGAGCGACGGTTCCGACGAGAACCTCATCAGGAGCCACACCCCAACCGGCGCGGGTGGCGGCGGCGGCGAATCGCGCCGGGTCAAACGCTGCAACTTCAATCCCGCTTCGGATCGTGACGTACTGGTCCGGCCGACCGACACCGGCGGCGAGGGCCTGGCGGGTCATGGCGTCGGCAACGGTGACGATGGCGTGACACCGCTGGGCGCATAACCGCTCGGCTGCCGCATAGACAGCTCGGACAGCCCACGGTTGCGTGCGATTGAAGCTCATGCCGTGGATCGTGTGGACGACAAACGGCACACCCGCGTCATGCGCCGCCAACCGTCCGATCACGCCCGCCTTGCTCGAGTGGGTGTGCACCACGTCCGGACGCGTGATCTGAAAGCGACGGCGCAGTGTCTCGAGCGCCCGAAGGTCGTGCCAGGGATGGATCGGGCGCACGAGGTCCGGCAACTCCTCAAACACATATCCGCCGGATCGGGCGCGGTCGACCAGCGAGCCTTCCGGCCCGGCGGTCAGGCCGCTGATCAGCGTCACGTCGTGACCGCGCGCGTGGAGACCCTCGCATGTCAGAACGGTGTTCTCCTGAGCGCCGCCGACAATCAGCCGCGTGATGACGTGAACAATTCGCATGGGCGTCTCGAGGTCCCTTGATGGAGCGGCGGATTCACGTGGGCGGGGGGGAAACCGCGGCGGGCGGGTGGACGCCGGCCGCCTGACCGTGAGCCTCGGGCGTCCAGGCAAGCATGTCCGGCGAGGGTTCGGGCAGGTGTGTCAGGTCGTATCGGACCCATTGCATGCACAATCCGTTCGCCGGTGCGGTCGGTCCGGCAGCTTGACGCTCGCGTGCCTCCAGGATGGCGGCAGCTCGCTCGACGGGCCAGTGGCCGCGGCCGATCTCGACGAGGGTGCCGACGATATTGCGGACCTGATTGTAGAGGAAGCCGTTGCCGATGACATCGATCCGAACTTCGCGGCCGACGCGATGGATCTCGAGGGTGAGAATCGTGCGAACGTTCGAAACGCGGTGGTTGCCTTTGGAGGCAAACGAGGTGAAGTCATGGGTGCCGACCCAGCAGTCGGCGGCGGATTGCATGGCAGGAATATCGAGCGGATGCCAGACGTGATAGAGACAGCGGACCTGTCGCGGATCGCGGGGCCGGTCGGGATGGTTGTAGATTCGATATCGATAGAGCTTGGCGACGGCGGAGTGCGTGGCGTGGAAGGTGAGCGGCACCTCGGCGGCGTGGATCAGCGTGATATCATGCGGAAGGCGCGCGCCGAGTGCTCGAACAACGCCGCGCGTGGGGGCGGTCACGTTCGTGTAAAAGTTGGCGACCTGACCGGCGGCGTGCACGCCGGCATCGGTGCGGCCGGCGCCGCGGGTGGTGACGCGGTGGCGGAGGATCCGACGAAGGGCGTCATCGAGGCAACCCTGCACCGTTCGCAGGTTCGGCTGGTGTTGCCATCCGTGGAATCGCGTGCCGTCGTAGGCCAACACGAGCATGACGTTTCGCACCATATCGATGCGAATGTTATCGCGTGTCTACCATCACGGCAATTGCTGTGGAAGCCTCTTCAGAGCCGGGACCGTGAGGAAGTGGGCCGCGAAACCCGCTCCCTCATCCTTGACACGAGGTGTCAAGGATGGCTCTGATCATTTCGCTACTTTTCAAACACCCTCTCAGCGATCCGTACAGCGGACCCTACTGACGCAGCGTCGGTTCACCGGTGTCTGTTGTCGACGGCGGATTGCCCGAGGGATCAGGCGAAACGCCGACGTAGGCCCGCTCGGTCTGCGTCCGCTTCTGTGAACGAGCGTGTTGTTTCTCGGCCGGCACCGCCCGCATGGCCTGATCGTCGAGTCCCCAGAACGGCACGACGCAATTCCGTCCGCGCTCTTTCGCCGCATAAAGGGCGATGTCGGCCTGCTTGAGGAACGCGTCCGGCGTGAAGTCCTTCGGCTCACCGCTGTACGCCGCGACGCCAAAGCTCGCCGAGAAATGCTTCGGCTCGGTCTCCGCATCAAACTCCACGGCGGCAAAGGTCTGGCGAATCTGCTCGCCGAGAGCGAGACCCCGGCTGCGGTCGGCGTGGCAGAGCACGACCGCGAACTCCTCGCCTCCGATCCGTCCGGCGTGACAGTTGCGGTTGGTGGCCCGCTTCAGAAGTCTGGAGAACGTGACCAAAACTTCATCGCCAAAGTCGTGTCCATAGGTGTCGTTGACGGACTTGAACTTGTCGAGGTCGGCGAGCAGGAGGACGGATTCTCCGCCGTGTCGCGCCTGTATGATGGCCTCAGTGGCGTTGAGGAAGAACTGACGGCGATTGAGCAGGCCGGTCAAGGCGTCCTGTGTGGCCAGCCGTCGAAAGGCCTCGCGAAGCGCCTGTTCGCGGAGCACCACACGGATTCGCGCGAAGAGGTCCACGCGGTTGATGGGCTTGGCGAGAAAGTCGTTGGCGCCGATCGCGAACCCGTGCTCGACAGCCTCGTTCGTGCGTTCGGTACCGGTGACGAAGATCACCGGGATGTCCGCGGTCGAGAGCTGAGATTTCAGTTTCTCGCAGGCCTCATAGCCGTCCATGCCAGGCATCTCAACGTCGAGAATGATCGCGTTCGGCCGGTGCTCTTCCGCGAGGGCAACGCCGCTGGGGCCGTTCTCCGCCAGGATGCAACGGAAGCCGGCGGACTGGATGAGTCGCTCAAGCAGGGTACGAATGAAGCGGTCATCGTCGATCGCAAGGATGGTCGGCGTCTCTTCGCAGCCAGCATCCGGAGTCAGATCGAACATGTTACAGCACCCCTCTGCCTGTACATCGGGCGAGGCGGTATACCGCGTCCGCCATGCCGTTCAGTGCATCGGGCGATTGGAGGCGGTCCGCCAGCAATACGTCGGCAGGTTATCGGGACGTCTGAGCATCCGGTGTGCCGCAGCCCGAAGCAGAGGCATCGCCCACGAGCAAAACGATCGATTGCGCGGCTTGGCGGCCCTCCGGCTTGACCGTTTGGCGGCCCTGCCAGTCACCGGACGCTGCACGCGATTCCCAAGGCGTTCTGCGGCAGGAAATTGCCGGCACCGCGGTGTATTGTTCGGTTCCGGGGCGGGGCTATAATATATCGATGGAACGCGATATTGACCGCACGCTCATCGGCCGCAAGGACATCGAACGGCGGGTATCGGAACTGGCGGCCTCCATCAGCGAGACCTATCGGGATTGCTCGGACGGCCTGGTCATCGTGCCGATTCTGGCCGGTTCGGTCATTTTTCTCGCGGACCTGATCCGCCACCTGCCGTTCAAGATGCGGATCGGTCTGATCACGGTCAGCCGCTATCGCGGCGCCACAACCACCGGCGGACCGACGCGGATGATTCAGGACCTCAGCCTCGACATCGAGGGGCGGCACGTGCTGGTGTTGGACGATATCCTGGACACGGGGAACACGCTTCGCCTGGTCTCATCCGAGTTGCGCTCACGAAGGCCGGCTAGCCTTCGCGTCTGCGTCCTCCTGCGAAAAAAAACGAAGGCCCCGGCGGACGTGCAGGCGGACTTCGTGGGGTTCGACATCGATGACGTCTTCGTGGTGGGCTATGGCCTCGACTACAACAGCCACTACCGGAACTGGCCGGACATCGGCGTCCTGAAACCGGAGCTGTACGCATGACGGTGAGCACGCTGCAACCGCGTTCACGCCGGCGGCGGCGCGTCATGGCACAGGCGGAGGGAGGCTCCGGGGGCACGGCGGTCGTGTCGCCACTGGCGGAGGTGGTCCCGAGCCACTTGCTGGACGGCGGTGAGGTGGTCCACTTCGCGATGAAGCCGTCCATGTGGTTCATCCCGCTGGTGTCGTGCCGGTGGCTGGCCTTCGGGGCACTGCTGGTAATGGGGGCGAACCTCGGCTGGCTGTCGCCCTATCAATGGCACCTCTATCAGGCGGCAATTCTGTTGTGCGGTATTCGGCTGGCCTGGGCAACGCTCCAGTGGGTGTCGCGCCTCTATGTGCTGACCAATCGACGGATCATGCGGTTGCGCGGGGTCTATACGGTCGAATTGTTCGAGTGCCCGTTAGGAAAGATTCAGAACACCGTTCTGACTATGGCACCGTGGGAGCGGATGGCGCGGATCGGAACGATCACGTTCCAGACCGCAGGCGGCGGCTCGGCCTCGTGGCACATGATTGCCCGGCCGCTGGAGGTGCATCAGCGAGTTCGCGATGCGATTGATCGGACTAAGAATCGAGGCAGCAATGGACTCTAAGAAATCGCACACCAATAACATGCTCGACGCGTGGCTCGGCTCGCCCCTTCGCTTGGCCGTTTGGCGGCTCCGCCATTCACCTTCCCCTTCCGCGACTCCGAAAAGACGAGCAATCAACGTGGGGGCACTGGCCTGTCTCGGCGCCATCACCGCGGCGGTGGCGATTCCGGCCCGGGCGGACGACGCGCAGGACCGGCGGCCGCGGGCGTCGAGCACGGTCCAGGATGCGGGACGCGTTCAAAAAGACTTGATGGAGCGCACAAAGGAGATGGGGCCGTGGGAGGAATACGAACAGGTGTCGCGCGAGGCGACCGACAACGTGTTCCAACAGAACAACTGGACCTCGGAGTCGGACCAGTGGGCCTTGGACATCGTCCACGACGTCAACCGCATTGCTCCGTGGAACTTCCGCGAGCGTCAAGACGTCTTTATGAATCATCTTCAGACCCGCTACGACCTGACGGAACACCAGAAGCAGGACCTGAGCGGCGACATCCAGCGCGAGGCGATGAGGGTGGCGATGAAGCACTTCCGCGAGACCGCCCCGATCGCCATGGAGATGATCGGCGCGCGGGCCCGGGGCGAACCTTTCACGCCGGAGATGGTCCAGCGGTGGTCGCAGAAACTCGACCCGGTCATGGCGGACGCTCGGGCGTCGCTCGAACGGGTCGCAAAACGACTCGGCGAAACCATGAGCCCCTCGCAGCGCGAGCGACTGGAGCGAGACCTCAAGGCGACGCTCCGCCGGCACGACGACGTCGTCAAGATGGTCGCCCAATGGAAACAGGGAAAATGGACGCCCACGGACTGGGGGCTCCAGAACGACCCGATGCATGCGGGACAGATGGCGGAGATCAACCGCCGCAACGCCGAGCGAGACGCCCGCGTCTTTATAAAGGTCGCAGAAGGCCCGCTCGCCGGCGCCGCCACGGCGACCGATGAGTCATCCTGGGAGCGTTATGTCCGATTGTTCTGCGTCAAGTATCAGTGCGACAAACGCCAGACAGACGTCGCACACGCGATTCTGAAGAGCTCGGAGAAAGAAGCCCGAAACATCCGCGCAGCCCGAAAGTCGGAACTCGAAAAAATCACCACCTTGATCCGGTCGGCCGACACGAAGGACCGCCACGGCGAGCTGACCACCCGGCGCGACCGGCTGCTCGCACCGATCGGGGCCGTGTTCGAGCGAATGTGCCGCAAACTCGAAGCGGAAGTGATCACGCGTGAACAACGAGAGCGGGTCCGGCGGACGGTCCGAGCCGACAAGACAAAAGCCGAAAACTGAAAGCCGAAACGCCGAAAACAAGAGTCAAAACGTCAAAATCGGAGGAAGGGGGGGCGGGCCGGGTTCAGGGGGCGGTTGGGCATCGCGCAACAATAACATGATCGATTGCATGGCGTCGCTCGCCGTTGGCTCTGCCGTTTGGCGAGCCTGTGATCTACCTTGTTCCGGCGCGACTCCTTCTTCGCAACAACAGACATTCGTCTTTTGACACGCGGTGATCGAGCCCGGCGGGGTGGGCCCGGGCGAGGCGGTACAGCCGGCGGAAGGCGGGGTCCGCGCGCAGAGCATCGGCGAGGCGGCGGTTGAACTCCTCTTCGCAGTGGGTGATGCGGCCGAGGGAGCAGTCCAGGCTGCGAGCCAACTGACGAAAAGACGTGCGGGCCTCTTCGCGGGGGATCGACCAGCGTTGCACAAGACAAAAGTCTATAAGTGCGGTGCGGTCCGACCGCCGATGCGGGGCGTGCTTCATCCGGCGCGCGACGCGGCGGACAATGCGCAGGTAACGGTCGCGAACGAGCTCCGCAACGGTGACGACGTCGGAGCGAACCGGAGACACGTCGGGACGGTGGGGCGAGGTTCGGACGCCGCCCAGTCGAAACACACGGGGAAGCGGACCGGGGTCGTGACGGTCGGCCCCGGCGGAGCGCCGGGCGCCGGACCGGCGGCGCTGCGTGATGAACGGCACGCGAACCGCCTGGCTGTTTTCGTGGGCATAGCGGCTGATGGCAAAGCGGATGCGGGACATGGCATAGGGGGCGAAGGGGCCGTGACGGGCCGGATTGTGGGAGCGAATGGCCTCCACAAGGGCGAGACAACCCTCCTGTCGAAGGTCCTGGGGTTCCCCGTTGAACGATCCAAAGCGTGCGAGGGTCGTGTGCACGAGGTTCATGTGGGATTCGACGCGACAGCGCTGCCGGTCGCTGATCGCGCCGAGGGCGATCTGCCGGTCGCGAGCGCGGTCCATTCGAGAGACTCCGAGGCAAGAAACGTGCGG
>JBHHVX010000146.1:0-8664 GCA_046754505.1 Phycisphaerae bacterium | reverse complement strand
TTGTTGCAAACCGGGGAAGCGTCGAGCAGGGCGCGAATCCGCATCTCAGAATCACGTAGCTGCTCCTGCGCTCGTTCACGCTCAGCCACCTCGACTCTGAGTCGCTGATTCGCTTGTATCTCCAACAAAAGCGCAGCCTTCTTCTTGTAGACGTGGTAGAACCCGACGCCCGCTACGAGCATTGCCAACAACATCGATGCCGCCGCGATGAACAGTGTTCTTTCGTGAGATGCGATGGGTTCAGCAATATCATCATAGCCCATTGTCACGGATAACGACCACAGTTCATCCCCGATTCCAATGGGTGCAAAGCCCGTCAACTTCTTGACGATTCGTAGTTCGTCCTCATCCCACCAAGCCGAGTGATACACCGCGACCCCGGCCTCCCCCGCACCCATCCTGGCCAGAAGGGCTTCCATTTCAGACCAATCGAACCTGGGAAACGCCTTCCTCCGCACGGCCAAGATGTCTGTGCCGATCTGGGTGTGGTCGGGATGGGCGACCATGATCCCATCGTCGTCGAATACCTGGGCATAGCCATGCTTGCCCGCGCGGATGTCGACGATCTGGGCGTTGATGGTCTCCATGTAGACCAAGGCGCGGATGATCCCGACCAGTTGATCGTTGTCCAACATTGGAGCGCAGATCGAGATGGCCCGCTTCCCCGATTCCGTCGTAAAGACTTCACTTGCACATGCGGTATGGTCAGAGTTGCGCTCGACGCCGGTCGGGCGGTCTGGCCGTCGCCGCTTGTAGTGATCGAGAATGCGACTCACACAGGGTTGTCGGGAGCAATCGGCGCCGATCTTCCCCGGCTCAAGCGGCAAGCGGCTCTGCACCATGCCTTGGGCATCCAGTCGGCACAGTGACGAGACACCGTCGAATTGATCTTCGAATGTTCTGATCTCCAGCGAGTAGCCGTTTCGGACCAGCAAGTCTTGAGCGCTCAGTCCTTCTTTGGCTGCCTGTACCACCGAAGGGTGCTGCGCGATGAGCCGTGTCTCTTTCCCTATATCTTGAATGAACACTTCCAGACGCGCAGCCGCCGCTTGGGCGATGGTCAACAGGTGTTTCTGAGTTCTGGAGAGACTCTCTTGCTCGAACGTCGCCAGGCTCGATCTGGACACCGACCACACAGCCGCGATGGTGCCGGCCGATGCCACAACGAGGACCAGCCTGATCCATTTTCGCGAGCGCACAACGACACTCCTGCTCACCTTCGAGGGGGGATGGGGCGCAAGGCAAGCCGATCTTCTCAGCTTTGGATCGACAGGATGACGGTGCGTCTGAGTTTAACAGTGGGTGTGAATCGGCAGATTCTGTGCTATGACCGATAGTATCCTTCGTTGGAGCCCTCCGATCTCAAGCGGCGAGCCGCCAGCGATGACCCTCCGAAGCCAGGGATGGTCGCTCGATGACGGACGAGCGGTGATGTGGTGACATGTGGGCCGTCGTGGCCCCGCCGGGTGACAGTGCAAGACTTTCGCGGCCGGCTGCCGGCCGTTTGAGTGGTCCCTCTCACAACGTGAGGGCGTCGGAGAGCACAGCCTGGGCGCCCTACCGATCCGTTTCGGCGATGCCCATGCCGTGACGATCCGGTGGAGCGGGCCGGCGCGGCGGTGTGTAGGGGTGTTGCTCCAGCTCTTTGAGGATGTGGTCGATGGCGGCGTCAAGCTGCGGGTCGGCGCCGTCGGCCATCCGGGCGGGATCGTCGATGACTTCGACGTCGGGGTCCACGCCGTGGCCTTCCACGCCCCATGTGCCATTCTTCTCATAATAGCCGAACGTGGGAACACTCGTGCTGCCGCCGTCGATGAAGCGCGGGTTGCCGGAGATTCCGACCAGTCCGCCCCAGGTTCTCATGCCGATGAGTTTGCCGAGTCCGGCCTGGCGGAAATAGGCGGGGAAGGCGTCTCCGCCGGAGCCGGCCATGCCGTTGATGAGCATGCACTTCGGCCCTTGGTGGGCGTCGGGTGGCCAGGGCCAGTCGTGGCCGTGACGCCGGGCCCAGTAGTTGGTGATGGGCCGATTCAGCAACTCGATGAACCGCGTGGGAATCTGGCCGCCGCCGTTCCATCGTTCGTCGATGATGAGCGCGGCCCTGTCGATCTGTCCGTAGAACTGGCGGAACAGATTGTTCTGTCCGTTGATGCCGGTGTCGGGAACGTAGATATAGCCGACTCGGCCCTTCGTTTGCTGGGCGACGTAGGCCCGGTTTGTCTCGATCCAAGCCCGATAGCGCACGGCGGATTCGCTGCCGGCCGGCTTCACGACGACATCGCGGGCGCCGTCGTCCATGCGGGGTGCCTTGCTGACGGTCAGAGTGACGGTGCGCCCGGCGAGGCCCTGAAAGGCCGCCCAGGGATCGCGGGTGGTGTCGATCGGAGCGCCGTTGACGGCCAGGAGATAGTCTCCGGTCTTGATATCAAGCCCCGGCCGGCTCAGGGGGCCGCGGCCGTCCAGGTCCCAGGGGGCGCCTTCGTAGATCCGCGCGATGCGATAGGCGCCGTCGTGCAGTTCGAAGTCACATCCGAGCATGCCGACCGAGACGCTGGGCTGTTTTTCGACGTCGCCCAGCCCGCGGACATAGGCGTGGCCGACGTTAAGCTCCGAGATCATCTCACCGATGACATAAGTGACGTCCTCGCGGGAGACGCAGTCGGCGAGCATGGCTCCATAATGTTTGCGCAGGCCGGGCCAGTCAACGCCGTGCATGTTCGGCACATAGAAGAAGTCGCGGTGAAGCCGCCAGGCTTCGTTGAATATCTGTTTCCATTCCCGGCGGGGGTCGATGCGGACGGTCATGCCGGCGAGCGGGATCGGCTTGTCCAGTTTCTGATCTGCGGCGGCGTCCACGATCGCCAGGGTCGAGGCGTCTTTGCGGATCAGGAGCTTCTTGCCGTCGGACGACATGCGGAAGTCGTCCGCCTCGTCGACGACGGTCTTCTCTTTCTTGTCCTCGTCTTTTTCCGCGGATGGGTCGTAGAGGCGGATGGACGGCTTGCCGTCCGTGCCGCGGGGCGCGCCGCGAACGTAGATGAGCTGCCCTTTGCGATTCACGGCAAGATGATGAAACGCGCCTTTCGACACCGGAAGGCGAATCGCCCGCGATTCCATGCCGTCCAAGTCGATGACAACCGGCTCGATTGCCTTGTCTTCCTTCTCTTCGTCGTCCTCCTTGTCGCCGGCTTCCTTGTCTTCGTCGTTGTCGCCGGCCTCTGCATCGTCCTCGTCGCCTTCCGTCTTCTTCTTGTCGTCCTTGTCGTCGCCCCAGGACTCTTCATCGCTCTTCGGCGCGAGCGGCGACTTCACGTCCCTGCGGAGCGGAATGGCGACGAGGAGGTCCGTGCCGGCATAGATGAACGAGTTGCCCATGTCCTCGTACGCCGGTGTGGAGAAATCGCGATTGCCGGCGAAGTACAGGAAGTCGCCCTTGCGGTCGAAGGTCGGCCATGAATCGTCGAACATGCCGCCGGTCACGCGGTGCCGCTCGCCGGCCTCGACGTCGTACAGCCAGATCGCCCCCAGCCGGTTGTCGCCCGCCTTCACATACGCGATCCAGCCCGAGTCGTGCGACCACGCGGCCCGCGGCCGGTCGGCCCACGGATCGGTATCGACGGGGAGGGTCTCGCCCGATTCGACCGTGTGCAGATACAGGGTGCCGGTCGCGTCCGTGAAGGTGAGACGCTTCGAATCCGGCGACCAGGTCGGATCGTAGCGAAACACGGCGCCGTCACGGGTGAGTTGTCGCGTCTCGCCCTTGCCGTCCGACTGGGTGACATAGAGTTGGTATTCGCCGGCGGCATCGGAGAGGTAGGCGATCCACTGACCGTCGGGGCTCCACGCGGGGTCGCGCTCCGCGATGCCGGACGTTCGGGTCAGGTTGCGCGGCGGACCTTCGTGGGCGGGCACGGTCCAGATGTCGCCGCGGGCCTGGAAGACCGCCCGCTTGCCGGTGGTGGAGATGTTCCAGCGGGTGATAAACTTATTGGCGTCGACGTTCCGCGGGCGGATCTTCGGCCGGTCCCCGGGGATGGTGACAGAGACGGACGTCGTCTTTTCGGTGGCCAGGTCCAGCAGGTAGAGCGACGTGCCGTTCTGAAAGACGACCTCGCCGCGGGTCTCGGCGCCGGGGCCGATGGACGGCCACTTGACGTCATAGTCTTTGAAGTGGGTGATCTGCCGGTGCTTCGCGCCCTGGGTGTCGCAGGTCCAGACGTTGAGCCGGTGGTGGGGGCCGGCGTCGGACAGGTAGTAGATCGCGTCGCCCTGCCACATGGGCAGCGTGTCGGTTCCTTCCCAGTCGGTGATCTTTCGAGACGCGTGGGTCTTGAGATTGAACAGCCAGATGTCGGTGGCCATGCCGCCGCGATAGCGCTTCCACGTGCGGAAGTCTCGACTGTGCGGCGTGTAGGCGAGCCATCGCCCGTCCGGGCTGAGGGCGCCGTTCGCGCCGTAGGGAACCGGCATTTTCTCCGGCAAACCGCCCGCGGCCGGTGTCGTGTAGAGTTGTGCCTGGCGGCGCAACCCGGCGAAGCCGTTCGTGGAGTAGATCAGACGCCCGTCGGGCGTCCAGTCGCACAGCATTTCCCGCGCGGGGTGATAGGTGACGCGCGTGGCGACGCCGCCGGCGGTGGGCAGGGTATAGAGGTCGCGGTTGCCTTCATAGTTGCCGACAAAGGCGATGGTCCGGCCGTCGGGGCTGAACTTCGGCATCAACTCCTGCCCGGGCGGGCTGGCCAGCGGCGTCGCGAGGCCGCCGGCGCGCGGCACGAGCCAGAGATCGTTGGCATAGACAAAGACGATGTGCGTCGCGCTGACGTCCGGGAAGCGCAACATGCCGGCATGGGGCCGCACGTCGTCCGCGCCGCGCGTCGGCGCAGACACCGCCGTGAGCGGGCCGACAAGAGCCACGAGCGCACACACCGCCCAACCGCTGATCAGACGCGAATGGATCATCCTTCTCCCTCTGTTGCTGGATTGCTGATGAGTCTGAGCCGCCAAACGGAGTGAGATGATACCGGAAAAACCCTTGGAAGACGATGGGACGTCCAGTGTAGCGTCAGCCCCCCGTGGCCGACGTGAACGGGAGCGTACGCCGAATGACTGCCGACGGCCGCGAGCGGGGTGCCACGGGCAGCTTGCCCGCCCGTGCGCGTGTAAGGCACTGTCCGTCGATGCACTGGCGGACAAGCCGCCAGCGGCACCCATTGAGGCGCCCGCTCGCGGCAACACGAAATGGGCGTGGGTCATGGCCCGCCGTTCGGCGGACCGGCGTCCTCCGACGGCGGGTCTTTGTGCGGCCCCAGCCTCGGACCGTCGGCCGTCACGATGATCCGATCCCGAACGGTCTCGGGGAAGCAGGCCCCGCCGGCCAGAACCTCGTCGACGGCGGCCGAGACCGCCACCACCTGGGCGTCTTTCAGGAGGATGCCGCTCACTCCGGCGGCCAGGGCCGCGCGGACGATGGCGTCCTCCAATCGGCCGGTCACGAGGAGAATACGGCAATCCGTCCGCGCCGCCCGGATCGCCCGCGCATACGCCCCGAACGCGCGGCCGATGGCATCCAGGTCCGCCACCACGAGGTCGGCCTCCTGTTCGGCCGCCATCCGGCCCGCCCGCTCCGGCGCATCCGCGGCGCACGCGGTGCACGCGTGTCCGTCGCCGCGCAGGCGCTCTGCTGCGGCTTCGGACCAGGTGCCGCTGTCCGCGATCAAAAGAATCTTCAACGTCATGCTCAGTTCCATGGCTCCTCTCACTCCTCCGGCGCCTTACTGCCGAGCTTCATCCCTCAACGGTCGCAGGGGCGAACTCCCAGAAGAGAGAGACGGCGGCGATCAAGCAAGAGTGCCCTCGTGATCCGATTCGCTCGCCGCCGCTCTCGAGGAGTGGGAGTCCTTGTCATCCTTCCACGTGTCCACGCTGGACCGAGAATCCCGTCTCGGTCCTCTCCGCATGGGAATCATGCTGGACCGAGAATCCCTTCTCGGTCCCCTGCACATGAGAATCCGTTCCCATGTCTTTTTCTCCGGCCGACCGGCCCCGGCCCGCCGCGTTCTGACGAGGAGAGGAATCCTCTCCGACGGTGTGTCGAGAAGGGATTCTCGACACGGCACGCAACCCGGTCTGACCCATTCCGCGCATCACGGCCCCAGCAGGGCCGCGACAAACGGCGCGATATCCCGCCCGTCCGCGGCCGTGTCGCCGTTCGCATCAGCGAGGCACGCATCGACCGGATCGACGTTCGTCCCCGTCAAGACGCCGACAAATCGCGTGATGTCCAGCGGCACGCCCGGCTCACATTCGTCGGGTATGCCGTTGGCATTGCAGTAGGTGCTGGTGCCGCTGGTGATGTCGCACTCGTCAGGGATACTGTTGCCATTGCAGTCGGAGGGCGCGCCAAGGATAGAGGCCAGGCCGAGAATACCGGCGAGGAAGCCGGTCGGCCCGACGGCCGTGCCCGCCCCCGTGGCCGGATCGATCGTCAGCAGTTGGTCAGGCGGCAATGCGCCAACGCCGAAGAGCGTGTTGGTATTGGGGTCGAAGGCCAAGCTTTCCACGAAGCTGAACCCGAGGGATCCCACGGCCGTGCCCGTGCCCGCAGGATCGATTGTGATCAGTTGGTCAGTATCTATGTCCGTGCCGAGAAGCGTGTTGGTATTGGGATCGAAGGTAAGGCCCAGCACATCGAAGAACCCGATGGGTCCCACGATCGTGCCCGCCCCCGTGGCCGGATCGATCGTGATCAGTGTGCTGACGCCGGTTGAGGAATCAACGCTGACGCCGAAAAGCGTATTTGTATTGCTAACAAAGGCCAGGCCCTGTACGCCACCCACGCCACCGCCACCGAACCCCAGGGGTCCCACGGTCGTGCCCGCTCCCGTGACCGGATCGATCGTCAGCAGTTGGTTAATGCCTGTGTCCGTCCCGAAGAGCGTGTTGGTAATGGGATCGAAGGCCAGACCCTCCACCTGAAGGAAGCCGCGCAGGCCGACGCTGGAGACTGCTGTGGCCGCGCCGGTGATGGCGTTCAATTCAAGATAGAAATCGCGATTGGTTCCGGCGATACTGGAGGCAGAAGCCGCCGCATCGCATTCATCTGGGATGCCGTTGGCGTTGCAATCGTTGCTGCCGCTGCAGCCGGGCACATCACACGGCCCGCCCGGCACGCCGCAGTCGATGTCGCAGGCGTCGGGGATGCCGTTGTTGTTGCAGTCTTGTGCCGAGGCCGGCGACGGGCTCGACAGGACGACCGCGGCGGTGATCGCCGCGGCGAGGGGCGCCGGAAGGGAGAACGTGTTGAGTTTCATCGGGAAGTCCTCCTTTTTCTTGACTGTGACGGTTCGTGCGGAACCTTCTGGTTTAGGGGCCGCGCGGGCTGAAGCCCGCGGCTCTTCGCGTACCGGTGTTGACATACGACGCTTCACCTGCGGGCCTTCGTGGCCATTGGGTCGATGCGACCTCCAACTTCGGGCCTGACACCCCTTTTGGGGCGGCGGCCGCCCGTACACCAACGTCGGGCACAGGGGCCTGACGCTACGGGGGGCGGGATCCGTCCTCCAACCACCGGAGGGCGTGGGGCAGCCGGCGTCCGGCCCCCGGCCCTCGATCCCCGACCCCGGGCCGGCGGCGTCCACGGAGACCTCGCCACGTCCTAAGCGACAGTCTTGGGGTCACCTTCACGCGCAATCTTGAAAGAGAATGCGATTTCCGTTATCATGCCCTCCAGCAAGGGGTTGGGGCAGACAAGGCTGGGCACGAAGGGGCGAGCACCTCCAGAAACCCCCCATCCGCGAGTTCGCCAGTGGTCACGGCCTCGCAGCCGCCTCCCGATCGTGCCACGGACGCGTCAGCAACGATGAACGCAAGCGATGACAGCCTGATCGCGCGAGCAGTGGAGGGTGACGAGGACGCCCTCTCCGACTTGCTCGTCCGATATCGGGCCACGCTGCGAGGGCGTCTTCGGGGTCGGATCGGCGAACGGTATCAGGGCGCGTTCAGCGAAGACGACGTGCTCCAGGTCACCTTCGTCGAGGCGTTTCTGCGGATTCGGCAATTCCATCCGAACGGAAACGGCGCCTTTCTGGCGTGGCTGACCCGAATCGCGGAGAACAACCTGCGGGACGCCATCCGTGCCTTGGACCGGGTCAGGCGTCCGCCGCGCGACCGGCGGGTCGAGACGGTCTCTCCGGATGACAGCTATGTGGCCCTCTTGGCGACGCTGTGCGGCTCGGACACGACGCCGAGCGGCCGAGCGGCCCGGGCCGAGAGCAAGCGCATTCTCGAGGCGGCCCTCAACAAACTGCCGCCGGACTACGAGACGGTGGTTCGCCTTTTTGATTTTCAGGAGTTGCCCGCCCCCGAGATCGCGCAGCGGATGGGGCGTTCGGCCGGCGCGATCCACATGCTCAAGGCCCGGGCGCACGACCGGCTCGTGGACATCCTGGGGTCCAGTTCCAATTTCTTCAGTTCGTGCGCGTGAAGATGACGTGCCAAGTGTCGCTTTGATAGTAAGAAGTGCCCTGTTACGGATGGAGTGGCGAGAGGCGTGGGCAAGATCGCCCACGGGCTTTCAGAGGAGCCACACCGGCGGGACGCCGATGCTCCCCATCCAATGAGGTGTGGCACGGAATCCAATGAGGTGTGGCACGGAATGAGGCGTGA
>JBHHVX010000145.1:0-8708 GCA_046754505.1 Phycisphaerae bacterium | reverse complement strand
GCCGGCTGGACCTTGCTCGTACGCCTCTTTTATTCGCGACGCCAGACCGGTTTATCCCGGCGCTTTCCCTGACCCCATCCGCAAGAAACCGCCTCTGGACGGCACGTGGAAAGTATGCGCTAATGCACCTTGCCCAATTCCCACATGGCAGTCTCCGGGAGTGGGGGACGGACGCGGGCATTGGAGCGTGTGTGGCAAGGCACTCGCCCAGTCGGAACCGTCCTTGACACCTCGTGTCAAGGATGAGCAAGCAGTCCTCCGGCGAAGGCCGGCTGTCTCCTGACGAGCGCGGCTCTGATTCGGCGCTTCTCGCACACGCCCTTAAAGCTCGAACGCATAAAACACGACCGTGAACACGACGTCGGCCAGAATCAAGGCGACGATGCACTTCACGACCGTGGCGGTTGCCGCACGACCCACTCCTTCCGCCCCCCCCGTGACGTTCAGCCCCTCGTAGCTGGCGATAATGGAGATCATCACGCCAAAGACCGCCGCCTTGGCGAGCCCGGTGACAAAATCCGTCGTCGACACGGCCGCCTGTGTCGACGCCAGGTACTGACTCGAATCGATCCCGAGCACGAGCGACGCCGTCAGCAATCCGCCGAACACCCCCACGACGTCGGCGATCACCGTCAGCATCGTCAACATCACGACCGTCGCGATGAAACGCGGAACCACCAGGTAACGAACCGGGTTCAGCGCCGTCGCCCGCAGGGCCTTGATCTCCTCGCCCTCCACCATCGTGCCCAATTCGGCCGCGATGCTCGCCCCGGCGAATCCCGACAGCACGATACCGGAAAGCAGTGGTCCCAGTTCGCGAAAGATCGCAATCCCCACGACGTCCGCCACACGCTGGATCTGACCGTATTCCTCCAGCGTCGGCGCCATCTGAAGAGCCAGAATGACGCCGATGAAGACCTGCACCAGAACGACGATCGAGACGCTCCGGATGCCGACGCGGACCATCTGGAACCACAGGTTGGACCATCCGAAGCGCACATCCCGGCGGAAGGCCGCCCGAAGCACCCAACGCAAGGCGTCTCCGGCGAGACAGACGCTCCCGCCCGCGAAGCGAACCAGCCCCGCCGCAGACGCCACACCCTCGAGGGTCGTCTCTCCGATCGCCTCGATCGCGCGACCGACCGGCGTGCTCCATGTCCCGCGAGAGTCCGGCGGCGTCCGACTCATGCCTCCATCGCCTCTTGTTCCGTGTCGCGAATGGTAAAGAACTGATCGAGCTTCGTAATCTCAAAAACGGATCGCACCCGCGGCGTCAGGCCCACCAGCGCCATCGTACCCTTGTAATCTTTGACACGCCGCAGAATCTCCACCAGCGTGCCCACACCCGATGAATCCATGTACGGCACGTCACGCAAGTCGAGGATCAGCCGCCTGGGCCGGCCGCTGACGATCTCGACCAGCGCCGCATGAAGCCGTGGCGCATGATGCATGTCTACATCGCCACACAGCGTCACGACCGTCGCGCTCGCCGATTTCCGCACGTCTTTAACAACACTGCCCCGCTCATTCATCGTCGTTGTCTTTCGCCACGGGCCCCGGCACACTCCGCACGCCGCCGGACCCTCCCCCGCCCCCAACGTACTTGACCATCCGCAACTGCATGCCCCCTTCCGGCGGACAACTGTACTCCACCTCGTCCATCACCGTCTGAATGATGTGTACGCCCAGTCCACCCGGCCGAACGTCGTCCAGGTCGCGGCTTCGGATCGTCGACGGGTCCACCTGACGACCACGATCTCGCACGATCACGCTCAGGCCCCGGCGTCCGTCCTCCGACCGGGCGACCGACATAAGGATCACGATCGGCTCGTCCGAATCGCCGCGATAGCCGTGTTTGATCACGTTCGCCAGGGCTTCATCGATCGCCAGCCCGACCTCCTGGGCCTGCTGATCATCAAACCCCTCCACCTTTGCCATTCGTTCGGCCGCGCTACGAACGACGGGCAGGCACTTTGCGTTGCTCGAAATGGACAGCTTGACGCGCTCAGCGTGGCTCATGTCAGAATCCCGGCGAAACGCCCGGCGGCGCCACGGCCGATCGCCCCAGCGGCCCGTCCGACTCGCCCCCGGCACCGCCGGCGGCCGTCAAGTGTTGTCCCGCCTCAGCGTACGTCCGCCAACGAGCGACCGAGGCCGCCCGTTCCACAGCCGGCTTCGCGTAGTCGTAACCAAAGCGGCGGCCCGCCAGTTTCTCCAGAGCCAGGATCGCGAAGAGTCGGACGGCCGGATCTTCGTCCTCAAGACGATCGATAAGCAACGGGATGGCAAGGCGATCGTTCGATTCGCCGGCGTTGTGGATCGCCAGACTCCGCCCCAACGCATCCCGGGACTGAATGCCGACGCGCACTTCATGCGGGCCGAAACACGCCGCCCCCGACAGGCCTGCCGCCATCAACACGCCGCCCACACCCCATCCCAAGCCACGCCCAGATCCAGTCAACCGCATGGCGTCAATCGTATTCCGGCGTACTCTCGCACACAAGCACAAACCGGACCCTGCTTCGCCGGGCGGCTCCTGCCGGGACAGGACGTATTCTTTTGCATCGCCGCTGGGGCATCAGCGCTGCGAGCTTCGGGTGCCACCGCCACGCCTGCCTGGCCGTGCTCCATGCGATGCCCCAGTCGCCCCCGACTGACTCCGGCCCCGAAACAAGAAGCTCGACCTACCGAAACAACATCGCCGCCGCCCGCCCCGGCGAAACACCCCGCTGATACCGGGCATATGCCTCCGCCGCCGACACCACAAACGCGTCGCCGCTCTTGCCGGAAACCAGCGCGCCCAGCAATCCATCCACTAGGTACGCCTCAGGTACGATCTCACTGCGAACAAACAAGACCGGATACAGACCGTGCTCGACGACGTCGCGATGCAGACAGATCGCGCTCTTCCAACAAGCATAAAACACGCCTACCTGGCCCCGCTGCGAGCGGCGCGGCAGACCGGCGAACGGATCCCAATATCGCTCGATCATCGCGTTCTGTCCGAGGTAGCCGACCAGCACACCGGCGCCGCCGAACGACACGTCGCGCCCGCTCACATGAAGCGTCACCGTGTCCCCGGCCAGAGCCTCTCGCAGCGGCTGCTCCATCGCCTCAACCATCAAGGCGCTGCGCCACGCATTCGCCAGGACATACACGTCAAACCGATCGACGACGCCGCGACGACGCCAGTCGGCGCTCGGCTCGACCGAGCGATCGAACACCACGCGCCGCACGATCCGGACGCCGTCACCGGAGTCGGAATACGCACGTCTCCATACACCCGAATTGGCAAAGTGCGTCTCAAACCCGTACAAGGCCCCCCAGTACTGGTTCGTACTCGGATCGTCGCCGTTGCCGAACCGCGCGGCCACCGGAGCAAGATGAGACCGGCCTCCGTCCGCCAGCGCCACGTGCACGGTTACCGCTAGGTACCCATGCTGCCGGATCGATTCGACGGCCAGTGCCCCGAAGTCCGGACCCGAGCCCGCAACGCCGTTGCTCAACACCACCGAAGGTGCCGCGGCCAGCGGTGTGGCCCGGGATTCATCTCTGTCGGACCACGCCTCGAGCCACATCACACCGCCGGCGCCGAGGACCAGCGCGACCCCCGACGCGCACAGATACCATCGCCGAAGAACACGGGAGTCCGTGCGGTCCATGTCCCGTGATGTCCATGGCCAAGTATGCATGTCGGTCTGAGACCATCTGCTGAGAAGGCACTCGGCCGGCCAGAGCCGCGACCGAGAGGGAGCGGTTTTCCGGCCAAGGCCGGCCGTTTCCTCGATTCCCCCATCTCCCTAATGGAGGGGGGCTGGGTAACCCACACCCTTCCGGGGGTGGGGGACGGACGCACGCGTCACAGCCTGCGTGACAAGCCGCCCGCCCGATCAAAACCGCGTCTGGTTACGACCACGACAGTCGTCAAGACGAAGGCTCGTGCGCCAGTTCAATCTCAAAGGTGTGCAGCCGGCTCAGCCGGTCCTCCAGGAAGTACACCTGCAGCAGGTGACGTCCCGGACTCACGCGCCGAAGCTTCAACACCAGCGGCACCTCGATCGTCTCACCCGCCGCCAGCGTAAGCGGCAGACGCGGGTAAACAGACCGATCCGGATGGAGCTGAGACGCATTGATCCGGACCACCGGCCAACAGGCAATCGACCGTTCCGACGTGTTGGTGAGCTTCAGGCTCACCTTCGCGT
This sequence comes from Phycisphaerae bacterium, assembly GCA_046754505.1. GTDB lineage: Bacteria > Planctomycetota > Phycisphaerae > UBA1845 > UTPLA1 > JAPULF01. The sequence continues at coordinate 4,506 of JBHHVX010000145.1, read as the reverse complement.
CACAATGGAAATAGCTCAGCCCGAACGGCGTCGTCAGCGGCGCAAACGTCCACGCCCTCGGCCCCACAAGATCGACCGCGATCGCCGGAGGCGGCGGCACGCCGTCAGCCTCTGTCGTGGCCGCGATTCGCACCGCGCCTTTGTCCGGAAGGTCTACCGCTACGTCGCAGCCCCAGTAGCTCCCGACATCCAGTGCCCGCACCAGCCGGCCCGGCTCCACCTTCGGCGGTCGCCCCTCCCGTTTCGCCACACGCATCCATACATGGGCGTCCGGGAAGGGTTGGTTCAGCGCATTCTGCACCGTCACTCCGACTCGCGACGCCGTCCCGTCGTTTGGAGCATCGAAGAACTTCCGCAGCCTGCCCGTGGGAATCGAGTGCGACGCCTTCGAAACCGCTGTGTCGTCCGGGTAGTCATACCGAACGTTGTCGCCATCGACCTCGATCACGCGGAAGTGGCTCACACCGGTGGCCCGATCGCGCATGCACGTGCTCGATTCGTGGGTGCGAATCAGGTGAAAACCCTCCAGCCCCGCCAGCTTGTCCGCGAACTCCTTGAAATCCCAGTCGGTCGACCCACCGACGATGAACATCTTGATCTTGTGTTCCTGGATGAACTTCGGCAGGTCGCCCCGCTCCCGCCAGATGTCCAGCAGCGACAACTCGTCGCTGTGCATCGCGAGGAAATTGAACCGCTTGTTCCGATTGCGCTTCAGGTCGCTGTCAACCCACTGCAACTGGGAAAAATCCTGATCGATCGGATGGGCCGCATGATCCAGCAGCAGCAGACCGTGGTAGGCTCCGTAGTCGATCGTCCCGATCGGCTTGCTCGCGACGAGGCGCGAAAAGCTCTCTCCGTGGTCGTGAACACCACACAGCAAGAACACCGGAGCGTCGAACTTCTCGAAATACTTCAGCACACGCTGCCAGCTCGATGCGTCATCCCGGGCCCGGGCCCACTCCGTATAGTCGCCCGTCGCAATGATGAACTCCGGCGCCACCACATTGATTTCCCCCGGCAGCGTCGCGTCGAATTCCGGCGCCGTCAGGTCCCCGATGTTCATGTTCGACAGATGGACAAAGCGGAAACGCGTCTTGAACGTGTCCACGACTTTGACCGACCGCCGGGCGTAGTGCCGCATGTCCTTCGCGCGAACTTCCAGGTCGTACAGCCCCGGGGCGGTCCCGTCCGGCACACGGAGCACCAGCATGCAGTAGGCGTCAACATAGGAGGGCGGCGTCGTCGGAACGAGCGGCACGCGAACCGTCGGCTCCCTCGCATGCGCCAGCGTGAAGCTCGTGTCCCCTTGCATCCCCGGCGGCAATCGCATTACGAAGTAAAAGGTCTCGTTCGGCATGATGAAGATCGGGCGCCCCTGCGACGGCTCTCGGATGACCGCGGACGTCGCGCCGACGACCTCTCCCCCCGCTCCGGGTCGGCTGGCCAACGCCGCCGTCGCCGCAGCGGGCGACCGGTCGACGGCGGAGGCACCACCCGCGGGGTCCTCCGCCCGCGCGCCAGCCCCGGCCCAAACCACCAGCAACACGATCCCGACAACAGGGCGGCACGATAACATGGCCATTCCTCGCTCGTTTGTCCCAGTGGGCGAATCCCGATATGCCGCAATCCACGACTTGCGACCGCAGTTGAGCAGGATATCATAACCGCCGGCCGAATGGGAGCGGAATCATTCGGCCGCCGAGCGGGAGGGAATGTCGCGATGCGTGTGTCTTGGCCCATGACGGGCCGACGGAAAGAAGCCAGGAGCGGTCATCATGGCTGGAAACCGGCAATTCCGAATCGTCGTCGCCGAATCTTTTAACCCCGATACGATCGCACGCCTCAGGGAGTGTGCCGACGTCACCCTCCTCGATACCGCCGCTCCCGACACCATCATCGCCGCCCTGCCAGACGCCGATGCCCTCCTCGTCAGACCAAGAGCACATGTGACCGCCCGTGTCATCAACGCCGCCCCGAAGCTCAAGGTTATCGGTCGCGCCGGCCCGAGCGTTGATCACATTGACCTCAGAGCCGCCCGGCGGCGGGATATCAGCGTCGTCTACACGCCCGAGGTCGCCGTCTCGTCCACCGCCGAGTTCGCTCTCGCCCTCATCCTCGCCCTGCACCGACGCCTCCTCTATTTCAACCGCTTCATTCGCCAAGGACAGTTTGAGAACCTTCGCGCACCGGCCGGCCACGAACTCGCCCATCAGACCGTCGGCCTCCTCGGCCTCGGTCCCGTCGCCGAACGACTCGGGGCGATCTGTAAGCAAGCCTTTGGGTGCCGCGTGATCTACCACGATCCGGCGGGCGGAGCACCGGTCGACTTCCGAGCGGAATCGATGGAACTGGAAGACTTCCTCCGCTCCGTCGACATTCTCTCGATCCATCTCCGCCTGACCCCCCAGACACGCGGCCTCGTCTCCGCCGCGCGACTCGCCCTTCTCAAACCGACCGCCATGCTCGTCAACACGTCGCGCGGCGCTGTCATCGACACGACCGCCCTCGCCAAGGCCCTCCGAGCCAACCAAGTCGCCGCCGCCGCACTCGACGTCTTCGAGGTCGAACCTCTTCCGTCAGACCATCCCCTCCGCAAGGCACCAAACTGCATCCTCACCCCCCATGTGGCCGGCGCCACCCTCGACGCAGCCACCGCGCGGGACGCCGTCGCCGAAGACATCATCCGCGTCCTCCAAGGCCACCCCCCCCACTTCCCCGCCCAAATGCCGTCAGTGTAGCGCCGGCCCCCCGTGGCCGACGCGGCCCACGGAGCGTTCTCCGGGTCGATGCGTCGCCGTTGCTCAATCCCGGGACCGCGCGGCCAGCGCCAAGGCCCCGGCCGCCACAGCCGCCTGCACCGCAAGCCCCGGCAGGAGCGGACCGACCACGCCATGAGTCAACGTGATGATCCACGTTCCGATGGGCGAGCAGCCGAAGAGCCACGTCGCGGCCTCGGTCGACGAGCGCCCCCCCGCGAGGGCCAGTGACATATCCAATAGCGGCGGCACCGCCCAGCCCAGCACGACGTAACCCACCAGGACAAAGATCGCTCTCACCTTCACGCTATAGGTGAACCGCAACAGACCCGAAACCGCTACCATCGAGAACAAAAACGCGGACACCATGCCGATCAGCGGCAGCGACGTACGCAGGACCGGCGCGCCGGGCGATGCAACGGCGATGGAGCTGTAGAAGACCGGCGTCTTCACCGCAAGCAAGATGACGCACGCGATAATGGTGACCCACATCGGAGCCACATAGAACGGATACGGTCGCCGCTCGTCGTAATCCGCATCGCGGGCCGACCGACGTGCCCATTGTGCCTCGCGCATCGCGGCGGCGGCGACCGGAAGAAACGCGACCAGCGCCAGCCCGACCATCGTGGCCACGCATTTCGCCTCGAGCCCGATCACCCGCGCCAGAGGCGAACCCGCCGCGTCCGGCCAGTGCGTCAGCGCCACCGCCGACAACAGCGTCCAGGCCGCAAACAGGGCGTAGGCCAGCACCGGCGTGAAGGCCGGCACTTCGTCGCCGCCGAACTTCCGCGCCGCGGCGATGAAGAAGGCGAGCGCAAACGTCATCTGTGCGAACATGGAGACCACAAACGACGCATCGGTGATCCCGCCGGCCGTGGCCGTTGGCAGGTCCTGGATCGCCGTAAACCCCACCAGCAGAGCCAGCCCCGGCACGGCAATGACGACCTTTGCGTTCCACACGATCACCAGCAACACGAGCACTCCCGAGACCGACGTGGTTCCACGCGTCCCGAGACCGACCAGCACGGCCAGCGTCCAGAGCATCGACGCCATCGTCCCGAACACCACCAGGATCAGCGTCGGAGCCAGGATCGTCGTCGAAATCCCCGCCAGCCCGGCCAGCACCGTGCAGGTCATCCAATTGACCAGCGTCAACATCAAAACCTGCGCCGTCGCGCCCGTCAAGTAGCCGATCACCGCCGAATAGCCGCTCATCGCCGTCATGCGGTGCGAGGCGATCATGTCCGTCGTAAAGTCCCGGTGAATCGCCTTCTTGATCGCCCCCGCCCCGACGAAGAAGATGATCAACGCCTCGATGAAGGTCATCACCTGAAGCGCGCCGCTCGCGAACCCGCTCAGCGTCGTTTGCCTCCCCATCATCCGATAGATGAACACATGAAACAAAACCACGGCCGCGGCATACAGACCCGTGACCGCGCCGACACGACGCCATCCGCCCAACAGCCGGACCTGAGCCCAACCCAGCGGATTCGCGATGATCGCCTCGCTTCCCATTAATCCACCTGTCGTATGCCCGTCCGCAGGTACGCCTGTTCCAGGTCGTGCTCCACCGGACCGAACTTCGCCACCGGCAGACTCCGCGCCAGCAGCGCCTTCAGAAGCTCCGCCGCCGCCGTCTCGTCGTGCTCATACTCGAAAGAAACCTGGCGGCCGCTGATCTCAACCTGCGACAGACCGGACAATGCCGACAGCACCGATCCCACGTCCGGCACGACCCGCGCCAACGTCA
>JBHHVX010000144.1:0-8777 GCA_046754505.1 Phycisphaerae bacterium | reverse complement strand
GCTGCTGGACCGTGAATCCCTTCTCGGTCCCACCTCCATCCACGAACCGCGTGATCAACCGCACCCCCCCCTCTTCCGTGAACTTGGTCGCGTTGCCGATCAGGTTGATGAGAATCTGGCGCAGGCGCGTCGGGTCGGTCCGGATCGTCTCAGGGATCGTCCCGACGAACTCGATGTCGAACGCAAGGCCCTTCCCTTCCAGCCGGACACGGACGAGCGATACGACCTCGGCGATGATCTCGCACGGCTTGCACGCGATTCGCTCGATCGCCATCTTGCCGGCCTCGATCTTCGACAGATCGAGGATGTCGTTGATGATGCCGAGCAGATACTCCCCGTTTCGGCGGATCGTCTGGACCGCGTTGAGACGTTCGGCATCCGTCTGATCGGGTTCGAGCAGGTTCTCCGCGAATCCCAGGATCGCCGTCATCGGCGTGCGAATCTCGTGGCTCATGTTTGCCAGGAACTCGCTCTTGGACTTCGTCGCCAGCTCGGCCCGCTCCCGCATCTCGTTGAGATGCGCGTTCAGTCCCACCAGTTCACGGTTCATCACCTCCATCTCTTCATAGTGGACTGCAAGTTCGTCGGCCTGCAAGAGAGCCTTCTGCTCGGCGGACTTCCGCTCGGTGATGTCGGTCCGAATCGCTATGTATTGCGAGATTCCGCCCGATCCATCCTTGAACGGAACGATCGTGGTATCCACCCAGTAGAACGAGCCATCTTTCCGCCGGTTCTTGATCTCGCCATGCCACACGTCTCCCTCCGCAAGCGTCTTCCACAGGCCCCGGAAGAACTCCGGCGGGTGCTCGTCACTCTTGATCAGTCGATGGTTCCGCCCCAGAAGCTCCTCACGTGTGTAGCCGCTGATCTCGCAGAACTTGTCGTTCGCATAGGTGATGTTTGCGTGGACGTCGGTGATACTCACGATCGCGTGTTCGTCGACAGCGCGCTTCTGAGTCTCGAGTTCGAGCGTCCGCGCACGCACCTGGGACTCCAGGTCGTCCGTCTGCCGAGCGATCAGGGCCGTCATTCGGTTGAAGGCCCGGGCCACGTCGCCGAGTTCGTCGCGCCGCGTCGCCGGCACGCGAACGCTGAAGTCCCCCGCCCCGAGCCGGTGTGCCGCCGCCGCCAGTCGGGTGACCGGACGCGCCCACGCCGCCGCCATCACCAAGGCCACCATCAGCGCGATCGCCGCCACGCCGATGGTCGCGGCGCTGATCGTGTGTTCCAGTTTGCGCTCGGCCTGAAAGAGCCCCGCGCGGTCCCACTGAAGACCCAGCAGCCAGTAGTTCTCCGGGTCGTCCGGCGTCAACGGCACCACCGTCCAGGTGAGAACCCGGTCGCCGCGCTGCAGCAGCCCGTGGTCGTCGTGTTTCAGGGCCTCTCGCAGGCCGGGCCAGTCACGGAAGAGGTTGGCGTCACCGCCGAGTTGATCCGCCCACTGCCTACCGGCGTCGGGATGGTGGAGGTATGTGCCCCTCGCGTTCGCCAGCAGGACGGATCCGGCATCCGAGGACCACAGGCGTGCCAGCATGTCTACCGGCGTATGACTGATTACGATCGCACCGCGAACGCGACCGTCCAGCCAGACCGGAGCCGACACCCGCAAGACCGGGCGATGCGGCACTTCCACCACCCCGTGCTCGACGTTCAGGTCCAGCGGTGAGACATAGCAGCGTCCCTCGGGCAGGGCGATCGCGCTGCGGAAGTAGTAGCGGGCGGACTTGTCCTGCAATTCCGAAACCGGGACGACCCTGGGTCTGCCGTCCACCACATCAACGCGCACCCACTCGCGGCCGTCTTCATCGAGCAACCTGGCCTGATAGACTTCCGGGTTGGATCGGGCGTACGCTTTGAATATCTGCTCGAGCCGTCCGATCCATTGTTCCGCTGTCGAGCCGTCGACCGGGTCGACGCCGCCGGCGTCTCGGCAGCGGAGCAGGCCGGCGATGGGCGGAAAAGCCGACAGCTCGATCGCGTCGCGCCGCAGATTCTCCACATACCAGCGCAGGTCCGTTGCCGACGCGTTCGCGGGAGACGCTGCCACCCGGCGTGCCTGCTGATCCAGATAGCCCGCGAAATCCTCTCTGATGGCCCGCCCCAGCCAGAACAAGGGCGCCACGGCCAAGCCGACGAGAATCGCCACATACTGATTGCGGAGGCACAGCAACCGGCGAAGCGTGCGGGGCGAACCCTCCGCGCCGGCGTCGGACTTCCCCCGATCTGCCGAAGCGCGCCGGACCAGTCCGAGAAGCGCCAACCCCGACACGACGAGCAGCGACAGCAAGGCGCTGTCGATCAGCGCGCCCCAGCCCTCGCCGGCAATGCCGAGCGTCGGCAGCGCCATCATGACCGCGAACTCGCAACCGAAGACGAGGCAAAAGACGACCCCAAACCGCCGCCCGGTCTCGGCCAGACGCCGCGTGGATGGATTGCGTCGTCGTGCTCGGTCGGATCTGGGCGGGGTGTGATTCATGCACTCACCTCAACCGTCGTCGCCGCGCATCGTGAGCGCAGCAGACCGGATCGTTCCCTTCAGGTTTGCACACGTCGATTGAGTTCCGCGTTCAGTCGACGAGGTTCCGATGTCAGACCGCGATAGAGTCTCATCGTTACACTCGGCGCAGACACGAACCCGCTTGAAAAGAAATTGCCGCCTCTTGTTGTCCGAACGACGCCCGTCCGATACGGACCGCGCCGCCGGCATCGGTTGCCGGTGGGTGCCCCATCCTCTCCGAGGGTGGGGGACGGGATCGACCGTCCATACTGCATGAGTCTGCGGGTTTGGGTGCTGGACCGAGAATCCCTTCTCGGTCCCGGCTGGCATTGGAACGAGAAGGGATTCTCGTTCCAGCGGCGGTTCTCGTTCCAGCGGCAGCGCTTGCGGCGTCGCCACGCCTGGCCAATAATCGGCAAATCATGGCGAACGACGGCGCGCCGATGCTTCATCCGCGCGTTCGCACGCGAGGAAGAATCCACCGATGGCCAAGAGCGGTTCGAAATCCTACAACCCGGCGGAGACCGAGCGGCGGATCTTCGAGTTCTGGCTGCGGCGCGGCTGCTTTCATCCACAGCCCGACGACCGCGGCCGCGACCGGCGATTCTCCATGGTCATCCCGCCGCCCAACGTCACCGGGGCCTTGCACCTCGGCCACGCCCTGAACAACACGCTCCAGGACATCCTGATTCGCCGCAAGCGGATGCAGGGTTGCAACACCTTCTGGCTCGTCGGCACCGACCACGCCGGAATCGCCACGCAGGCCACGGTCGAAAAGACGATCCGCAAAGAAGAGGGCAAGAGCCGCCACGACCTCGGCCGCGACGAACTCGTCCGGCGCATCTGGGAGTGGAAAGAGCGATTCGGCGGTCGAATCGTCAAGCAGCTTCGACTGATGGGCTGCTCCTGCGATTACGAGCGCGAGCGTTTCACGCTCGACGAGGGCTGCGCCCGAGCCGTGCGGCACACCTTTTTCAAGCTCTTCCGCGACGGCCTGATCTATCGCGGCAAGCGCATGGTCAACTGGGATACCCAATTACAGACGGCCGTAGCTGATGACGAGGTCTATCACGAGACGGTCAAGGGGCACTTCTGGCACATTCGGTATCCCATCGCCGGGGAGCCTCCGCCTCCGGCCGTGGGGGCGAATCGATCCGCGCACGGTGGGGAGCATCGGCGTCCCGCCGGTGCGAATGAAATCGCCGCAGAGACTCGCACCGGCGGGACGCCGATGCTCCCCGATGACGCGCAATTCGGGCGCGACTACGTGCTCATCGCCACCACGCGACCGGAGACCATGCTGGCCGATACGGCCGTGGCGGTCCATCCCGATCCGGCCGCGGCCCTGGACCACGTCGAAGCCGAACTGAAACAGAAACTCGCCGACGCCGCGGACAAGGACCAAGCAGACCTTCAGGCCGCCCTCGACGACCTCACCGAACGCCGGCGGACGCTGCTGCCAACGCTGCTGCGGCTCCGCGACATGGCTCGCGACGGGCGGACCGTGACACTGCCGCTGGTGAACCGCACGATTCCGCTGATTTGCGACGAGTGGGCCAGGCCCGAACTCGGCAGCGGCTGCGTCAAGATCACGCCCGCCCACGACCCCAACGACTACGACGTCGGCCGGCGACACGACCTGCCACTCGTCAACGTGTTGACCGAAGACGGCCGCATCGCCCGGATCGTCGAGCCGGACGGGCAGGTCAATCCACACTCCGAGCGGTACGAAGGCCTGCGGTTCGCCACGAAGGGACGCGACACCGTGGTCGCCGACCTCGACGCGCTCGGCCTCGTCGAAAAAATCGACGACCGCATGATCGAGATCGGCCACTCGGACCGCAGCAAGGCGCCGATCGAGCCGTATCTGAGCGACCAGTGGTTCGTCCGGATGGGCGACCTCACCGCAGCCCAGGCCGCCCGGGTGCAAAGCCCGTTGCTGAAGCGGTATTTCAAGGAAAAACAAGAGCCGCGGGCTTCTGAAGAGCCGCATCGGCCGAACACCGAAGAAGCGCTACTCGCTTCTGAAGAGCCGCGGGCTTCAGCCCGCGCGGCGCTGGAAGATCAGCACGGCCACGCAAGCGCGGCCGTGACACCCACCGTCCCCGGTCTGGCCCAGATGGCTATCGATGCGGTCGAACACGGCGATGTCAGGTTTCACCCGCCGCGCTACAAAAAGACTTACATAGACTGGCTCAGCGAGAAACGCGACTGGTGTATCAGCCGCCAGCTCTGGTGGGGCCACCGGATCCCGGTGTGGCGGAAAACGCGGATCGTTCCTGACAGCGAATTAAGTGACATCGAGAGCCTGGCCGGCAGAATCGGCGTGTGGCTAAAGGCCGGACGCATCGCAGAAGGATGGCGTCCACCGACCGACAACGAATCGCATGACGCAAGGTTTCCGTTCCATTTTCTTTGCGTGCGAGATCAAGACGACCGCGAAGCCATCGACGCCATCGAGAAGAACGGCCTTTTCGTGCAGGACCCCGACGTCCTCGACACCTGGTTCAGCTCCGCCCTGTGGCCCCATTCGACGCTGGGCTGGCCGGACGGCAATGACACCGCCGACGAGCGGCAGGCTTCAGCCTGCGCGGCCGCTCCATCAGAGAAATCCTCTCTGCTCGATTACTTCTATCCCACCAGCATTCTCTCCACCGCCCGCGAGATCATCACGCTCTGGGTTGCCCGCATGGTCATGACCGGGCTGTACAACATGGGCGACGTGCCGTTCACCGACGTGGTGATCCACCCCGTCATCCAGGACGCTCAGGGCCGAAAGATGAGCAAGACGCTGGGCAACGGCGTCGATCCGGTCGACATCATCGACGAATACGGGGCCGACGCCCTGCGCTTCACCCTGGCCGACCTGGCGACCGAAACGCAGGATATCCGGATGCCGGTGCAGACAAAAAAACTGCCCGACGGCCGCGCGATCAACTTCAGCCCCAGGTTCGAGAAGGGTCGCAATTTCTGCAACAAGCTGTGGCAGGCAGCGACGGGGTTCGTCCTGCGCAATCTTGGGGATTATGCCCCGACTTCGCTCGATCCTGCCGCGCTGGCGCTCGAGGACCGGTGGATTCTGTCGCGGCTGACCAATTGCCTCGCCCGCGTGAATCGGGCGGTGGACAGCTATCGCTTCAGCGACGCCATCAACGCCGCCTATCACTTCATGTGGGACGACTATTGCAGTTGGTACATCGAGATGACCAAGCTCCGCCTCGCACCGCCGGCCTCGGGACAGCCCCGCTCGGAAGAGCGGGGTCCGGTCCAGCAAGTCCTGGTGGTCGTCCTCGACCAGCTCCTCCGTGTGCTACATCCGTTTGTGCCGTTCGTCACCGAAACGCTCTGGGCCGAGTTGAACAAGTTGGCACCGCGGCGCGGCCTGCGCAATACTGCCCGATCTGAGCCGACACTGATCGAGGCCGCATGGCCGGAGGTCGATGCCGGACTGCGGGACGAGGCGATCGAGGCGGAGATGGCGACCTTCCAAGACGCCATTCGCGGCATCCGGGACATCCTGGCCCTGGTCAACACCTATCGCGGCCGCCAGAAACAGCCGGCGATTCGGCGGCTGCCGCGCGTGGTGATTCGGACCGATGGTGCCTGCGTCCGTCGTTTTGAGTCGCATCGATCGTTCATCATGCTGCTTGCAGGCTGTGATTCGCTGGAGATCGTCACCAGAATCGACCGGCCTCCGGGGGCGATGAGCCGGGCCTGCGGGCCAATCGAGGTCCTTGCTCCGGTGGCACACCTCATCGACCTGGCCGACGTCCGCCAGAGCGAATCGTCGAAGCTGGCGGACGTCCGGACGGCCCTGGAGCGAGCCGAGCGGCAGTTGGCGAACGAAAACTTCGTCCGGCGGGCCGATCCGGCGGTCGTCGAGCGAGCACGTGAGCGGGCCGCCGATCTAGAGCGTCAGGTTCAGCTCATCGAGCAATCTTTGAGCGACATGGAATGATGGGCCGTCGCTTGCGTAGCGTTCGGCCCCCGTGCTGGACGTTCGTGGGCGAAAGGCAACCGGCCCGGCCGTGTCGGCCACGGGGGGGCGACGCTACAGCCGCGCGGGTGCCCATTGCGGCTTGTCCACCAGTAGCGCGGGATTCGCCTGCCCGCCGATGCCGTGCTGGACCCCGTGCCGGACCGAGAATCCCTCCTCGGTCCCCGCTGGCACAGAAACGAGAAGGGATTCTCGTTCCAGCGAGCGGCTGCTTGAATTCACCGGAGCGACCCATTAGGCTGCGCGTAGGCATCCGGTACACGCATGGTCGAGGGTGCAGCGCCGTGTCAGGGCAGGCAGGGGCGGAGCCTCGTGTTTCAGCCGGTCTCGGTCAAGACCGTCGGGAGCTCAAAGGAGCGGGGCATGGACGTTCGGATGGACCTTTCCCGAATCCTCATTCAGGATACGCGGGAGCAACAGGTCATCTTCCTCCGCGAGCGGGATGCCGATGCGGAGCCTGCGCGGGAGTTTCCCATCGTCATCGGGGACGCAGAGGCTATGGCGATCGATCGGCGGCTGAAGGGCTACCGCAAGGAGCGTCCCATGACCCACGACCTCATGGCCGACGTCATCCACGGCCTCGACGCCGAACTCGAAAAGATTCTCATTAACGACTTGAAGGATCACACGTTCTACGCAAGACTGGTGCTGCGCTCCCACGGCGAATTGATCGAGGTCGATTCGCGGCCGTCGGACGCCATCGCCTTGGGCGTTGCCAATGATACGCCCATCTATGTGAACGAAGAAGTTTTGAACGAGGTTTGCCAATAGCGAGTGGGCCCGGCGGCGGCAGGACCGCGACCCGGCACGATCTCGAACCACAACGCAATCATGGCCCAACAAGACACACGATCCGAACATGTAGACGACTTTCTTGATGCAGTGCGGGACGCCCGGCAGCGCCACGCGGCCGCGGGGGGCCGGATCGCCGTGTCACGGGCACCGGCCGTCGCCGACGTCATGGGGGGACTTGGCGAGGACAGCGGGGCCCTGGTCCTGACTCGAACATTGCCGCTGTCTGTTTACATGGCGGCCTGGACCACGCGGGATCGATCGATCCGCCTGCTGCGGGCCGCATCGCCCGGCGACGCGACCACCGGGGCGGTCGAACTGCCCGTCGGAGTCCTGACCGGCGCCAACGCCAACGGCGACACCCGCAGCCTGACCGATCTGTGCCGGGGCAGCGGCGACGACTGGGCGATCCCGATCGGCCTGGCGATCCGCCACGCCTTTGCCGAGGGCCGGCTGCCCCCGCTCGACGGCGGCCTGGTCGTGCTGATGCAGAGCGACCTCCCCGCCGATTGCGACCACGGCCGGCTGGCCGTCCAGGCCACCGCCGCCATCGACGCCCTTGCCCGGCTCGCCAATCAAAAGCTCGATCCACTCGAACAGGCCCGGCTCGCGGCAGACGTCGTCACCGCATTGACCGGTGTCTCCTGCCTCCGCACGGCCCTCACCGCCATCTGCGGCTCCGACGACGGGGCCTTGCTGCAGATTCGCTTCCATCCGCAGATCCAGTGGGAGACCCTGGCTCTGCCCGCGGACATCGACATCATCGGCGCCCGGACCACCCTGTCCCGGCCGACCACGCCCGAGCGCCTCCTCGAAGCCCGAATCTGCGCCGAGATGGGTCATCGCATGATCCAGGAGCTGCAACGGCACGACGGCGTGCGGCGCGATCCGAACGGCGGGCGGCTCGCTGCCATCACACCCACCGAATATGTCGAACACTTCCGCGATCGGTTGCCTGCCAAGATCACCGGCGGTGTGTTCACCGAGCGTTTTGGCTCCCTTCGCGGCCTCGACGGCGAGTTGGAACCGCGGACACCCTACAAGATCCGATCGCGCTCCGAGCACCAGATCTACGAGAACCGCCGCGTCCACGAATTTGCCGGAAGCCTCGCCCGGGCACGGCGCAGCGGCGACCTGGCCGCGCTCATCCGAGCCGGCGAGCTGATGTACGCCTCACACTGGAGCCACAGCCAGCGATGCGGCATCGGCGGCGTCGAAACCGACCGATTCGCCAGTGCGATTCGCAGGCGGGGTCCCGACGCCGGCCTGTTCGGCGCCAAGGTCACCGGCGCCGGAGCCGGCGGCGAGATGGTCATCCTGATGCGAAACGACGAGCCTGCCCGGGCCGCGCTCGCCGAGGCCGTCACCGAGGCCGAGGCCGCTTCCGGCCGGTCGATTCAGACCTGGACCGGTGCCCTGCTCGGCACCGCCGCCTATCAACCACCCGCCCTCGACGACCTCGTCACCTCCGGCGTTGCGCCCTGATGCTCG
>JBHHVX010000143.1:0-8883 GCA_046754505.1 Phycisphaerae bacterium | reverse complement strand
AGTTGGCCTGTGTGTCCACCGTACACGTGCCGTTTCCGGCGCAACAGGCACCGGTTGGCTGCGGGCACGGATTCGGCGTGCAGACCGTCCCATCACCCTGATAGGTTCCGCCGGCCGCGTTGCAGTTGGCCTGTGTGTCCACCGTACACGTGCCGTTTCCGGCGCAACAGGCACCGGTCCCGATCGGCACGCCCGCGCACGACGTGACCAACGTGCCCGTCCCGGCTCCGCCAAAGCCGCCGACTCGGATCAGATAGTCCACACCGCCGGTGACGGCGAACGTGACCTCGGACTGCAGGGTGCAGAAATCGTCGTTGCACGCGACGAGGGCGCCAACACATGGAGCGTTGTAGACCGCCATTCGCGTGTCGTAGCCACTGCCACACAAACTGGCCGTGGCGTTGCCCGTGCAGGACGCCGTGTACAGGAACCAGACGTCGTTGACAAACGCGAGACCGAAGCCTTCTTCACACGACGCCGGCAGCGCCGGGCCGTCGGTGTTCGATCCGACGGTTGTGAATGCGAACGTCCCATCTCCGATCGCCGTCGCGCTGGCGCAGTTATCGTTCGGAAGGCCGCCCGGCACACACGGATTCGGCGTGCAGACCGTTCCGTTACCCTGATAGATGCCGCCGGCCGCGTTACAGTTGGCCTGCGTGTCCACCGTACACGTCCCGTTGCCGGCGCAACAGGCACCCGTCGGCGGCGGACCACCTCCCGGACAAACGCCCGTCAGGCAGGTCACGGTGTCGCGGAAGGCGATGATGTCCGCGATCGTGGCGGCGCTGAAGTTATTGGCGCAGGTGATGGAGGGGTTCATCGTGTTTCCGGGGCAGGTACAGTGCACGGCGTTCCAGAGGTGGCCGAGTTCGTGGGCCGCCAGGTCCGTGGCGCAATTGAAGTTGCCATTGAACTCCGCTTCGACCAGACAGTACGATCCGTTCGTTCCGAACGGTCCGCAGTTGCAGCATCCGACGCTGTTGCAGATGTTGCCGAGGTCGGCCGCCTGGCCGATCACGCCGCCATTGATGTTCTTGCCCGTGAACAGCATGGCGACGTCGCGAACGATGGCAGTCTGATTGTTCGTCCAGTCGGTGATGAATTCGCAGAGCAGCGTCGTACTGTCCGTAGACGTGTACGGGTCCGGCTCCGCTGTTCTGACCAGAATCGTCGTGATCTGATGCGTCAACCCGATCTGCGTCTCGTATTGCACGTTCATCGTATTGACGATGGACTGAATGCGTGCCTGCGTCGCGGAGATGCTCCCGAACATATTGAAGTATTCCACGTCGGCATCACAGGCCAGTTCGGCGATACAGGGCGCTCGGGGAACCGGAGGGTTGGTCCCGCCGCCGTTGGCCGCCGCCGGCAGCGGAAGGGTCTTGATCTCGTCCATCCCGCACCGCCCGCCGACGGCCACGATCTGATCGGTTCGATAGACGACGTGGTCCTGTGGTCCCGCCATGGCTACACGATTGACGATCGGCTCGATCCCGTAGCGCGTGCCGTCGGAGAGGAACACCGTCGCGTACAAACCGTCCTCGACGACGCTCGCCGAAACAACGCTGCCCTCCAGCCCGCGGACATGCCCCTTCAGGGACTGCACCGGTGACGGCTTCACTTGCAGGAATGAACCGTCTTGGAGCTGGGCGAGAACCTGAAAGTCGGCTGCTCGAACGGGATGCGGCTCCATGTCCAGTATGGCGTCCGTTCCATCGAGCGGGATGTGGATCGACAGCGGCGCATCCGGAACCGTTTGGAGGTCGAGTTGGACGATGGTGCTCGACTGCAGCTCAAGAGCGTGATTGACCTCATCAACCAACACAGATGGCGCAGCCGACGCACCCTGGGCCTGCAAGCCTCCACCCGAGGCAGCCTCGGAACTCCAGCACGCGACCATCACCACAGCGGTCACCGGAACCACGTGGCGCAGCCGCACAACACGCTTGCGCGAAATACTCATCGGGATTGCTCCTTTGGGGTTGCCGGCCGGGCGCAGGCCGCTCCCCTCATCTGCAAATATGACACAATCACAGCCCGGTGGATTTCGCCGAAACGCGACACGCGCACGGATCACGCGGCGCCCAACGCCTGATAATTCCCACTCCACCGCTGCAACCTATTGTAACGCGATTCCGCCGACCAAATCAACATATCTGCGTGCCGGAAAAACGCAGTGCCTCACACCGTGAGAGTGCCTGGGCTGTGCATGTATGCACACCCATCGCCTCCGCGATGTGGCATTTCACACAGTCCGCCCGAACATTTCGATGTCTGGAAAGCCCGGGGGCTTCATCTGCCACCGTCGTCCGCGCCCGATCGCGCCCGTCATTCGCGCCAAAGCTCGGACAGTCGAGCATCCACACCCGAGCCGCCCGGCGGATAGGCGACGAGGTCACCCCCGACGGCGCGATCTTCCATCAAGGCACGGACCGGGCCGGACACGAATCGGGTCAACTGGGCGTATCCGTGTTGATCCCCCAGGTTGTACCGCCGGTGGTAGTAGCGCAGCGGAAAATAGACATATAGCCAGTTCTTGGCGCGTGTCATCGCGACATAGAAGAGTCGCCGCTCCTCGTCGATCCCGGCCTGATCGCCGACCGCCATGTCCGACGGAATCATCCCGTCGGCGGCGTGAAGAATGGAGACCACGTCCCACTCGCAACCCTTGGCGGAGTGGATCGTGCTGAGGATCAGGTAGTCGTCATCGAGGTGCGGCGCCGCGGCGAGGTCGGACGTCGACGCCGGCGGATCGAGCGTCAAGTCCGTGATGAATCGGCTCCGCGAACGATAGGTCGACGCGATCTGCTCCAACTGCTCGAGGTCGCGAAGCCGCATCCGTGCGTTGTCGTAGGTCGCCTCGAAAATCGGCTCGTAAAAAAGCCGCAATCGCTCGATCTGTGTTGTCAGCGGCAACGGCTCAACGGCCGCCTCGCCGCCTCCCTCCGAATCATCGCCGAGTCGCCGGCCGTCGCACTCCGCCAGCACCGACCTGAGCCGCTCGAACACCTCTCGCGCCGCCGCGGGCACTTCCGGAGCGCAGCGCGCCAGCCGCGCCAGCGGAGACGCCGCCCGATCGCGCGCCGGTCGCGTCGCAGGGCCGTCGATCGCGCGGCGGCCGCGCCGCCGTCGAGAATCGCGCCCGCCCGGCTCGGCCGCCCGAACGCCGAGGGACTCCATGATGAGCCGCGCCCGCTTCGGACCGATGCCATCCAGCATCTGCAACATGCGATACCAACTGATCTGGTCATACGGATTCTCGAGAATCCGCAGAAACGCCAGCATGTCCTTGATGTGCGCCGCCTCGACGAATCGCAATCCGCCAAACTTGTGGAATGGGATGTTCCGCCGCGTCAGCTCAATCTCCAACTGGGCGCTGTGGTGCCCGGCGCGAAAGAGGACCGCCTGTTTCATGAGCGGTGTACCGCCCTCACGGTGCGCGAGGATGTTCTCACAGACGGCCGTGCACTGGGCCGATTCGTCTTCGCAATGGACCAGGATCGGCTTCTGGTCCGAGCGACGCTCGGACCAGAGGTTCTTCGTGTAGCGCTCGCCGGCCTGGGCCATCACCGCGTTCGACGCGTCCAGAATCGTCTGCACAGAGCGGTAGTTCTGCTCGAGCGTGACCGTCCGCGTGCCGGGAAACTGCTCCGGGAAATCGAGGATGTTGCGGATCGTGGCCGCCCGAAACGAATAAATGCTCTGGGCGTCGTCGCCCACGACCATGATGTTCCGCACCGTCCGGCGCAGGCCCCGCAGGATGTCCGCCTGCACGGCGTTGGTATCCTGATACTCATCGACGAGGACGTGAGCGAATCGGTCCGCCACGGTGTCGCCGATGCCGGGAGCCGTACACAAGGCCTGCCAATACAACAGAAGGTCGTCGTAATCGAGCAGGTTCTGCTCACGCTTCCGCCGGACGTAGCGTTCAAACACGGCCTGCAGGTCGGCCTGTTCGGTCCGGCACCACGGGAATCGCACGCGGAGCACGTCGCCGAGCTTCTCCCGCGCGTTGACCGTCCGCGAGTAGATCGCTACCAGCGTCTGCTTACGAGGAAACCGCCGCGACTTGGCGGCCAGCCCCAGCTCCCCGCGGATCAGGTTCATCAGGTCCGCCGCGTCGCTCTGGTCCATCACCGTGAAATCGTCCGGCACGTCGATCGCCCGGCCGTACGTCCGCAGCAGCCGGCTTCCCACCGCGTGAAACGTCCCGCCCCAGACCTTGCCCGCGGCCTCCAGCCCGGTGATCTGCCCGGCGCGGCGCAGCATCTCGGCCGCCGCCCGCCGCGTGAACGTCAGCAGGAGGATGCGATCCGGCGCCACCCCTTGATCGATCAGGTAGGCGACGCGACAGGCCAGCGTCTTGGTCTTCCCCGTCCCCGCACCGGCCACCACCAACAGCGGTCCTTCTCCGTAGGTCACCGCCGCCCGCTGAGCCGTGTTCAGCCCATCCAGCCATTCCACCGACATGGATCATCCTCGCGTCGACTATCCGATCGAGCCGTGACGATAATCCCATTCGCCGCCGCCGACGAGAACCGCAGCGACAGGCCCCCGTGCCCGACGTTGGTGGACGGGAGACAACCGGCCGAGCCAAGGCCGTCACGGGGGACGGACTTTCGGCTTTCGCTTGTCCGCCAGTGCCCCGAGCGCGGCGACACCATAGCCCACACGCTGACGGACGCCCGCGGGGTCTGGACAGGGCCGTCCGCGGGGCTCGGCGCGTTTGGATGAGCCTGAGCGGCATCGGCACTGCCGCCTGTCTTGTCTGCTATCTCGGTTCCGCCGAAACCGGTTCGGAAGCTGACGCGCGGCGCCGGCCCTCCCGGCCGATGCCGGGAGGACTGTCGTCGATCGTGGTGTGCACTATAGCCCAACACCGCACATTCCGTGCCACGCGTCCGCTCGACTCCCGAGAAGCCGCCTGTCAGCCGGTCACGCATTCCGTCGTCGGCCGGCGGAACCACCGCCTCGGGAGCCGAGCACGCCGACGCCGAGCCGGGACAAGGCCAGCCACCGCGGCCGCCCGGATTGCTCCATTTGAGGGCTTGACACGACCGACGATCGGTGGCATACTCCCCTCCGAAGCAGGCTAGCTCGAGTCCAAGTACCGGGTATAGGAGGTCTTCGATCCCGGGGCGTCAGGACGATCGCTTCAAGCGAACTGATCCGGCTTGCCGGAGCGCCTACCTCCCGTTGGGCGGCCTGCTTCATTTTTTTTGAATTCCCCTCTGTCGCGGCATGACGCGGTTCGAGTTCATCGCACCCTTTCCGAATCCGTTCGCTGCGGCGTCGCCGCGTCTTGACGTGCTTCGTGCTCACACGAAAGTCGCACCGCACGCACAGTCGCTTCGAGGATCATTCTCCAGACGCCATGCCGCCGTTCCCAACGCCCGATCCCCGGTCCCTGACCCCTGACCCGGTTTTGGCGCCCCGGCCTTTCCCCTATACTCCGCCGCACCAAAGGAGGCGTGCTATATGCAGCAAACACGGATCTTCGTCGCCCTCGCGTTGACGGTGCTGTCCGCCGCGGCCTGCGGACCGGCCGGCTTTGCGATCGTTCAGGACACGACCCCGGAGACCGAATGGCCCGCCGCCGAAGCGGCCATTCTCACCCACGTCCGTCAACTTACGAACCCCTCGATGGGCATCACCGAAGCGGGCGAGGCCTACTTCTCGCCGGACATGCACCGGATCATCTTCCAGGCCTACCCCACCGGCAAGACCAGCTATCAGATGTACACCCTGGAGCTCGCCGGCGACGGCTCTGCGAAAGCCGGCACCCTCAAGCAGGTCAGTCCCGGCGGCGGGGCCTGCACCTGCGGATTCTTCCGCCCCGACGGCACCGGCATCCTGTTTGCCTCCAGCTACCTCCATCCAGACATGCCCAATCCCAACTTCTACCAGCGCGAGGGCAGCCGATACACCTGGCGCATGCCTGGCGGCATGGACATCCTCGCCGCCGGTCTCGACGGCGCCGACCCCCACCGGCTCACCACAGAGGTCGGCTACGACGCCGAATGTGCCTACGGCCCCTCCGGCGAATCGATCGTCTTCTGCAGCGACCGCGACGGCGACCCCGACCTCTACACGATGCGAGCCGACGGCTCGGGGGTTCGGCAAGTCACGAATCGGCCCGGCTATGACGGTGGGCCTTTCTTTTCTCCGGACGGACGCCGGATCATCTTCCGCGCCGACCGCAATCAGGACGACCACCTGCAACTCTTTGTCATGAACGCCGACGGCTCCGGTGAGCGGCAACTCACACGCCACGGGCCGGTGGTCAACTGGGCGCCGTACTGGCATCCCGACGGACGGTCCGTCATCTATACAACCAGCCTCCACGGGCACCGCAATTACGAGCTCTATCTGTTAAATATCGACACGGGCAAACACCAGCGTGTGACGTACAGTCCGCGATTCGACGGGCTGCCGGTCATCAGTCCCGACGGCAAGCGGATGATGTGGACCAGCCAGCGCGGCCCGACCGGCACCAGCCAGATCTTTCTCGCCGATTTCAAGCTGCCCGAAGGCTTCTGAAAAGCGTCCGACCGTATGTGGCCAGGCGCTCGCCCGGCCAGTGCCGCCGCCGAATCAGAGTCGCGACCGTGAGAGAGCGGGCGGGCAGCGGTTGCGCGTTGCCGTGAGCGGACGTCGCCGACCCTACGGCCTGCGCTGTGTCCGTCCACTTGCGGACGCGCGTGGCTCTGATTGGACCGTCCGTTCAACTGTCCCCAACCTGTCTGCGCCATGCGGCTGCTGCAATAGACCAGCAGGATCACCAGGGCCAGCCGAATGGCACCGACGGGCCAGTGGTGGACGCGGGCGGCGGTCACCCACGACGCGACCATCGCCGTTGGAATCAGCACCGCCGCCAGGAGCAGCGATTGATGAATGGTGTAGCCGTGCTCCGCCAACCCGCCGTTCTTGATGACCGCCCCAACGACACTCGAGAAGAGGATTGTTGTGGCCGAGTTCGCAATGGCATTGGCGAGCGGGATCCGGAGGCATATCTGTTGGGCCGGGACGGCGAAGACGCCGCCGCCCACCCCCAACAGTCCGGCCAGCAGCCCGGTCGGCAGTCCCACCGCACCTGCGGCGATGGCTCCGGTCCTCGCGCTCCGGCCCGCCGAGCCGGGTGGTGGCATGGGGCGTTTCGACCGAAGCCTGAGAATATTATAGACCATGGCATATACCATGAATCCCGCAAATCCGAGTTGTAGGTATCCCTTCCCCGCCCCGCGAAAGATCGCCAATTCGCTCAGCCACACGCCCGCCACCGCGCCGACCACGGCGCTCGGAATCGTCCACCGGACCACCGACCCCATGACCGCACCAGCCCGCCGATGACGCCAGACCGCGGGCGCGACGATGAAAAAGTTCGCCACCATCGCCGTCGCCTGGTAAAGATGCTGCCCCTCGCCCCCGCGCAACATGACCAGCCCCGGGATCATCACGATCGAGCCGCCCATCCCGAGAAGCCCGCCGCTCGCTCCTCCGAGCAGTCCCAACAGTGCCAACGAAAGGTATGTCGTCATAGACCATCCGCCGGCCCGCGCCGGCCGGATCGATCGGCATCATACGACCGTCCGGCCTCGATGGCGCGGTGCGCCGAGAGCGATCCTCGCCGCGGCCGCGCTCCGCGCGCAAAAAAAGCCGAGGCCGCTTGGCCGGCCCCGGCCTGGTGGGAAGACCGCTTCTTGACATCCTTGCGGATGCCGAAGCGGATTGTGGGATCGCGGGTCTGAGACGCCGATGCGTCCGCCGTGGTAGCCAAGGCATCGGCCAACGTCCGGAGCGCCTTTACAAAAACGTTCCGGACCTCGATCGACGCGTCCCGCGCCACGACCGATACGCCGGAGCCGCCTGCCCCCCATCGCAACAGACTGCCGAGCCATTGCCGGACGTGCCTGGCTACGCCGGTCGGCGGGCCGGTGGCCAGATGGTTCGCAGGGCGGTCAGGATCGTCCGCGTGGCCGCCGACTTGTTCAGCGTATAGAAGTGGATCCCCGGTGCGCCACGGCTGAGCAGGTCCAGGCATTGCGCCGTTGCATAGGCCACACCGAGCGATAACACCGCCTCCTCGTGGTCCTTGTGCCGGTCCAACTCGGTCAGCAACTCGCCGGGCAGCAACGCCCCGCACATCTTGGTGAATCGCCGGACCTGATCGACATTGGAGATCGGCATGATGCCGGGAATGATCGGCAAGCCGATGCCGGCCGCTCGGGCGCGGGAAACGAAGTCGAAATAGGCCCGGTTATCGAAGAAAAGTTGCGTGACGAGAAACTCACAGCCGGCGTCGACCTTGTGCTGCAGGTTGTCGAGATCCCGCTCCGGGTCACGCCGCGCGTCCGGACCGAGGCATTCGACGTGCCCTTCCGGATAGCAAGCCCCCCCGATGCAAAAGGAGGGAAATTGGGTTCGGATCAGGTCGACCAGTTCATTGGCAAATCGAAAGCCGCCCTCGACCGGCTCAAAAGCATCGTGGCCCTGCGGCGGATCACCGCGCAGGGCAAGCACGTTCTCGATCCCGGCCGCTTCGAGCCGCCGCAGCACGCCGGTGAGTTCCTCGCGGTCGGCCCCCACGCACGTGAGGTGCGCCATCGCCTCGATGCCGTAGTGCCGCTGAATCTCAGACACCAGCTCGATGGTTCGATCGCGGGTGGTGCCGCCCGCGCCGTATGTGACGGAGACAAACGTGGGATTCAGATCCCGAAGTGCCCGAACCGCGTCTCGAAGATGCTCAACCCCCGCCTCCGTCTTCGGCGGGAAGAACTCGAAGGAGAAACACGGGCGTCCCGACGTCAGCAGTTGGCGAATACGCATGTTGGCGAAAACCCATGCCTCCCGTGCTGGACCAAGTGCTGGACCAAGTGCTGGACC
>JBHHVX010000142.1:0-8937 GCA_046754505.1 Phycisphaerae bacterium | reverse complement strand
CAAAACGTCAAAACGTCAAAACGTCAAAACGTCAAAAAGTCAAAACGTCAAAAAGTCAAAACGTCAAAACGTCAAAACGTCAAAAAGTCAAAAAGTCAAAAAGCCGGCACGTCCGCGCGCTCATGGGTCGCGTAAGAATAAGGTGAATGGTAGACCCGCCAAACGGCAAAGCCAACGGGCCGGCCAAGCCACGCGGTCGATCATTCCATTGCTGCGCGATGCCTCATCCGTCCCGCAGCCAGCGCGTGATCTTGTTCTGTTCGGCCTGCCAGGACGATGACAGACGCCGCTGCAGGAACGCATCGAAGAGCAGGTCGATCGTTGCGGACAAGTGGCGAATCTGCTCGACGCGCTCCTCGAACCGGGCGCGGCCGTTTCCGTTGCCGTTCGCCTCGGGTTTTGGCAGCTTGCCCGCCGCCACGCTGAACGTCTCCGCCTGAAGGACGAGTTCGTATTGTTCGCCCTGGCGCGAGACGATCAGTCCGACCTTGCGGGGCAGCTTGCCGGATCGGACGGCGCGGCGGCTTTCGGGAAGCCGCGTCGGGCTGTCGGCCTGAATTGTTTCCTTGCCGGATTCGGCCCAGGGGCATTCGAGGATCATCTGGTTGACGAGGATCACGGCGACTTCGGTCTTGTCCGACAACTCGACCGTGTCGGTCTCCTCCGATAGCGTGTACCAGAGCCAGAGGAGGAACTCGTTGCCGAGGTAGTCGCGCGAGTCGGCGTTGTGGGCGGTCCAGTAGACCTCGGCGTGTCCGTTGCCGTCGGGATGTTTGACAAAGCGGGCCGGTGCGATCGACTCGAGCAAGCGGGCTGCGCCGCGACGTTCCGCCGCGTTGCAGCCGATCGCCGCGGCGGTGAGCGGCTCCAACCGTTTTCCGAATGTCTCTTTGAACAAGGGGTACAAGCGCTCCAGCACGGCCGGCTGCGTTGCCCCGACGTATAACACGTCGCGCCGCGTGTCCCACAGGACAGGGAAATGGCGTTGGCGACGAAATCGCCCCTCTTTGATCTCGTGTTCGGCGCGTTTCCGGGCGGCGTCGCGGGCCTCGCGTTTCAGGCGGGCGAAGGATCGGCCGTTGGCGCCGGCGTGGCCTTCGCGAAGGGCCTCAAGCTCCATCTCGACGTAGGCCCGCATCAGGTCGGGCGGCAGTCCGGCCGAATCGATGCGGAAGCCGAAATGGAGGCAGTCAAGAACGATGTTCTTGTCGACGTCGAACGCCAGGTCGAGCAGGTGATGGCCGCCGATCCAGCCGACTTCGACGTTATCGGGGGTTGCGAGGCGTTGGTTCCCGATCACGTGGGCGCGAAGCTTGTCGATCAGGGCGTCGTCCAGCCGCTTGGGCGAACCGCCGACGATTTGGAAACGCGAGAAACTCACGGTGCCGGACAGGAATGACATCGGCGACCCTCACTGTTACGAGTTGCGTAAGAACAAGGTGAGTGGCAGGCCCGCCAAACGGCAGAGCCAGCGGGGCAGCCAACCCACGCGGTCGATCATTCTATTCCTACGCGATGCCTTAGTGGATGTTGACCGAAACAGCGGACGCGGGAACAATCGTCCGGTGCGATGATATGCTACGGGCACGCGGCGTGTGGCGTCAACGGGTGTGGGGCGATGGGGCGGCCGCGTCATAACTTTCTGCTATACTTCCGGTAAGGGCGCTGCCGGACAGGAAATCACAGCCGGAGATTCAGCTATGAATATAGTAATCCGTCGTTATATGGCGGTTGTTGTCGTGGTCGCGCTCGGGCCGATGGCCGGCGTCGGGGCCGAGCGGCCGAAGCCGGGGCCGGGCGTTTTGCCACGGGAACTGGCCTCGCGAACGGAACAGGCCGTGCGGCGGGGGCTGGTTTTTCTGAAGGGCACTCAGAATGCCGAGGGCGGCTGGACGGCGCGCTATGGCCCGGCCGTGACGGCGATCGTCACGCGGGCCTTTGCGCAGGACGAGGCGTATGGTCCCGAACACCCGGTCGTGAAGCGTGCGGTGGCCGCGATCCTGAAATATCGGCAGTCCGACGGGGGCATTTATGATCGCACGCGGAACATCGGCAACTATCAGACGTCTGTCGTTTTGATGCTGCTGGCCGGGCTGGATGATCCGGCGCTGCGGGCGCCGATCGCCGGCGCCCAGCGTTATCTGGCGACGCTGCAGTATGACGCCGGCGAGTCGATTGATGCCGGCCATGCGTGGTATGGCGGCGCGGGGTATGGCAAGAACAAACGGCCCGATCTGTCGAACACGCAGATGATGCTCGAGGCCCTGCACGAGAGCGGGCTGCCGGCGTCCGACCCGGTCTATCGGCGGGCGCTGAAGTTTGTCTCGCGGTGCCAGATGCTCGGAAGCACGAACGATCTGCCGTTTGCCCGGGGCGCCACCGACGGCGGGTTTATCTATAGCCCGAACGCCGGCGGTGAATCCAAGGCGGACCGCGACACGGCGGAGGGCGTTGCCCGACATCGGACTTACGGCTCGATGACCTATGCCGGTTTTAAGAGCCTGTTGTACGCCCACGTGGATCGCGACGACGCCCGCATCAAGGCGGCCCTCGGCTGGATTCGGCGACACTACACGCTTGACGTGAATCCGAACCTGCCCGGCCGGCGATCGCGCGAGGGGCTGTATTACTACTATCACGTCTTCGCGCGGGCGCTTCGGGCGTGGGGCGAGCCGGTCATCACCGACGCCGCCGGGCAACCGCACAACTGGCGAATCGATTTGTGCCGCAAGCTGATGGCCCTCCAGAAGCCCGACGGAAGCTGGATCAACGACCGGGAGCGGTGGCTGGAGTCGGATCCGGATTACGTCACGGGCCTGACGGTGCTGACGCTGCAAGCGGCGATGAGGAGCGGCGCAAGAACGAGGTAGATGGCAGGTCCGCCAAACGGCAAAGCCAGCGGGGCAGCCAAGCCAGGCGGTCGATGGTTTTGTTTTTGCGCGATGTCCAAGCGAGACGACGAGTTGGGGCACCCGCGCGAACAAACAGAGCAGAGCGGGCCGGTAAGCCGAATTCTGTTCCTCCGGTCCGTTTCCGAATCGGAGGCGACGACCATTTCTCTGGGCCGGCGGTTACCCGTCGGCTCGAGCACCCTACCCGCGGCGTTGCGGGGGTCCCCGTCTCCGGGGGCTTCCGCGCGAGACGGGCCGCCTCGCGGGCCGGCCGAAACCGGCCGCTCGCCGCCTATGTGGGCTTGCTGGCGGTGGGGTTTACCCTGCCACGTTCGTCACCGAACGCGCGGTGCGCTCTTACCGCACCATTTCACCCTTACCTGTGAGGCCGCGTGGCGAGGTCCGTCCTCCGAAGAGGCGGGCCGCGCCGGATTGCGGCCTCCATCGGCGGTGTGTTTTCTGTGGCACTTTCCCTGGCATCACTGCCGGTGGCCGTTAGCCATCACCGCGCCCTGTCCAGTTCGGACTTTCCTCCCGGGGAGCAAGCCCCCGGGCGGCCGCCTGGCCCGCTCTGCGGCCTTATTATAGCGCGGCCGCCAAACGGCAAGGCCAACGGGCCAGACACACCACGGATTCCTGTGGTGGACGTGGAACGAGAAGGGATTCTCGTTCCAGCGGGGTGTGGTGGATGTGGAACGAGAAGGGATTCTCGTTCCAGCGGGGTGTGGTGGACGTGGAACGAGAAGGGATTCTCGTTCCAGCGGGCAGCGGGATTCTCGTTTCAGCGAGATTCTCGTTCCAGCGAGATTCTCGTTCCGGCGGGGAATGAAGGCTGCGGGTGGGCCGCGGCACATTGATCGATCGTCGCATTGGACTATATTAAGCCCATATGGCCCGCAAGCACGCCACAACAAAGCGTAAGGGAGGTGCCCGCCCGGCAAGCGGCACGACGGCTCGCGCCGCCGGCGGGGACAACTCGGTGTCGGACGGCGTCTTCGTCGTGGGAATCGTGCTCATCGGTTTCTGCGTCGTGATGTCGGGCGTGATGGTGGCGCACCATTTGTGGGGCCTGCATCTGCCGGGTTGCGGTGAGGGCAGCGCGTGCGCCGCGGCGGCGAACAGCAAGTGGGGCAATATTCCACTTGGCGGCCACCTCGCCGACGGGCGTCCGCGGATGTGGCCGGTGTCGTTCCTGGGACTGGCGTATTTCGTGGGGTTGCTCGTGGCGTGGGTGTCGTCTCGGCGGGGCCTGTCGATGCCCTTCCGGATGCTGATCCGGTTCGGGGCGCTGGTGTCGATCGGGTTCGTTGCGATTCTCATCCTCGAGCAGCACCTGTGTAAATACTGTCTCGGAACGCACGCCGGCAACCTGGCGTTCTGGCTGCTCATGGAACGCACGCGGAAATGCGGTGTGTCCCTTGCGGTCTTGCGGCCGGTGATCACTACGGCCGTAGTGTTCATCGTCGCCTCGGCGGGCCTGTACGTCGCGGAATCCCGCACGCGGGCGGTCGTGCAGGCGAAACAGGAGGCCGAGTTTGAGGAGTCCACCCAGCAGATGGTCACGGCCGCTCGCGAACAGGCCGCCTCCGGCCGCGACGCGGCGCCGGCGCCGACTTCCGAGCCGACCCCGGCGGACCACGCTGACGCGGGGCCCGACACAGCGGTGACAGACACCCAACAGCTCGATGCCGATGTTCCCGATCAGCCGTGGACCGGGGCGTTCACGGGCCGGTGGCGACTGGGTCCCGAAAAGGCGGCTGTCCGGATCGTGATGTTTACCGACTATCAGTGCAAGGACTGCCAGCGGATCGAGGGCGAGGTCCGTCAGAAGTTTCCGGAATGGACAAGTGTGTCTCTCTCGATCAAGCACTTTCCGATGGACAAGCGATGCAACCCGAACATGTCGGCGACTCTCCATGCCGCGGCCTGCTGGGCGGCCCAGGCCGCCGAAGCGGTTGGCCTCCTTGCCGGAAACGATGCGTTCTGGCAGATGCACCAGTGGTTGTTCGATCTGAAGGGCGACTACAGCCAGGCCCCTCTGCTGGAGTACCTTGCCGAGTTGGGCATCGATCAGGACGAGTTCTTTGCCATTCTCCCCACTGATGACACGCTGGCGAACATTCATCAGGATATAGACGAGGCGATGTGGCTCGGCCTGCATTTCACGCCGATGGTCTTCATCAACGGGATCGAGTTGAAGGGCGTCTTCGCGCGGCAGGCGGTCATACGGGCGGTCGACAAGGTGCTCGCCGCGAATCCGCCGCCGATGACGGCCGAGCACGATCATCCGCCGCCGGCGATTGAGAAGTATATCTCCGACTGGCGGGACCAGTATGCCCGCCCCACGCCGCCGGACGGGCACGCCTGGCCGCGTGGCCCGGATGACGCCAGGGTCAAGATCGTTGTATGGGGCGACTACCTCGAGCCCTACAGCGCCCGCGCCGACCGGCTGATCCGCGCGTGGATGAAGGACAAGCCGGACGTTCAGTATTCATTCCGGCACTTTCCGTTCGATCAGACCTGCAATCCGGTTGTTTCGCGCACGGCCTATCCGCTCTCTTGCCGGGCGTCGCGTGCCGCGGAGGGCGCCGGTCTGCTCGGCGGAATTGACGCCCACTGGAAGATGCATGTGTGGCTGTTTGAGCATCAGGCCGGATTCAGCGACGACACGCTACGGGCGGCGGCGGCTCAGATCGGCCTTGATGTCGACGCCCTGTTTCAGGCGATGGACACGCCGGAGGTCGCGGCCGCCATTGACGAGGACGCCCGGGCGGGAAAGCCCCGCCTCTACCGCGCCCAGATTCCGACGATTTACGCCAATGGCAAGACCATTCCGAGGTGGTTCCGGAACGGGCAGAAGGACCTCGACCAGGCGCTGGACAAGATACTGGACGCGGCGTACGGGCAATAAGATTTGGTCTGTCTCGATTTGCGTGATCGACACTGGCTCGAAGCCGGCGGAGGCCCTCAGGCAAGGCGGACTTCAAACGTTGCCCCGCAGCCTTCGCGCGGACATCGCACATTCACGGTATTTCCATCGGAAGCCGCCGTGTCGACTGCCGCGAGCAGGTTGCCGGCCACGCCGATGCAGACGCCGGCGGGGAGGGTCTGTCTGAAGAAGAACTCGCTTTTCCGTGGGCAGGGGACGGGGCAGGCGTCGGCGTCCGGCGATCGGACGCAGACCGCGACGACGACCGGCGTCTCGATCGTTGCAGTGGGCGGCGCCGAATCCCGCGAGCCGGGTGTGGGTGTCGGCGGGCCATCCGATCCGATTTCGATCACGTCTTCGCGGGCATCCATGGCGACGTTTGCCAACTCGTCGGCTCGCTGATTGGCCTCGCGCATGACGTGTCGAATGTTCCATCGTTTGAACTCGGAGAGTCGGGCCATGGCGGTTTGGAACAGGGGCCGCAGGCCGGGATTTTTGACCTTGTATTGACCATTGATCTGGCGAACCATGAGCTGGCTGTCCGAGATCAGCTTCAGATTGCGTCCTTCCATGGCCTGCGCGGCCTCGAGTGCCCGAATCAGGGCGGTGTATTCGGCTTGGTTGTTGGTCATGGGGCCGAGGAAGTAGCCGGCTTCGAGTCGGGGCGTGCCGTCCGGTCCCTGGATGACGACGCCTGCGCCGGCCGGCCCCGGGTTGCCTCGGCTGCCTCCGTCAATGTGGATGGTCAGGCACATGATCAACAATCGGTTGCGGCGAGGCGTACGCTCCGGCAAGGGCTAGCGGTGTGACGTCGGCTGCGATTCGACGTAAAGGATTCGCCCGCAGGTATTACAGACGACCGCCTGGTCGCGCGACATGATGGCGTTGACCTGCTCGATGGTGATCGACATGTTGCAACCGTCGCAGGCGTACTCGGAACGCTTGGGGTGGGTCCGGACCACCTTGGCCAGGGCTTCGCCCTCGTTTTTTCCCGCGACGCGATTGAAGATTTCGAGCGCCTGGGCCGGCACGGCCTCGGCGGCGCCGTCTCGCTCGGCGGTCAACTCATCGAGGCGTCCGCGGGCCTTGGTCTCGGTTTCGGCGGCGGCCGCTTTCAACGTGTCGAGCCTGGCGATTTCTTGTTGGAGGCGTTCCT
This sequence comes from Phycisphaerae bacterium, assembly GCA_046754505.1. Taxonomy (GTDB): domain Bacteria; phylum Planctomycetota; class Phycisphaerae; order UBA1845; family UTPLA1; genus JAPULF01. The sequence continues at coordinate 1,961 of JBHHVX010000142.1, read as the reverse complement.
CGGTTTCCGATATCTGTGTCCGCCTGGCGTCGATCTGGTTAAGAAGCTCCATGGCCCGCTCTTCGACCTTGCCGTTGTCTGCCTTTTCGGTATTGAGCTGGGTCAGGATCGCGGAGTATTCCTTGTTGGTCTTGACCAGGTTGAGCGATTGCCGCAGCTTGGCGATCGATTCATCGTGAGCCCGCATATCGACGTCGAGCCGGTCGGCCTCGATCCGGGTCTTGGTCAGATCTGTTCGCCGGGTTTCGATCTCGCGCTCGATCTCCGACTTGCGAGCCTCCTGTCGTTGAACGGCCCGATGCTTCCGTGCGATCTTCCGCTTCAATTCCGCCAGTTGCAGCTCGACCTCCTGCAAGCGGTGCAGCGCGTCGACGGTGGCTCCCATACGCGGCGTCCTCTCGAGATAATGGGTTTCTTCGGCCGGCCGCTTCTGTGAACCGGCGCTTCTCCATTATGCAGCCCTTCGGCGAATGGATCAATGGCCGCGCTTCCGGCCTCTGCCGGCGGCCGGGTGGCACTGGCTGTTTGCCAGCCAGATGGGTCGGGCGGGCATTGCCCGCCAGGCGGAAGGTGGGCAGTGCCCACCCTACAAGTGCGGTCCTACTCATTCGGCGGTGCGGATGTTGCTATGATGGCGATCGGCCATGACAGCGGGAGAGACGAGCGACGTGATCCGGCGGGCGGCGGCGGCGGCGGGTTTCGATCGGTGCGGCATCGCGCCGGCCGGGCCGATCGGCCGCGGGGAGTTCTTGCGCGCGTGGCTCCGCCGGGGCTACGCGGGCACGATGGGCTATCTGCATCGACACGTCGAATCTCGTATCGACGTCCGCGCGTGGCTGCCGGCGGCCCGGAGCGTCATCGTGGTCGCGCTGTGTTACCGGCAGCCCGCCGATGCCTCTATCGAGGAGCCGGCGGATGGGGCTGCCCGTGGGCGCGTGGCCGTGTATGCCTGGGGCGAGGACTACCACGTCGTGATGCGTGAGAAACTCGACGGCCTCGTTGGCCGGATGCGTCGGGCGATCGATCGCCCCTTCGACGCCCGTGTGTGCGTGGATACGTCGGCGATCCTGGAGCGTGAACTGGCGGCGCGGGCCGGCATTGGGTGGATTGGGAAAAACACCATGGTCTTGAACGCGTCGCTCGGCTCGTTCTTCTTCCTCGGCGAGATCATCACCGATCTGCCGCTGACGCCCGACGCCCCCGAGCCTGACCACTGCGGAACGTGCACCCGGTGCGTGGAGGCCTGTCCGACGGGGGCGTTTCCGCAGCCCTACGCCATGGACGCCCGGCGCTGCATTTCCTATCTGACCATCGAACACCGCGGCGAGATTGCCCCCGCGCTGGCCGCCGCGATGGGCGACTGGGTCTTTGGCTGCGACGTCTGTCAGACGGTGTGTCCATTCAACCGTCGCGTCGCGCCGGCGGCCGAGCCGCGCTTTGCCGGTTCGGCCGAGGCCGGTCGCCCGCGTCTCGCCGACCTGCTGGCTGAGACGCGGTCGGAATACAAGACCCGCGTCGAGAACAAGGCCACCGCCCGCGCCCGGCCCGAGATGTGGAAACGCAACGCCGAGATCGTTCGGCGGAACCTCCGCGCGGACGTTTGACGCTTGCGGCCACGGCGGAATCGGCGGGCCGGCGAATCACGAGGCACTGGCGGGCAAGCCGCCAGTGGCACCCGGCGGAAACGTCAAAACGTCAAAACGTCAAAACGTCAAAAAGTCAAAAAGTCAAAACGTCAAAAAGTCAAAACGTCAAAAAGTCAAAACGTCAAAAAGTCAAAACGTTGAAACGTCAAGACAGCGACGGAGCGACGGAGCCATGAGGGGACGAAGGGAACAAGGGAACAAGGGAACAAGGGAACAAGGGATCGAGGGGATTGAGAATTGTCGATTGTCGATTGTCGATTGGCTGATGGCTGATGGCTGATGGCTGACGGCTGATGGCTGATGGCTGATGGCTGA
>JBHHVX010000141.1:0-9022 GCA_046754505.1 Phycisphaerae bacterium | reverse complement strand
CACCCCTGCAATTGACGCTCGCCGTGCGGGGCGATTTGCGCCCGCGGGTCAGCGCCGGCGGCCGAGACGTGACCTTCGTCAACGGCTCGAGCGCGGCGGTGGTGAACTACCACGGCCTGACGGTGCACGATGCCGACGGCGTGGCCCTGCCGGCCTGGTTCGAGGCGTCGCCCGCGGCCCTGGTGCTAAGCATCGACGACCGCGGCGCCCGCTACCCCCCTGACCATCGACCCGGTCGCCCAGCAGGCCTACCTCAAGGCCTCGAACACCGAGAGTGGTGACGGGTTCGGCCGCTCGGTGGCCGTCTCGGGCGACACGGTGGTGGTCGGGGCGCCTGGCGAGGGCAGCAACGCCGGGGGCGTAAACGGCAACCAAGCCGACAACAGTGCTACAAGTTCCGGGGCGCGGCGTACGTCTTCCTGCTGCCGCCGGACTGCAACGGCAACGGCATATTCGACGACACCGACATCGCCAACGGCACCAGCCAGGACTGCAACGCCAGCGGCATCCCCGACGAGTGCGAGGCGGACAGCGATGGCGACGGCACGATTGATGATTGCGACGACTGCCCGAGTGATGGCAACAAGACCGCCCCCGGTACCTGCGGCTGCGGTGTTGCGGACACGGACTCGGACGGCGACGGCACGGCCGATTGCAACGACGGGTGCTCGAACGATCCCAATAAAACCGCGCCCGGCATCTGTGGCTGTGGCGTATCCGACGTGGACACCGACGGTGATGGCACGGCCGATTGCAACGACGGTTGCCCGAATGATCCCAACAAGATCGCTCCGGGCGTCTGCGGCTGTGGCACGCCGGACACCGACACGGACAGCGATGGCGTTGCGGACTGCAACGACAACTGCCCGGCGGTTGCGAATGCCGATCAGGCCGACAGCGACGGCAACGGCGTCGGGGACGTGTGTGAGCCACCGCCGGCAGGCCAGCCTGCCAACGATTGCGGCGGCGGGGTGTGCGGCATGGGCACGGGAATCATGACGCCATTGATGCTGCTCGGTCTGGGCTGGATGCGCCGGCGACGGCGTGGTGAGTAGTCCGGCTATTCAGTCATTTGTGGATTGCTTGCGCGTGCTGGACCGACAATCCCGTGCTGGACCGAGATTCCCTTCTCGGTCCCATCCGCCAGGAGAATCCGTTCCCATGTCTTTCTGATGGCCGCGTTGACCGACATCAAGCCGACAATCCACCAAGGCCCCGTCCAAGGTCAGCCCGGGGCCTTTTTTCGCGGATTGGGTTCGGCCGCGCTTCGCGCCACAGAGGATAGGAATCCTCTCAGCAGAAGCGCCGAGAAGGAACTCTCGGCACAGCACGCGACCGCCTGCGACCTCGACCACGTCCCCAACCACGCCCGAAAGGCCGACGTCCGCACCTGCCTCAGCAACTCCTTCGGATTCGGCGGCCAAAACGATACGCTCGTCGTCACCGCCTTCAAGCCCTGACCGACCCCCGCGGGTGAATGCGGACCCGCGAATCAGCTACCCGTCAGGATCGTAACTGGGCAGCCTTCGGGAAGCCCGTAGCCGCCCTCGGTGGCGATCAGATCACCCTCCTCAAGCCCGTCGATCACTTGCACCTGATCTTCTGCAATCACGCCAAGCTGGATCGGCCGCTCGTAGGCCTTGTTGTTGCGTAGAACGGTCACGACCGGCGTGCCGTCCCGGTCGGCGACGGCGGCGACGGGAATGACCAACACACCCGCCAATTCCGGCCGCCAGATCCGCACGCGACTGGCGAGGCCCGGCCGGAGCGTGTCGTGGATGTTCTTGATCGAGACGAATGCCTCGATGTTGCCGCTTCTCGGATCGGCTTGCGGACTGAGGCGAACAACGCTCCCCTCAAAAACGGCATCTCGCGCCGATTCGATCCACACGTCTGCCCGAGCGCCGCGCCGTGTATTCGCAAGGTAATTGTTGGGAATTCGAACACGCACGAACAGCTCTGACAAGTCGACGACCGTAACGATCGGATCGGCCGGCGAGACGAATGCGCCCCGGCGTGCCGCAAGCCGCGTGACCACGCCGTCGATCGGGCTGGCGATCGCACAAAACTCAACTGAAAGCTCTGCGGCGGCGACTTCGGCGTCGGCAACCGCCTGCGCGGCTTTGGCTTCCGTGATGTCCTCCGGTCGGGTGCCGGCCTCCAATAGCTCAAACCGCGCCTTGGCCGCCAGGCTCTCCGCCTCAGCGGCTTCCAGGCGGGACCGGGCCTGACGGAACACCACCGCCGAGACTTCTCCCTTCTCGTACAGCGGGCGAAGCGCTTCGAGTTTCGAGCGGAGTGAGCGGGCGACCGCGGTCAACTGCCGTGCGGTCTGGCGGGCCGCTTCCACGGCCTGGCGACGCGGCCCCTGTACGAGCTTGGTCAACACCGCCGCCGCTCGCTGCGCGGTGGCACGGGCGCTGGCCAGGCGCGCCTCCGCCCGGCGGCTGTCCAGTCGCACCAGGACCTCGCCGGCCCGAACGGCCTGGCCCGCAACGACCGAGACGCTCGCAATCTGTGCGGCTACCTGCGTCGAAATCTCGCTTGTGCGCTCGGGTATCGGCACGGTCCTACCGATCAGTTCGATCGAAGGGCGCAGCGTGGTCACCGTTGCTTTTGCAGCGCGCACGGGAACGGGCCGGGCGAGCGGGTCGTCCGCCTCCCCGTCTTGCGGGGGCGGGTGGCATCCGGCCGCAAGCAGGGGGGCACTGACAACCACCGCCAGGATCAGCCATCCAACGGATTTCATCTTCTCGCCTCAATCAGGACGGTACCACCGGGAACGGCAGGTCTGTGCAGCCCGAGAGCCCGCATGAAAACGTAATAGAATACGGGTGTGGCCAACAGCGACAGCGCGAGCGAGATGCACAGCGCCCCGATGACCGCAATCGCAAGGGGTCGCAGCATGTCGGCGCCGGCTCCAACGCCATAGGCCAACGGCAGCAGCCCGAGAAACGTGGTCAGCGAGGTCATCAGCACCGGCCGCAGGCGCCGGCGGCCGGACTGCACGAGCGCCTCGACTAGCGGTAGACCGCGGCTCCGCAAATGATCGACATAGTCGAGCATCAGGATGCCGTTCTTGGTGACGATCCCCACGCCGATGATGGCCCCAAGGAAGGAGACGATGTTCAGCGTGGTATCGGTCAGCCACAGCGCGGCGATGACGCCGAAGAGAGCCAGCACGGCGCCGCCGACGATCGCAAGCGGATGCAGGATGGAACGAAACTCCAGCAGCAGCACGCCGTAGACGAGCAAGATCGCCATGACGAGCACCAGCGTCAGGTTGCGGAAGGATTCCTGCTGTTGTTTGTAGAGGCCGCCGTACTCTATCGAGACGCCCGACGGAATTGGGATCGTCTTGGCGATCTTGTCCTTGATGGTGGCGATGCCGCTACCGAGATCGACGCCGGCGAGGCGTCCGGAGACGGCAATCAGTTCGCGGAGGTCCTCTCGGTGTCGTTCGAGCCGACCGGGCAGGGTATGCATGGTGGTGACATCGTCCAGCGTGACGCGATCTCCACGCGATGAGCGGACCGGCAGGGCGGCAATGTCGGCCTCGCGTCTCTTTCGATCGGCCGCCAACAGCACGCGAACACCGACGGTGCGGTCTCCCTCGAGCACGTAGCTGCTCTGCGTTCCGAGCATCGCGGTCTGCAGCGTCGAGCCGATATCCGACGCGGTCAACCCCGCCCTGGCGGCCTCGGCCTGACGCACGCGGTAGCTCAGTGTCGGTCCGGCGACGACCAGCCCGTCATTCACATCCACAACACCGGGAATGGCCTCGATCGCCTCGGCGATTCTTGAGGCAAGCTGCTCGAGTTGGGCGGTCTTGTTGGTGAAGATCTTTATCTCGATCGGGTTGGGCGACCACGTCAGATCACCGATAAGATCACCGAGCACTCCGGGGAACTCGGTATGCAGAGCAGGCTCGGCAGCGTGGATCCTTTCGCGCAGATCGGCAATGACCTCCTCGGTGCTTCGGTCTCGCTTCTGTTTCAGCTTGACGAGAAAATCACCGGTGTTCGGCTCGGCGAGGGCCAGGGCGAGGCGGGCGCCGGTCCGGCGAGAGTAACTCTCGATCTCCGGGGTGCCGTGAAGAATCTGACCGACGTGGCGCAACATCCGATCCGTCTCCGCCAGGCTGGTGCCCGGGCGAGAGAAGTAATCGAGCACAAACGCCCCTTCGTCCTGCGACGGGAGAAAGTCGGTGTTGAGTTGGAAATACAGCCCGACGCCGGCCGCGGCGACGAGCACAATACAGACGGTCGACAGAACCGGCCGGCGCAGGGCACGCCGCGCCGTCCATTCGTATGTCGCGATGAGCCGCCGCAGGACCGGGCCACCCTGCTCCAGTTCGTCTTGAGCCGGCCCACCGCTCGGACGAAGCAGGGCCGCCCCCAGGGTCGGCGACAGCGTCAGCGCCAGGGCCAGAGAGGTCAGCAGCGCCACGACCATGGTCAAGGCCAGCGCCCTGAAGAAAACACCCGGCACACCATCGAGGAAGGTCAATGGGAGAAACACGACGACAGGCGTCAGCGTGCTGCCGACCATCGGCAGACCCACCTCGCGCACCGCCAGCGCCGCCGACGCTGCCGCAGCGTGACCGGCACATATCTTGGCGTGGATGGCCTCGACCATGACGATCGCGTCATCGATGACCATGCCGATGGCGGCCGCGATGCCTCCGAGGGTCATCAGGTTGAACCCCATCCCAAACAGGTGCATGCCCGCCAGCGTGACCAGGATGGTGATGGGAATCGCCGATGCGGTCACAAATGTGGTGGCCAAACTGCGAAGGAAGACATAGAGCACGAGGATCGACAGACCCAGGCCGATGAAGATGCTCTCCCAGACACTCTCCACCCCTTCGCGAACGAACTGCGACTGGTCATAAAAGAAGGCCGGGCGGATATCGGGCGGCAGTTCGGCCTTCAGCCGCTTGAGTTCTTCTTGCAGAGCGTCGGCGATTCCAACGGTGTTGCCGTCGGGTTGGCTATAGACATTCAGCAACACGGCATCGGTGCCGTCGGCGGTAACGATATTGAAGCGTGGGGCGGCGCCGTGGCGAACGCTCCCGACGTCGCGGACGTGAATGGGCGAGGCCCCGGCCCAGCCGATCACCATGTCGGCGAGTTCGTCCGCATCGGTCGCGCGGCCGTCCACAAGCGTCAGGTACAGTTGCCGGTTCTCCTCGTGCATGCCGGCGGGAACGAAACGGTTGGCCTGAACGATGGCGTCGGTGACCTGCCGCGGTGTGAGCCGAAAGGCCTCCAGCTTCAGCGGATCGAGCACGACGTGGTATTCCGGCACGCTGCCTCCGACCAGCGCGATCCGGGCGACGTCCGGAATCCGAAGGAAGCGCGGCATGACGTCGTACCGCGCGATTTGCCACAGGTCTGTGATGCTGCGCGTCTTGCTGGTCAGGCTGATGCCGATGACTGGAAAGGCGGCGAAGGTCAAACGGTGCACGGCGGCCTGGGCGGTAGGCGGCAGAGTGGCGCGAATCTGCGACATGCGGCTCAGCACATAGAGCTCCGCCTGAACCATGTCGGTCCGCCAATTGAAGAACACGTTGATCTCGGCTGCGCCCCGCCCCGTGGCCGAGCGGATATTGATCGCGCCGGGGATATTCTTCATCACCTCCTCAATCGGCCGGGTGAGGGTGGCCATCATCTCGTCGGCCGGCATCACACCGTTGTCCACCAGGATGACAACGCGAGGAAAGTTGGTTTGCGGAAAGACAGACGCCGGCATGACGTAGGCCGAATACGCTCCCGCGAGACAGAGGACCAGCGTGACAAACAGGATGCCCTTCCGATGTCGAACGACGAACGGATCGCCTTGGACTGTATCCGGCGCGGTGGGCAGTGGTGTCGCCTCGCATGGCTCCGTCATCACGTGCGTATTCCCAAGCATCTAAACTCAAGACCATCGTCGCGCCGCCGCGCCGCTTGATTCACCGCCGCCTTCAAAACAGGAATGCGGCAAGAAGCTGGCGCACGAAATCGGCGAGAAACGTGACGAACATCCCAAGGGACGTCAGCACGGAATCAACAATCTGGTTCAATAGATCGTTCGTTTGCATCGGAACCCGCTTTCTGCCCTGCTTCATCGCCGCTGCCGGTCGCCGGGATTTCGCCTGCGGGCGGCATCCGCCCGCCCAGCGTTTGTTCCAACTCGGCCCGCCCGATCGCCAAATCTCGCTCCGCGTCAAGATACGCCCGGCGCTGCGTGACGAGCGTTCGCTGGGCATCGATCAACGCGATGATGCTCTGCTCACCGGCCCCATACGCCCGGCGGGCCGATTCCACGTTCGCCCGCGCCAGCGGCAACGACTGGTCCTCATAGAATCGCACCAGCTCGGCCGCCGTCCGGACCGTCGCCGTCGAGGTTGCAATGCCCTCGGCCACCGAGTCGAGAAGATCCTCATAGCCCTTGCGGGCCTGCTCCGCCTTGAAACGCGCCTTGGCAATCTCGGCCTGGTTCTGGTGCCAGATCGGCAGCGTCAGCGACAGCGTCGGCCCCAGCAGTGAGTCGATGATCTGCCTCCGCTCGAGATTCCGCTCGCCGCGTGATTGAATCCCCGGCGCCGTCAGCCGGCCATTCGCGATCGAGGCCCGACCTGTGTCGGCGAGAATCTTCCGCCCCGGCAGGGCACGCCGCTCCGGCCGCTCCTCTTCAACGCCGAGGGTGACGCTGGGAAACACGTTGAGCGACTGCCGGGCGATCTCGCCCTCCGCCGCCAGAACCCGGCTCGCCGCAGCGCGAGCGTCCAGCCGCTCTTCCATCGCGAACCGCAACAGCGCAGCGTTCTCCGCACCCGGCAACGGCTGCGTCGGGAGCGAATCCCGCAGGGTCCACGGCGTCTCCCATCGCGACAACCCCAGCACGCGGGCCAGCACGGCCCGTGCCAGCTCGCGATCTCGCCTCAGCCTCAGCAACCGGATCTTCAAGTCGAGCAGGTTCGTTCGCGCCAGGTTGACATCCAGCTTGCCGACTTCGCCCGCGTCGAATCGATCCCGCGCCAATTGCACCGAACGCTCGGCGAGCTCCAGGTTTTCCTGGCCGATCGCCTCCGCCCGCTCCAACGCCAGAAGCCGATAACACTTGATCTTGACGTCCGCTGCCAGGTCGACCGCGCCCCGGACCACCGTGAGAACGGTGCGATCCAACTGCGCCTGCGCAACGCGCTTCCGAACGGGAATCTGCCACAGGTCGACCAGTTCCTGCGCGAAGCTGAACGTCAGACTCGACCGACCTCCGCCGTCCGGCAGGCGCGCGCCGGCGAATAGCGACGGGTTGCTCAGCAGGCCGGATCGCACGACCGCCGCCCGCGAGACGCCAATCTCCTGAAACCGGGATTGAAACTGCCGATTGTTCAGCAGCGCAACCCGCACGGCTTCACACGTCGTCAGGCCGCCCTTCAACAGGTCGCTGATCCTCCCCTCGATCAGCGGTTCGATGCCTGGCTCGTAGACTTCGTCCGTGCCGGTGCGCTCGGTGACCATCCGGCTCGTGTTTTGATAATCAGGGCGCGGATCGACCGACACACACCCGGTGAAGACCAGCAGGCCGATGGCACACAGACGGATCAACCGGATCGGGCACACAACGTGTTCGCTCGTTCGGCATGGAGAGATGCTTGAGGGTTGCGTGACTCTCTGTTGAATCATGGCGATGCAGCGCACAAGCGAACCTGTCGATCCAATCATGGGGCTGTGGCGCACCCATCTTCCAGGCAGAGGGCCTGTAAAGCGCCCCTGGGGGAAGCCACACGTGGCCTGGCTGATATCACCGAAGACCAGCCCACCGAACAGCCACCCATGGATTTTGTGAGGGAAATCCTGGTGCTTTGTCCATCATACCGAACCGAGCAACGCACATCGTGTGCCGCGCGTTCTCCATTAGAACGAGATGCTCGCACGGATGCCGGCGCCGATGTTCGGTGTCTCTTCGTTGTCGTCCAGCCCGATGAAGATCCCCGGACCAACAGTCAGATGTTCGTTCACATGGTACTCCCCCGAGAACTCGATGAGGTTGATGCTGCCGTGCCCCTTCTCCTCGGATGAGTTGATCACATAGTCACCGATCAAAGCGAACTGCTCGTTGATCCGCCATTTGTATCCCGTCGCGGCGCCCCATTGAAAATGGCGGAGATCTTCGACGTTGTCACCGTTCGCCGTTTTGACAAATCCGTTGAGGTACACCGTGCCGGGGCCGACATCTTTCGCGACGATCCCCGTCAAGGTGCCGTCCAGGCCGGACGAGTGATAACCGGACGGGATCCGAATCACGGCCAACGTGGCCAGTGTCGGCATCATGCCCTCTTCACTCACCCATCGCTGTTGCCAGCCAAATTCGAGATCGGCATTTCCGTCCACGCCGCCCAGGCCCATTTCCACCGGCACATCCAAGGTGAGCTTCATGTTTCGAAGGAAATCGCTTCCATCCAACGTGTACTTCAATTCCGTCTCGAGCGTGATCGGATCGTGCTCATCCGAACGGGTGTCCCAGTCGAGGTCGAACTGGATCTCAAATGCCCCCGGCGAACCCGGTTGACCATCTTCGATCAACGAAAACGCGTCGATCGACTGCCGCGCCGCCACCTCGTCCTCCCCTCGCTCCCGTCCAAACCCGTGCTCGTCGTATGTCTCGGTGATCGTGTCCTGGGCCAGTTCGTCCTCACCGTCATACCGGAGAGACAGGGCCGGATAGCGTTCCGCCCGCTGATGGGTCCGCGGTGTGGCGGCACGCTGAGGTTGAGCAGCATCGGCCGCCATCAAGCTCGGCGACGATGACTGTGCCCCAACGTCGCTTGCGAATGAAGCAGACAGCGAACCGACTACGGCGAACATTGTTGCAAGGCGGGCAAGACTCATGGTGTGATCCCTTTCGTCAAACAATCGACAACTCCGTTCATCGTGCCGAACGGGACGGGAGCGGCCATCCCGGAACGCAGCGGGCATCATCCATCCTACGCCCTTCATCGTCCGCGACAACGTACCAGATCGAATATGACAGG
>JBHHVX010000140.1:0-9487 GCA_046754505.1 Phycisphaerae bacterium | reverse complement strand
GTGCTAGGTGGGCAGTTTGACTGGGGCGGTCTCCTCCTAAAAGGTAACGGAGGAGTGCAAAGGTCGGCTCAGTACGGTTGGCAATCGTATGTAGAGCGCAAGGGTATAAGCCGGCTTAACTGCGAGTTATACACAACGAGCAGATGCGAAAGCAGGCCCTAGTGATCCGGTAGTCCCGTGTGGAAGGGCTATCGCTCATCGGATAAAAGGTACTCCGGGGATAACAGGCTGATCTCCCCCGAGCGTCCATAGCGGCGGGGAGGTTTGGCACCTCGATGTCGGCCCATCGCATCCTGGGGCTGAAGGCGGTCCCAAGGGTTCGGCTGTTCGCCGATTAAAGCGGTACGCGAGCTGGGTTCAGACCGACGTGAGTCAGGTCGGTCCCTATCTGCCGTGGGCGCACCAAACGTGACGGGAGACAACCTTAGTACGAGAGGATTGGGTTGTAGGTACCTCTAGTGCACCTGTTGTCCTGCTAAGGGCACCGCAGGGTAGCCACGTACCGAAAGGATAAACGCTGAAAGCATCTAAGCGTGAAGCCCCCCCGGAGATAACGTTTGGATGTCTCTTCGGAGACGAGAGACCCCTCGTAGACGACGAGGTTGATAGGCCGGACGTGTAAGGGCAGAGATGTCCTCAGCTAACCGGTACTAATGGTCGATTGCTTGACCGCACCTATGAATCGTTGTGGCGGCACCTTCGGGTCGTCGTCCAGCGTGCGGTTTCAGTGTCATCGGCGCTGATCCTGTGATCGCGGCGCGTCGCATTCCACCTGTTCACAGCTACCCGTAGTCCGGGCGGCGCAGGCTGACCGGCGTTCTTTACAGGACGCGGTTGCCTCGGCGTCCCGGTCTACCACGGATTGCCGCGGCCGGCCGAGAGGGCGGTCGCGGTCGTGCTGGTGCCGATACCTGTGGGGAAACACCTGATCCCATTCCGAACTCAGAAGTGAAGTCCATGGGGCCGATGGTAGTCCAAGCGGGCGAGAGTAGGTTAGTGCCAGTTTTTTCGAGGCCCGGCGATCGAGAGATTGTCGGGCCTCGCCCTTTTTTTACGGGACGGCCGCGGGCGTCGCAGAGAGAGGCGGTTCGACCGGGACGTTCAGGTGTGCGTGCCCGGTTGAAGACCCCACTTTAACTTGTTGATCAGCGTATCCCAAGAGGCTCGGTCGGGATTGCGAACGTGCTGAAACCGTTCCCGTGCGCGACGGATCGACACTCGGGTTCCGGCCGGGAGGGAGCGAATGATCTGGCCGTCGAGTACGACGGTGGTCCCTTCGTTGGTCTCCATGGCCGTCACGTCGATGTGGCTGGCGGCGCCGATGACGACGGGGCGGTGGGTTAGAGAGTGCGGAGCCATCGGCGTCAGGATGATGGCCTCGATGTCGGGTTGCAGAATCGGGCCGCCGCAGGCGAGGTTGTGAGCCGTCGAGCCGGTCGGCGTGGCCACGATCAGACCATCGCCGACGATGGTTGTGACGGGGCGGTCGTCGATGGCGACGGACAGTCGCACCGTGCGGAAAGGCGTGCCGGCGCGAATCACGCAATCGTTGATCGCGATTCCCCGCCATGTAGCACCCCCGGGCTCCGCGACGATCACGTTCAGGATCATTCGCCGGCTGAGGAGTTCTCCGTTGTGCAGAACCTCGTCGAACTTCTGCTGGAGTTCCTCGGCCGAGAAGTCGGCGAGATAGCCAAGTTTTCCCAGATTGACGCCTACGATCGGAATCTGGCGATAATTCATGGCGTGTCCGGCCGAGAGGATTGTTCCGTCTCCGCCGAGGGCGATCACCAGGTCCGCGTGGACTTCGTTGATCGATTCCGGCTCGCCGGTGAGGTTCGAGCCCACCAGCACGCCCAGCCCATCCAGCCAGCGCAGCAGCATCTCGAACGTTGCCGGGACGCGTTCCTTGCCGGCGTTTCCCAATAGAAACACGCGGCGGGTCGTTTGAATGGCGGTCATCTGACGCTCGAGACTCCTGTCCGCCCGTGGTTGCGGGACGCGAGCGATAGCATGGCACCAACCGGCCTGCCCGGCAAGGCATGAAGGATAGCACGAGCGGATTCATGCACGTGCTCGGCGACCTGGGGCATGTGGTCTCGGCGTGGATTTCGGACTCGGGGTCCTGTCTCGTTCGCAATAGGAGGCCGCATATCCCGTATGGTGGGAGGCTGTTTGTGGGTTGTGTTTACGACGGTTAGGGTCGACTGCCGTGCCGGTGCGCGGCCATCGCAGGTGGCCGGACACGTTGGCAATCCGAATAATGCGGCGGCTCGAAACGAGAGAGAGGCAGGCCGTGCGCACTCCCGGCCGGGTCGTGTTTATCGGGCGTTCCGGCGGCGGGCGGGATCGTCGAGCGGGGTTTGAGTTCAGGAGCGTAGAGCGATGCCCACATTCCAATACGAAGCGATGAATGCGTCGGGGCAGGAAGTCAAGGACGAGGTAGACGCCGTCTCCTCTGAAGAGGCGATCACCAAGATCCGCAACCTCGGATACTTTCCGACGAAGGTCCGGCAAAAAGGCGGTGCGAAGAAGCGAGCCGCGCCGGGCGCGCCGGCGCGCAAGCGCAAGTCCGGCGGCATGGGCGGCGTCTCCACCAAGCAGCTCACGCAGTTTACGCGGCAGTTGTCCACGCTGATGGATGCCGGTCTGCCGATTCTCCGGTCGCTGAAGATCCTTGAGCAGCAGCAAAAGCCTGGTCCGCTCCGGGTGACGCTGCGGCATGTGGCGGAAGACGTCGAAGGTGGCGCGACGCTGTCGGAGGCGATGTCCAAGTATCCCAAGGCGTTCGACCGCCTGTTCTGCAACATGATCTCCGCGGGCGAGGCCGGCGGTGTTCTGGACATCATCCTCCAGCGTCTGGCGGACTTCATGGAGAAGACGCAGCGGCTCAAGCGCAAGGTTGTGGGTGCGATGATCTATCCGATTGCGGTCATCAGCTTTGCCTCGGCCATCGTTGCGGGCATCATCTACTTCGTGGTTCCGAAGTTCAAGACCATCTTTTCGGATTTTGACGCCGAGTTGCCGACACCGACGGTGATGCTGATGGGGTTTTCCGACTGGATGATCGGCAAGAAGGAGATCGCTCCGGGCGAGTACGAGGAGATGGTGGTGCCTGGGATTGTTCTTCTGCTTGGCTCGCCGATCGGGGTGTTCATTCTGTACAAGGTCATCCGGCAGTTCAAAGGGGGACGCTACGCCACCGACGTGGCCAAGCTGAAGATTCCCATTCTCGGTTCGATCCTGACCAAGAGTTCGGTGGCCCGCTTCACGCGAACCCTGGGAACGTTGATCGCCGCCGGCGTGCCGATCCTGGAGGCGATCACCATCACGAAGGATACCTCTGGAAACGAGATGTACGTTCGGGCGCTGGGCCGGGTGCATGACGCGATCCGCGAGGGCGATTCGTTCGCCAATCCGCTGCGTGCGTCGAAGGTGGTGGACTCGTTGGTGGTGAACATGGTTGACGTCGGCGAGGAGACCGGCGAGCTGGACAAGATGCTGGTGAAGGTGGCCGACAACTACGACGAGGAAGTCGAGACGATGGTGGCGGGTCTGGTGAGCCTTTTGGAACCGGTGATGGTCATCGCGCTGGGCGGGATCATCGGTTTCATCGTCGTCGCCCTGTTTCTGCCGATGGTCAGCCTCGTCAACAGTTTGGCGGGAGGTTGATCGTCGGGCATCGCTGAGCGGGCGCGGTGATTATCGAGGATCGCCTTCTGCGGACGGACGAAAATATGTCGCAGATATGCATAGAAAGAGGCGTTTCGCACCATGGCTTGGCCGTTCGGCGCGAGGCGTTCACGCTGATCGAACTCATGGTGGTGATCGCGATCATCGCCGTGCTGACCAGCATCGCGATCGTGGCCACGTCCGCGGCTCGCAACGCCATGAAGAAGACCACCGCCCAGCAGCAGTTGGAATTGATTGCCAACGCCATCGAGCAATACGCCTCGTTCTGGCCGCGATGGGAGGTTGGCGGCGTCGTGATCGCGGAGAAGGGTTGGCCGGACTTCATCCCGGGTCGCCTCTTCGCGACCGGTTCTCTCGGCCCCTTCAACGTGGACCCCGGGTTCAACAACGTGTGGACCTTCAACCCCGATTTGGATGCGGACATCGACCATGCGGGCGAATGCCTGCTGTATGGTCTGACGTCGCCGACGGGCAAGGGACCATACATCTCAGATGAAATGCGAGGCGAGATGCAGAAGATCGACGTCGACGAGCCCTACCCCGGTCTCGGCGGCACCGTCGGCAGGCCCCGCGGCGAGTTCGTCGATCCGTGGGGCACGCTGTTTCGGTATTTCTGGGTGTACCGGCACGCTGAAACGAATGCGAGCCAAAAGGCATACAAGGGTTTTCTGCCGGTCAATTACGGAGCGTTTCTGCCCGGCATCGGCCCCGGAGGCGTCAACAACCCCGCCTTTGCGCAACAAGGCGTCAACACCGTTCGTCAGACGGCCGTCGGTTTCGTCATCGAATCGGCCGGCCCCGACAAGAAGTTTGGAAACGTCTGGAAGGTCAATCCGAGTCAACTGGACATTGATCGGGCGGACGACAACCTCGTGAAGATGGCGCCCTAGGAGCGATGTCGATGACCGGCCCACACACACTGCCGCATACGCCGACGAGCCGCGGGCTTCAGCCCGCGCGGCCGTGCGAGCGTCGTAGGGTGGGCACTGCCCGCTGGTGCGAGAATCCTTTCTCGCGCCCGCTCTGTGGGGGATACTTTCCCACGGGCTGCGGGAAAGGATTCCCGCGAGATTCGGGACGAGATGGGAATCTCGTCCCAGCACGGGACAAGGCGGGCAGTGCCCGCCCTACGCGTGTCGAGGTCCACGGCTTCACCCTGATCGAACTGATCGTCGTCGTTTCGATCATCGCGGTCATTCTCGGTGTCGTCACGCTCGCGTTTCGCTCGGCCACCGACAGCAGCATCCTCTCCCTGGCGCGTAATACGCTGGTCAATACCGCCAAGCTCGCCCGCAGTTATGCAATTGCCAACGAGATCGAGACGATGATGGTGGTTAATCCGTACAGCGGGCAGATCGAGTTGTGGCACGCCAACCCGCCGGCGCAGGGCGGCGAGTGGGACCCGCTGAGCGACACGCTGGGCGACGGTTACGCGTTCGCGCCGGTCTTCGACAGCGGCGCCCGGCTTCCCGTCGACGGTAGTGGCCGGCCGCGCGTGGCCGTCCATCCGATTGATTACGACTTTCGTCTCGGTTTTTCTGTGGACCCGCTCGGCAATCCGTCGACAAACACCGCCGCCGAGCGAGACATGGACAACCTGACGTGGACGGCGCTGTGTTTCGACGCGTCCGGCCGGCTGGTGACCCGCACGCGACGGATCGCCACCCGGTCCCGGTCGTATCTTTTCCGAGACGGCATCAATCAGCGATCCGATCCGAACCGCCTGCCGGACGGTCAGCCGGACCTGGCGATCCTGACCGATCCGGACCCCAGCGTGTCCAATGTCCTGGTCCACGGCGGCAATCCCGGCGACACACCGATCACGTCGGCGGTCGGCTTCGTCATCTCCGACGCCCGGCGGATGCGCGATAGGCTGGGCGTCAATCCGACGCCGCAGAACTTGGTGGACGATTGGCTGCGGCATACGGTTCCGCCGGAAGATGACCTGTTTCCGGATCTCAACGTGGCCGGCTTTGCCGACACAATCATCCTGAACCGCTTCTCGGCTCAGGAACTGGCGGAGGCATCGTAGAATGGCCACGCACAAGATCGCATTACCATATGATCGCAGGGCCGCACGGGCCGTAGGGTGGGCACAGCCCACCACCATCGGCGGGGGTCGTCGCGGCGCAGCGACCCCCTTGCGCGCGAGAAGGCGGGCAGTGCCCGCCCTACGCACCTCGAATCGATCGGCGCCGCCCAGCCACGCGGCGCGACGAGCCGCGGGCTTCAGCCCGCGCGGTCGTGCCCATGCGGAATGCCGACGCAAGACAGCGAGAAGGCGGGGGTTGTCGCTGTTGGAGCTGATGATCGCGGTGGGGATTCTCGGCGTCGGGTTGATCATGGTGGCGGCGATCTTTCCCGTCGCCATCACCCAGCACAAAGAGAACATCGAGCACGCCCGGGCGATCGAACTGATCAACAAGGCCAAGGCGGTGCTGCACAGCCGGTTTGACGGATCGCAGTTGTGGGTGAATCCAAACCTGTCGGCGGGGCAGGATTCTCCTTGGTATACGCTCCCCGTGGCGAACCTGGAGGTCGGCGCAACCACTTGGGACGCGATGCTCGTCGGCGGCCTCAACTATGCCGATCGTGTCAACGGCGTCGCCGGCACCGGCGGGCTGGGGGGGCAGCCGAGCGGTAACTTCGTCGCGGGGCTGATCATCGCCGGCCTCGATCCGTTGAGTGACCGACTTGCGCCGAATCCAACAATGTCTCCCTTTGCCGATTCGGAGTTCATGGAAGTGCCCAATCGCTTCGCCTGGATCGGTTTCTACCGGCATTTGGCCACGGGGACGTTTCAGTTTGCGGCGGCCATCTGCAAGCAGTCGCGAAACGACAGGTTCGTCCAGCAGAATGTATTCTCCATCCCCGGGGCGGCGACTGCTACCGGGGTCCTGCGGCGGCTTCCGGTGCCATGGCGCGTGACGGTGGGATACAACGCTCCCACCAATCGCCTGCTCAGCCTCGCCGTGGCGACGGAGGGGATCGGCGAACTGGCGCCGCGGGGGTCTAGAATCATGATCGCCGGCTGGGTCGGCAACCCTGCCTTCACGGTGCCGACCGGCCGCGTGCTGACCGTCACCTCGGTGTATGACAGCTTCAACTCCAGCGGCAACGCCAATCCGAATCCGAAAGCGATCGAAGTGTTGGAGGACATCCGCGACCTGCCGGACGGCTCTGTCGCCACGTTCGATGTGTGGGTTTTTCCGCCGCCCGTGGTCGGCGGAAATGCCAGTGATGCCCGGTTTGGGAAAGACTCGCCGCTGGTTGAATGGAAGATGAACCTGTGAAGTGCAACGAGGCAATCAACCAGCATGAGCGCGCGCGGATCGGCGGTTCCGATCCGAGCCCCAAGCGCCAGCGCGGGGTTGGACCGCCGTCCGTTCCGAGTCTCCTTGGTGGTCGCCCCGTCGCTCGCGCTCCGGGCTCGGATCAGACCCGCTCGGGTGCCCCATCCTCTCCGAGAAGGTGTGTGACAAGCCTTTTCAGAGCCGCGCCTGTCAGGAAGCGGGCCGCGTTTGGCCACGAAGCCCGCTCCCTCAGGGTCGCGGCTCTGAACATGTCGCGACTTTTCAAACACCCTCTGAGCGTGGGGGACCGATTCGAGTTCGGGGAGGTGTCCGCCGGGTGCCACGCCCATCGGCGAAGCCGTGGGCGTGCGATCGGAGGAAGCGCGTCAAACCGGCGTAGAGCAACGGGTTCAGGGCGACGCCGCCGGCGTTCCGCATGTCCACCGCTACGCGGATGCACATGCCACCCACCCACAAGTGTCGTGTCACGGACCCACCGACGCCCCGGCTTCACGTTGATCGAGCTGTTGGTCTCGGTTGCGCTGTTGTCGATTGTGGTCGTGATGGTGTCGCAGGTCTTCAAGATCAGCAGCGATGCCGCCGGCCGTGTCAGTCAGCAGGCGGAACTGTTCAGCGCGGCCGCGGCGTTTCGTGAGCAGGTGACCGACCTGCTGACCAAGATCGAGCCGGGCCTGTTGATCATCGAGTCGCCTCCGCCGACGACGGTCCGTGCAGAGGTTTCCGGCGGTGACGCCATCTTTCGCCTCCGCCACGACCGGCTGGTGTTCATCGCCACCGGCGGGCCGGGCGAGTTTGAATCGGTGACCGATCCGACGCGCGGCGCGCCCAACGTGCCGAACCTGACGCCGTCCGCCAGCGCGCAAGCCCTCATCTATGTCGGGCCGGCGGTGACCACGCTCAACAACGCGGGCAATCCGATGAACGACAATGTGTTTCTGAGCGACGCGACCATCGCGGCGTCGGAATGGGCGATCTCACGCCGGGCAATCCTGCTGGGTGTTGAGGAGGGCACGGGTGTGAAGCAGGTAGGTGCCTTGCCCGGTGGCGCGAACCTGACCAACTGGTGGGGCGTGTGGTCTAATGCCGCGTTGACAATCGCGGACTTTCCAGTTGGCAACAATCTGGCTTTGCCGGACGCATATCGGTTGGGCTTCACGGATGTGATCTCAGACGCGAACACGCCTGCCAACGCGCAAACACTGATCTCCCAACTCGCTCCCGTCAACTTGCTGAACGTGCCAAACAATCCTCTTTGGTCCATGAGTTTCGCGTCGAACGCCTTCGCCAGAACAGGCGACCCGACCGACTCAACGATATTTGATCATTACACCCGCGACGGCATCAACTTCCTGGCGCACGTCGCCGACCTCCGCATCGAGTGGACCGACGGGCGGCGAATCGATCCGGCCAATGGGGATCTGCGGACGCGGTGGTTCGGCCTCAAGCCCGATCCGAATTCGAATCCGGCCGCCGTCCAGTACCGGTCGCACATGCGGAGCGTGGTGGCGAGCGGCACCCACAATCCGAACTTGAATAACCCGGATAGCCCGGCCGGCGAGACCGCGGCCTTTTCGGGTATTGAGTGGTCGCCGGGAGGGAATGTCCGTTATCGGGCTATCTGGCGGACAGACACCTGGCAGTTCCGGCCCAAAGCCCTCCGGTTCACATTTCGCGTCTACGACCGCTTGGACCGGTTCAGCCGAGTCACGACGGTCGATCTGAACGAGGACGGCACCCCCGACGACCTGGACGGTGACAACAAGCCCGACGCCATCCGGCGTTATGGACAGGAGTTCTCCATCGTCGTGCCCCTGCCCGGATGAAAGCCGAAAGCCGAAAGCCGAAAGCTGAAAGCTGAAAGCTCAAAGCTGATAACTGACAACTGACGACTGACAACTGTCCCCCCCCTCCCCGGACGCTTGGCGGGGTCCTACGATGACAGCGGGAAGAGGGAGTCCCCCAGGACCATGCGTAACTGGCCGAAAACAATCCGCTCAGGGCGTCACCGCAAGGCCCAACGGGTGCCACTGGCGGCTTGTCCGCCAGTGCATCAACCGATAGTGCCCCGCGCGGACACGGGCAGGCAAGCTGCCCGTGGCACCCCGCCGCCGACCGTGTCGCGGAGCCGCCATCGCCGTCGCGGGACGGTGATGATCTTCGTGCTGGGGATCCTGACGCTGCTGGCCCTGGTGGGCATCGGCCTGGTGGCCGCCACGCGGACAGACGCCAAGCGGGTCGCGAACGACAGCCGCGACTCGAGCATGGCCAATGTTGCGGATGGCGTCGTGCGGACCGTCCAGGAGACGTTGCGCCGCGACATCTGGGGCGATCTGCTGCCGCCAAACTCCAATGCCGCGTTCGACCTTCCGCTGGACAATGATCTTGGTATGGGCTGGGCCGACCTCCCTCCGGCCAACGTCCTGGCGGAAAACAACGAACCGTTCGACGCCCCCGGCCAAGCCGACCGCTGGCTGGCGTCG
>JBHHVX010000139.1:0-9497 GCA_046754505.1 Phycisphaerae bacterium | reverse complement strand
CCGCAGAGACGGCCGATGGAGACGGTCGCAGCCGGTTCTTCCGGTCGTTCGATGCGCCAGATCAGCAGCTTGTCGCGTGTCTCATCGACGCCGACGATCCGATCGTCGGCCGCAAGACCCCAGCGGATGGCGTGCCGGGCGCGGTAGGCCCCGGAGAAGGCGTCGCCGAGCACCTGAAGATCAAGCTGCGGCCGTCCGTCGGCGATCAGCAGGCGCGGGACGCCGCCGCCGGCGACCCACGCGATCGATCGCACGCGATTTCGGCTCGGCCCCCGGATCGTCTCCGGGGTGGTGAGGTCGAACAACGGCCAGCGCAACACGCGTCCGTCGGCCGTGCCGGCCATCACGGACCCATCACAGACAACCGTCGATGTAAGGCGGTCCGGTGCGTGAATAACCTCGGGCGGCTCTTCGTCGTCGGGACCCCAGAAAACAAGACGATCGTCAACACTGAACCACAGGCGGCCGTCCTCGTCGCCCTGCACGTCACGGACCGAGCGGGCGCCGTCGGTCAGCTCGACCAGGCATCGTTCGTGCCGGGCCGGATCGTCGATCGGCCATCGCACCAGCCCGATCTCCGAGTGCGTGGCATAGACGTGGGGTCCGGACAACGTCGCGGCGTTGAAGCCGCCCCGGACGTTTTCGGCGGCGTCGCAGCGGTAGCTGTTTCGGCAGGCACCGTCGGCATCGAGCCGGTGGACGCCCCGGGCTGCGCCGACCAGAATCGTGGGGTCGTCTCCGTGGTCTGTCATGCGCACCGATCGCAATCCGCCGAGCGGCGTGTCGAATGTCGTGCGGCGGACCGGGTTGTCGGGAGATTGCGGGGCGAAGCGCAGCAGCTCCTCGCCCGCCGCGACCAGGATGGCCTCGGTCTGCACGCTGTCTTCGTTGGTGGCCACGAGCGCGTGGTACAACTCGCCTCGTTGGGCCGAGTCGAACGTCCGGATGAGGTCGGCGACGGCCACGCCGTCGTGGCGGCGGGCCAGGTCTCGCGCCTGCTTGAGGACGCCCTCGAGTTTGGACAGACGGACCATGGTGGCCTCGACCGCGGTGTTGCGGACCCGGGCATCGGCCTGGACGCGCCGCTGGTGCTGCGCGGCCGTGGCCTCGGTTCGGCGGGCCTCGGCGTAGACCGGCGAGGCGAACGTGACGCGGGGGTCGGGTCCGAGCGCGAGGCCGGACTCGAACCCAACCGGCTTGAAGCGGGCATCGAGCACGCTGTCGACCTGGTCCCAGGTCGTGGGCGTGGTCAGGTCGGCCGCGTCGCGGGACTGCGCGAATTCGGCCAGGGCCGACCCGACGGCCTCCTCGCAGAAAGCGTGCAGCCGGAGGGTGTCGATCCGACCGGCGCTGCCGAGCACCGACTTGCGGAGGATCTCCAGCTCGGTCCTCTCGGGCACGATATGGACGGCGAGGTCGACGCTCGCGGAGAAGTCGTAGCCGTCCGCAGACCTCAACCCTTGCACGTCGTAGTGCAAGTCGAACGGCGCGGTCCGGACGAACAGCAATTCGCGGACGCCGTCCGAGGCGATTGAACCACCTTCGGAGACGAGGCGCGGGCGGCCGGTTTCCTGCCATATCAGGGCGACGCACCCCGGAGGCAGCTCGATCCGGCGTCGCATGATCGAGAACACGTCCTGCGAGCGGGCTAGGCGGGCGACCCGGTCCGGGTGCCGGATGAAAGTCTCAACGTCGAACTGTGCCGACATGACTGCGTGCTCCGGTTGACGGTGTTGGGCGGCGTGCCGGCCGCCGCGTCAGTTCACGGCCGCGAACTCCTCGAATCGCACGAGGTCCTTCTTCCGCACCGACGGCGGCATGTCTTCGACGACGCTCAGAAGGTCGGCCATGGCGACCGGGCGCGGTTCCGATCCGCCGACCGCCTCCATGAACGGCAGCGTCGCGGCCTTGGCGGCGATGGCCTTGACGTCCGCCCCGCTGTAGCCGTCGAGCCGCTTTACGAGCCTGCTGAAGTCCACGTCATCGGCCAGCGGTCGTTTTCCGCAGTATATCTCCAACAGTCGAAATCGGGCCGGCTCGTCGGGCAGCGGCACGTAGACCTTGGCGTCGAATCGGCCCGGCCGCATCATGGCCGTGTCCAGCGCCCACGGCTCGTTGGTTGCCCCGACGAACAACAGCGGCCGCGACGCCGAACCGTGGTCAAAGCCCTCCAGTTCCTGGAGGATTTGGGGGACCACCCGCGTCATGACGCTGCTCTGTGAACTCCGCCGCGCCGGCACGAGGGCCTCGATCTCGTCTATGAAGATGATAGCGCGATTCTCTTGCTTCGCTGCCGCGAACAGCTTGCGGATGTTTTGCTCGGCCTCGCCCACCCACTTGCTCAGGACCTGCGCGGGCGAGATGACGAACATGGTCGCGTCGATCTCCCGCGCGATCGCCTTGGCGATCATGGTCTTGCCGGTGCCTGGGGGGCCGTAGAGCAGCAGGCCGCCGCCGGTGGCGATCCGGTAGCGGGCCGCCAGCTCCGGGTGGCTGAACGGGTAGATCATCTTCATCCGGATTTCCTGCTTGACGTCTTCCAGCCCGGCGATGTCGTCGAACGAGATGTCGGGTTTTTCGCGGACCACCCAGTCGGCCGCATCGGCGCCGGTTTCGTCGCCGTCGCGGGCGGCGGTCCGACCCTTGCGGGCCTTTTTGTGTTCGGCCTTTTCGTCGCAGGACCGGGCAAACTCGATCAACTCGGCGGCCATGGCCTTGCGTCGCTGCCGCCGCCCGGCGTGTTCGGTCTCGCCGGCGATCTTGATCATGGCGTCGGCCGCCTGCATGAGAAAGGGCTTGGCCGCCGCATAGTCCCCGGCCTTGTACGCGGCCAGCCCGCGGTCCTTGAGGCGTTCAAAGGTGTTTAGCGATATGCTCATGGTTGTGTAGAGTCGGCATGGCTCGTCTTTTTCAAGACGGCCGGTTGTCTAAGAACTGGTGGGCCATGCCCACCCTGCTGTCCGCGCCCATTGCAGCCATTTGCGCACGAATTCAAGCTTCGGCGGCATAGAGCAATCGTCCTTTCCGATGGACTTCCCGCTGTAGTGTTCCCACGACCTGGCCCCAGGCATCAAAGCGGGCGGTATCGCAGAAATGCAGTTCCACGGGCAGGCCAAGGCCGCGGAGACATGCGTACCCTCTCTGGAGAAGCTCCATGCCCACGGGCCTGTCGTTGACGAGCACCATGATGTCGATGTCGCTGTCCCGCCGCGGCGCGCCGTAGAGCTGCGAGCCGAACAGGTAGACCGCGCGCGGTGACACTGCCGCGACGAGCCGACGCACGATCTCGGCGAGCCGGTCCTCCTTGAGGCTTGTCGATGTTCTGGCCGGCAGGTTCATGGGTCCTAGTCCTGACAGGCATTTCCTGGACTGTTACGATCGTTCAGCAAGGCCGTCCTGGCCGCCGCCGCCCGTTCCTCGAACTCCTCGGCTCCCGCACGGAAGTACGCGATCTCCTCCTCCCGGCTGAGACCTGCGAGCGCCGCCCGGATCATCTCCTGTGCCGCGTGCTTCATCTTCACACAGTCAAACGTCTTCGTCTTCATAATCTACAACCTCCAGCGGTGAACGAATATCAACAGCGTGGTATCCGTGCAGCGCGTTGATCGCATTGTACACCCGAACCTTGTCGAAATGCACGATGTGGCGGAAGTTCCAACTCACTAGCACGTTCGCCTCGGCGACCGTCGCCGCAGCGACGTGGCCGGCGTCTTCCGTCCACTTCGCCCGGATGATCCCGGCTGATATGTACGCGTCGCGCAAGGCCAGGACGCGTTCGTCGATCGGAACGAGCTGCGTGAACGCCAGCATCTCCTCGAATGCCGCCCGGACCCGAGCCGGCGCTCGGCTGATTTCTTTCCGACAGATGTCCGACACAAGCAGCGTGAACCGTCCGCGGCGGACGAGTTCGAAGAAGGCCCGGCTGGCCGCCTCGAACTCCTCGTCGAACACGCCGCCGAAGACCGACGTCTCCGCATAGATTCGCGGCGTCTTCACGAATGTCTCTCCTCCGTTATGGAACGCCGGCAACGCACGATGCAAGCGCCCCGCTGCCGGTCGCGCCGGTTTGCATCGTGGCGGCACCATCCCGGCAACCAACGACCGGGGACGCTCTGGATGATCGCGTCGGCCGCCTGCATGAGAAAGGGCTTGGCCGCCGCATAGTCCCCGGCCTTGTACGCGGCCAGCCCGCGGTCCTTGAGGCGTTCAAAGGTGTTTAGCGATATGCTCATGGTTGTGTAGAGTCGGCATGGCTCGTCTTTTTCAAGACGGCCGGTTGTCTAAGAACTGGTGGGCCATGCCCACCCTGCTGTCCTGCAGATTCGCCAGGTGCCGGACGTACTCGGAGGAATCGCACCGGCGAGACGCCGATGCTCCCCATCAATTGAGTGGCGTCGGAGCACTACTTGCTCTCCTTCGCCCCCTTCTCCTTGACGGCGTTCAGCTCGGCGCGGAGGGCGTCCAGTTCGTCCATGTCTTTGGCGTGCTCGCTTTCCGACTCAGCCTCGATCATGGCGTCTATTTCGGAATCGGTGACGATCTCCTTGGGCGTCGCGGCGGTGTCGCCGGCGGCCATGTCCTCGACGGTTTCGAGGAACATGGTCATCCGCTCCTCCATGGACTGGCTCTGGGCCATGGCCTTCTCCCAGTCCATCTGGGTCTTGGTCAGGTCGGTCTGGCTGAACATCCGGCTGATCTCGCCGGCCATGGTGCCCATGGCCTGAGCGAAGTCGGTCGAGGCCTCTGCCTGGCGTTTGATGATCAGGGCGTTCTTCACCGCCAGGAGTTGGCGTTCCAGCATCTTCTTGACCGTCGCCGTCTTTTTCAGCGAGTTGCGGATGAACTGATATTGCGACTGGTCACCGATCTCCTTCGCCCGGCGGGCATTGCGGATGAACTCGTCGGTGAACTTGTTCTGCTCGGTGATCGACTTTTCGATTCGCCGGATGCCCTGGCGAATCTTGATGTCGCGTTCGATGCGTCGCTCTTCGGCTGACTTGAACAGACTCATGGGAGCACTCCGTGCGCGTTTCGGATTACGGGCGGCACAGGACGAAGGATGTGTCTTGTCGCCGCCGGCTATTCCTCCGGTATGACCATCCAGCAGATGACGTACACCAATGTTCCGGGGAAGCCGGCGGACAGGATCGACGCGACGACATAGAGGACGCGTGCGAGCGTCGGGTCGATTCCCAGGAAGTCGGCCATGCCGCCCACCACGCCGCCGATCATGCGGTTGTGGCGGGAGCGTCTCAGTGCGTGTGTGTATGCCATCGTTTTCTCCCGCTTGCGCGTTTGCTTGGCGAGTGTGTGGCGAGCGCGTTCAGCGCACGCGAATGGGCGGATGAACCTCCGGCTCCCGCCGGGGGTTGTGGAACGGTTGCGCTCATTCGCCGTGCTCGTCTTGCCGTAGCCCATTTGTCATTCTGTTCACGCCCCTTCCGCCGCCTGGTGCCGCTCGCGGACGCGGCGGTCGGCCTCGTCGAAGGCGGCATTCGCGTCTTTGATCAGGCCGGTATCCATCTGCTCCCAGACATCGAGCACCTGCTGGCTGCCGGGCGCCAAGAGGGACTCTGCTTCTTCGGTCCCGAGCTGGAGCATCGAATCCAGACGCTCCTGATACATCTCTGAGGTAATGGCGTCGCTTCCGATCATCTTCTCGAGCGCGATCAGGTCTCTCTCGCTGATCATGCCGAGCTTGCTGCCCATCGCCTTGGCCTTGTCGGCGTTTTCACGCAACATGCGCATCCGGGTGACCGTGAGGGCCTCCTTGCTGCGGATGTTCAACTGGCGGCTGGTCATGAGTTGCTCGGTGGTCTTGAGATCGAACTCCTGGGCGAGCACGCGGCGAACTTCGGGCGACGACTCGCTCTTGCCACGCTCGAATATCTCCTGCTTCTTGCCGGCGAGGTCGCCGATCCGCTTGACGAGGCGGTCGCGGTCCCGCTGCAACAGCAGTTCCTGCCGTCGCAACTCCGAACGCGTCATCTGCGACAGCGACTTCGATTTCTTTGTCAACCAGTCAAAAAGAGCCATATACAAAACACCGAAAACAGATATCCGAAAAGAGGAACCCTTAACGCGTCAAGACCTTCCTGGCGTGACGCCCATCCGTCATGAGGCAGGTTTTCGTCATGGGTCCGTGACAGAGTCGGCGGGCATCTTTCTTGCCGTATCTCGCTTAACATGCCCCGTAGGGGCGTTTGATTGTAGCCCGGCACGAAGTGCCGGGATAGGTCGCCAAGAGCATAGCCGAGTCCCGTAGGGACGAATGAGACCTCAGTCGTCCCTATGGGACTCGGTTTTCTCGGTTTCGCACGAACCCCAGCACTGCGTACTGGGCTTAGCTCACTTCGTCCCTAGGGGACGCCAAGACAGTCCCTGCCGAATCTGTTTCACGGACTCTTTCGTCCTTGTTCCTTGGCCGTTCGAGAGCCTTTCATTCCGGCTGGGCCGGTCCGCGGGCGCGGCGGGTGGATTCCGTTTCCTTCGGGGTCGCCTCGGTCGATCGGGCCTCGGCCGGGCCGGTCGACTCGGGCGTATCGCCTTCCAACTCGCGCAGGATCGCCGCCTCGTCGTCGGACACGGAGGTCTCGGCCATGGTCACTTCGAGGCTGCTGACCAGCTCGTCACTGGCGCTGAGCTGCTCCAGGATCTCCTCGGCGTTGACGGCCGCCTCGGTCAGCTCCTCACTGCTCGGCAACTGGGCCACGCTGCCCGTCTGCGACAGCTCGAGATTGTGAATGTGCGTACTGATGACGTTGATCTGCTTGCTCAGGATCGCCGCACTGGTGTTGATTCTCGAGATGTCTTTCCGCAGGCGTGAAATCTGTCCGGCGACCCGCCGCTTCGTCACGGTGCCCGAGGCCGCCTTGCCCTCCGCCCGAAGCAGGGCCTCCTTCTGCTCGAGTTTTCCGGTGTCGCCGTAGAGCCGGTCCAGCCGGCTGCTCAGCAACGCCTTGCGCTCGGCGAGGACGTTGATCTTTTTGGCTTCCTCACCTTCCTTGGAAAACAGGCTCTTGATCCATTCCGCCAACGACATCGAACCGTCCTCCTTGCCGGACGCCACCGGCGCCCCGCGGAACAGCAGCGTCTCGCCCGATTTTTTGGACACGTGAAGCTCGGGATCCGCCTTGCCGGCCATTTCAAAGGCCTGCTCCACGAGCGGCGCCGGAAGCTCCAGGTCTTCCGCCACGCGGGCGGCGGACAGGCTGCCGGTCAGCAGATCGGTGCTTCGTTCCTCGATTTCCTGTTGCACGCGGTGCAGCTTGTGGCCGACCTGCTCGGGGTCGAACAGCTTGCACAGTTTTGCGTCGTGCGTGCCCAGTCCCTTGGATACCCGCCAGCCGCCGTCCGCCCGAGGCTCGATCAGGACGATCCGGGCGCCGCGAACCTGCGGGGGCGTATCCCATATCTCTTTCTCGAAACCGCTCGGGCTGCACACGCCGATCAGGTGTGGGGCCTTGGCGCTGGTGACGAGCCGTTGAACGTGGGCCGTCAGTTCGGCCATCGTGACCGGCGGCGCCGGCTCGTCCGAGTCCAGCAGCGGGCCCGGCGGAGCGAGGACCGATGCAATCGTGACGCTCCGGATTCGCTTGCCGAACAGCCACCGTCGCTCGTAACCGCGAATCGTGAAGCCCCGGCCGTGCGGCATTTTGGCATAGCGCTCGCGGTCATAGATGCGGCGGTCGACCATGGCCGCGCGAACCTGCTCGGCCGAATCGTGCTCTTCCGACTTAAACCACACTCCTCCCAGCAGCTTGGAGCCCATCGGGCCGAGGTTGGCCCGCACGCCCGCCAGAAACTCGGGCTCCAACTGGCTTGCGTGTTCGGCTGCCGTCTTCATGCGTGTGCGATCCGATCGTCACGAGGGTCTGTCTCGCGCCGTCCGTCACTTCGTTCTTCGGCTCCGCGCCTGCTGTCCGACCGGGTCCGCGACGAAATCGGCGGCGGGGTGCCACGGGCAGCTTGTCTGCCCGTGCCTGTGCACGGTGCTTTCCGTCCATGCACTGGCGGACAAGCCGCCAGTGGCACCCATTGGGGCGGCCGGGGCGTGACTCCTATCATACACTTGCCGTGTTCCGGCGACTTATTGTCCCAGGTCGAGCCATGCACAGGTCCGAAAACGCGCGGTCCGCCTGGCGTGGACCGTCTGCGCGATGGCTCACTCGCGTTTTTCACCGCACATCCGGCAGTACCGGGCGTGAGCGGGATTCCAGGCGCGACACAGAAAGACGGGGCATTCCCATTGGCCGCGGGTGCCTCGCGGCGGACCGCGCCGGCGCCGGCGGTGCCGCATCTCGTTGCGGGCGTGGCCTCCGGGCAGGAAGTCGCGGCGGCGCGGGGAACGCAGGAACCAGCGGAACATGAACATCGCGAACACCGCAAGGAAGATGACGAGGAGCAATTCCGGGTTTTTCGTGAACATAACCTGCGCCTCATCGTGCGTCTGTGAGCAACGTGGCCCCGCACTGAATGCAGTAGCGATCGTCCGCCTCCGGATACGCCCCACATTCGCACCGGCGCGGATCGGACACCACGCGAGCACCACAGTGAATACAGTAATTGTCACCCGTCCCGATCGGTTGCTGACACGTCGGGCACGTCCGGGCCGCGGTCTTTTGCAGGACGGGCGGCGGCGCGGCTGAGGGATCACTGAAGCGCGGCGGCACGCTCATGGTGTCGATCGCTTGGAGCACGTCGGCGGCGCTCGTGAACCGACGCTCGCGCCGGGTATAGAGCCGGGAGAAGACCGGATCGACCCAGGAAGGCAGTCCGTCGCGAACCTGCGAGGGCCTGTCGCTGCCGCTGGGGCGTTCGCCGACCATCGTCTCAAAGAGGACGATGCCGACGGCGTAGAGGTCGCTGAGGGCGTCGGTCTGACCGCCGTCGCGTTGCTCCGGGGCCATGTAGGCCAGGGTGCCGGAGATGCTCTTGCCGTCTTCGGAGAGGAGGCTGCCGGATTGCATGATGCTCGACGTCGTGATCTGGCCGGCGCGGCCGAGTCCGAAGTCGGTCACCTTGACGTCCGCGATCTCGACGTCGTCGGCAGGTTTGTCACGGCCGCCGGCGATCAGGATGTTGGCGGGTTTGATGTCTCGATGGATGACGCTGTGTTCGTGGGAATAACCCAGCGCACGCAACAGGCCACAGACGATTCGGTGGGCTGCTCGAATCGGCAGGCCCTTGGGGTGGGCATCAATCAACTCGCGGAGGGACACGCCGTCGATGAACTCCATCACCAGGTAGGGCGTCTCGGCGTAGGGGTCCAGCCCGATGGCCCGAACGATGTTTGGGTGATTCAGGCCGTGGATCGTGATGCCCTCGCGCTGGAGGTTTCGGACGTATTGCGAGTCCGTCGGGATCTTGATGGCGACGAGCTGGTCGGTCCAGATGTGGTGGTGGGCCTTCCAGACCTGTCCGAAGCTGCCGGTACCGACGACGGCGTCGAGGACGTATTCACTGATGCGGTCACCGACCCCGGATGTGGCCATGGG
>JBHHVX010000138.1:0-9660 GCA_046754505.1 Phycisphaerae bacterium | reverse complement strand
CCGCGCTTGGTGACGAAGTTGTAGATGCCGCCCTTGCCGTCCTTGTCGCCGGGATACCAGTTCTGAACCGTGGAATACTTGATTGTCGCGTCGTCCAGCGCCACAAGCTCCACCACGGCCGCGTGCAGTTGATTCTCATCGCGCATCGGCGCCGTGCACCCCTCCAGATAGCTCACCTGCGCCCCCACGTCCGCCACGATCAACGTTCGCTCAAACTGCCCGGTCGAGGCCGCGTTGATGCGAAAGTAGGTGGACAGCTCCATCGGGCAACGCACGCCTTTCGGTACGTACACGAACGAGCCATCGCTGAACACCGCCGAATTCAGCGTTGCGAAGAAGTTGTCCGAATACGGAACGACCGATCCGAGATACCGGCGAATCAACTCGGGATGTTCCCGCACCGCCTCGGAAAACGAGCAGAAGATGATCCCCAGCTCCGCCAGCTTGTCCTTGAAGGTCGTCGCCACCGACACGCTGTCAAACACGGCGTCCACCGCCACACCCGCCAGACGCTGCTGTTCCTCCAGCGGAATCCCCAGCTTCTGGTAGGTCGCCAGCAGCTTCGGATCAACCTCATCCAAACTCTTCGGCCCGTCCTGTTTCGTCTTCGGCGCGGAATAGTAGACGATCGTCTGATAGTCGATCGGCGGATACGAGACCTTCGGCCACTTCGGTTCCGTCATCGTCAGCCAGTGCCGATACGCCTTCAGACGCCACTCCGTCAGCCACTCCGGCTCACGCTTTTTCGCCGAGATGAACCGGACAATCTCCTCGCTCAGGCCCGGCGGCGCGCTGTCCGCCTCGATGTCCGTCACGAAGCCATAGCGGTAGTCGCTTCCGGCCCATTCATCGAGTGTGTTCGTTGCCGTACTCACCGAGTCGCTCCTTGCGCCACAAACCGTACCGAATAGGTGCCGTTTCAGGGCGTATCTTCAACCGCCTCGCCGGAACGCCACGTCCCCGGCCGCGGGTCATGCTCGGCCGCGGCCCACTCCGTCGGGCCGGCGGCGTCCTCTCTCCGCTGGGCGTCTTATGTACTGAAGCTGCTGCCGCAGCCGCAGGTATGCTGCGCGTTCGGGTTACTGAACACAAAGCCGCGCCCCATAAGCTCGTCCTTGAAATCCAGTTCCGTCCCCTTCAGGTACTGAACGCTCACATGGTCGCAGATGACCTTGATTCCATGTATCTCGTATTCCTCATCCCGCTCATGCCGCGTCTCCGTCAGGTCCAGCGTGTAATTGAAACCGCTGCACCCACCGCCCTTGACGCCCAGTCGCAGGTAGGTATTGTCCGCATCGAGCTTCTGCTGCTCGATGATCGTCTTGACTTCACTCGCCGCACGTTCGGTTAACGTCAAATCCGCCATTCACAAATCTCCTCGTCCGGCCGCGCCGGAGTGTCCCGATCTACAAATCGCAATTCGCGATTCCCTTTCGAATCCCGTGCTCGTTCAACAATCCCATCTCCACCGACACGCTCACGTCCCCATAGCAGGGATCATGCGCAATGTCCGCCAGCGTCACCGCATTCAAGAACGCCGTCAGCCGGGCATGAACCTTCTGAACCGGACGCGTCACCGGACACACGTCCGTCAAGTCACACGGCGCCTCACCCGTCGCCGGGTCCGACGCGCACTGCACAAACCGGACCGGCCCTTCCACCGCCTGGATGATCGCCTCAAGCGTGATCCGCTCGGCAGGCAGTGCCAGCCGGTAGCCTCCTTTGGCGCCGCGAACAGACCGCGCGAGTTCCTTTTGCGTCAGTGTCTTCAAGACGTTGGTCAACACCGCCGGCGGCACGTGAAAACGCTCCGCGATCTCTCGCGCGTTGCACACGCGATCCGGCGACTGGGCCATGTGACTCAGTGCGATGATGGCGTAATCGGTCTTCTTCGTCAGCGCGAACATCGCATTACCCATCCGGTCCGCCGCCCGCCAATTCGAGCATCGTCCAGACCACCAACGCAATATAGCATCAAATCGGTACCCTTTCAATAGGGGACCCTGTGCGCTGCATTTCCTGCCGCCCCAGTCACGCCTGCTGGTTTGTTTGTATCGATTGTATTGATTATATAGATTATGGGAGGTGGCCCGTCAGCCGCTGGTAGTCCTCCGGCGTGTTCACGTCGATCGGCAGGTTCCTCGTCGTGATCGCGAACTCTCGAACCGCCTCCGGATGCAGCTCGGCCAGTTCGTTCAGCCGGCGATTCCCCCCCCATTCCAAGACCTGACAGAGAAACTCGAACCCGAAGACCGCCGGATGCCCCCGCCGCCCTCCGTACGTCGCGATCAGGACTCCCGGTGGATGACGCGGCAACCGATACGCCTCAGCCAACGATGTGATGACGCCCGCCCCCACCTCCGGCTGATCCGACAACAGCAGCAGGACTCCGTCCGACTCTGCCGGATCGAACGCCGTTTGAAGGTGTCTCACGCCCACCTGCACCGATCGGATCATCTCACTGCACGGATCAGCGTTGACCGCCACCTCGCATCGCTCTGGCAGACTCGCCGCCACCGTCCGCGCGACCGCCGGATTCGCCACCACGACCAGGCAGTCGATCGTCGAGTCCATCACCGAATCGATCACGGCGTCGAGCATCGTCCCGTCGCCGTAAGGGAGAGACTGTTTGGGCCGTCCCATCCGGCGACTCTGCCCCGCTGCCAGTACCAGGGCATGCACGCGCCGCCCGCTCATGACACCGCTCCCTCTTCACCTATGACGAGTGGCCCCTCGACGCGCGTCGGTTTGTCCCGACGACGCACCTCGATCAGCTCCGCCAGTATGCTGACCGCGATCTCCGGCACCGTTACCGCCCCGATCGACAGCCCGATCGGAGCATGAACCCGCGACAGCTTCTTCCGATCCACACCCAGCGCCGCCAGATCGTCGAAGATCAGCTTCACCTTCCGCCGGCTGCCGATCATCCCGACATATGCCGCACCGCTCTCGACGACCGCGTGTAGCGCCTGCTCGTCGTGATGATGGCCCCGCGTCACAATCACCACATACGTCCCGGCGTCGATCGGCTGCCGCCGCAGCATCTGCTCGATATCTCCCACCGCCGGCACGATCGGCGGCGGCAAGCGCTCGGCGCTGGCGAACTCCGCCCGATCATCGATCACCGTCACCGCGAAATCCAGACCGACCGCCATCTTTGCCAACGCCGCGCCCACGTGTCCCGCTCCGGCGATGATCAGCCGCGCCGGGGCCTCGATATTCAGCCGATACTCGACCACCCGGCCCTCGTGATGCACGCGCAACGGCACCGTCGCAGGCACGCGACGTTCGAGGGTCTCTGCGGCCGCAAGAAACGGCGCAGCGTCTGCCTCGGAGCCGATCGGCATCACCGCCACCCGCATCGTCCCGCCGCAGATCAGCCCGTCGTCCCACCCATAGTCGTGATCGAGTTGAAACGTCAGCAGCCCGGATTGATCGCGCTGCAACAGCGTGAACGCCTGCTTCCGAACCTCCGCCTCGACACACCCCCCCCCCAGCGTCCCCTCGGTCGCCAGGTCCTCGTGCAGCAACATCGTCGCGCCCGCCGACTGCGGCGTCGATCCGTGCGACCCCACCACCGTACAGATGACCACCCGGCGCCCTCGTTCCACGCAGCGACCGACGGATCGGAACAAGGCCGCGAATGGATTCATACTTTTGTCTTCACATGCGCCGGAGACGCCGGCGAATCCTTCATCGGCAGCGTCGTTCGCCGGATTCCGTCATAGGCATACAGCGCCCCCGCCACCGCCGGAGCCGTCGGCACCAGGCCGATCTCGCCCACACCCCGCGCGCCATACGGGCAGTCCGGATCGGCGGCCTCAATAAAGATCACCTCGACCTCCGGCATCTCGTGTGCCCGCAGGACGCCGCAGCCCTTCACGTCCTTCGTCCGGATGTGCCCGCCCTCGACGACGAACTCCTCGGTCAGCGCATACCCCAGCCCCATGTGAACCGCGCCCTCGATCTGTCCCTCGAGCAGCGTCGAATTCATGACCCGGCCGACGTCGTGGGCAGCGACGACCTTTTTGAGCCGTCCGGCATCGTCGACAATGACGACCTGCGTAGCAAATCCGTAGGTCAGGTGCGTCTTCGGGTCCGCCACGTCCGCGCCGAACTTGTTCGTGGGGAAGCACTCCCACGTGCCTTCGTAGACCTTTCCGTCGAGGTCGGCCGGCGAGCGACCGGCGTCAAGATCGGCCTTCAGTTTCCGCGCGGCGACGCGAACGGCGTGACACCCCAAAACCGTCCCCCGGCTCGCCGTCGTCTGCCCGCAGTCGAGCGGATCGCGCGTGTCCGTCGTGGCCTCAAACACGTCTGCCGGAAGGCCGGTCTCCTCTACCGCAGTCTGAATCAAGACGGTGAACAGCCCCTGCCCCATCTCCGTAAAGCCCGATCGAATCGTGATCCGGCCACGGGTCGAGACGGTCAAACTCGCGCGTCCGGCCTCCGGAAGACCGTTCCCGATACCGACATTTTTGATGCCGCAGGCAATGCCCGCATAGCGTGCCCCTCGATAGGCGTCCTTGACCGCATCGAGGGTCTGGCGAAGTCCGAACGGCTTGTCCAGTTTCTGTCCCGTACAGAATCGGTCTCCCGGCTCCAGAATGTTCCGGCTGCGTATCTCCCACCCATCGATGCCGACCTTCTCGGCCAGCCGGTCCAGACACCCCTCGATTGCGAACGCCGCCTGGTTCGCGCCGAAACCCCGCATCGCCCCGCACGGCGGATTGTTCGTATAGACCGCCGTCGCTTCGATATCTACCGCCGTGAACCGGTACGGCCCCGTCGAGTGCCCGCCGGCCCGCTCCAGCACCTTGGCTCCCACCGACGCGTAGGCCCCCGTGTCGCCGAGACACCGCGTCCGAAGCGCGGTGAGCCGGCCCTCGGAATCGCAGCCAGCCTTGCACTCAATCGTGACCGGGTGTCGCTTGGGGTGGAGTCGCATGCTCTCGGTCCGGTTCAGAACCGTCTTGACCGGACGACGCGCCAACACCGCCAGCAGGCACGTCTGCGCTTGGATCGACAGGTCCTCCTTGCCGCCGAATGCCCCGCCGTTCGACACCAGCTCCACCCGCAACCGCTCCGGCGCCCAGCCCAGGACGCCGCAACATTGACGGCGGTCGTCAAAGACGCCCTGTCCCTGCGTCAGAAGGTGCAACCCGACCTCGTCCTCCGGCCACGCCGCCGCCCCCTCATACAACCGCTCACCCACTACCGCCGTCCACGATTCCGCGGTTTTGACGTTTTGACGTTTTGACGTTTTGACGTTTCCGACGCGTGTCGGAATGGCGATGCTCGCCTCCGGCTCGAGATACAAATGCTCGATCGTCTGTGTTCGCCACGTTCCCTCGACGACGTGGACGCTCCGCGCCAGCGCCGCCTCGACCTCCCCACGCACCAGCACCGACCGCGACAGCAGGTTGCCCTTCGGATGAAGCCGCGGGGCGTCCGGCCGCAGGGCCGCCTCCGGATCGGTCACCGGCTCTCGAACCTCGTAGTCGACCCCGATCAGCCCGGCCGCCCGCCGGGCCGTGGCTTCGTCTTCGGCCACCACCGCCGCGACGATGTCCCCCACATAACGCGTCTCCTCGCCCTCGGCCACGAACACCGGCCAGTCGCGCACGATCAACCCCACATGCCGGTCGCCCGGCACGTCCCGCGCCGTGACCACACGAATGACGCCCTCGATCGCCTCGGCCGCCGAGGTGTCGATCCGCTTCACCAAGGCCCGCGGATGGTCGCTGAAGCGCATCGCCGCGTGCGCCAGCCCGTGAAACGAGATGTCATCGATGTACTTCCGGTCCCCCAAGACCGCCTCCGCACCCCCATAACGCGGTAACCGGCTCCCGACACCTTCTCCGTCCGAGGCGCCGCCGTCCGGCAACTCACCCCGCCGGACCTGCCCCAGCAGCGCCACCGCATCGATGATCTTCGTATACCCCGTGCAACGGCACAGGTGTGCCCGGAGGTCGCGGGCGATCTCCTGACGCGTCGGGCACGGATTCCGTTCGAGCAGGGCGTGCCCCCGCATGGCGATGCCGGGGATGCAGAATCCGCACTGCACTCCGCCTGCCCGAACGAAGCAATCGGCGAGCTGCTTCCGCATCGCCTCAGAAAGCCCTTCGAGGGTCGTGACGCTCTTTCCGGCCGCCAGCGACGCCTTCATCGTGCAGGACAGCCGCGGCTTGCCGTCGATCAGCACCGTACAGCACCCGCACTGCCCCATGGGCTGGCACCCGTCCTTTGGCGAGATCAACCCCAGCCGGTCGCGCAGCGCGTCCAGCAGCGAAAGTCCGTCAGGAATCTCCATCGCGACGGACGAGCCGTTGACCGTCAACTCAATTGCTTCGATTGCCGGCTGAACGGCCATATCGTCTCCCCACCACAGTAGCTACGGCGCGCAATCTCAGCAGCCTCAAGACATTATGTCCTGTCCGCCCCTCGATGACAACCGGCCACGCGGCGATCCACGGCAGCGCCGCGTGCCACGCTCGCGTGGCCGTGCCACCTACCAGCACGCTTCCATCGATCGCCAACCTGTTCCTAGATACCAAACATCTCGGTTTTCGTTTTTCCGTGTTTACGACACTGTTTGGGTGTTTTGGCGTTTTGACTTTTCCCGTCGCCCGGAACCGTTATAGTGCGGGACTTTGATTTTCGCCGCCGACGTTCCGCCTCGGCGCGGAGGAACGACGATGGCCACATCCCTTTGCACGACGAGTTGCGGGATGTTTGCGAAGCGCGCGCCGACGCCGCGGAGCCGTGTTTGTGAAACTTGTCACAATGCCCGTTGGCTCCACGAGGTACGCGACGACAAATAGGAAGGGTGAGCCGTCATTGTGCGACGCGCCATGACCACCATCCACCGATGACAGGCAGTTGATAACACGCAGGAGAAACCAGAGTGATCCCGACCCGGAAGAACAATAACAGAGCGACCCTCTTCCTGATGGCAGCGATGGCCCTCGCCGCCACGCTCATCGCCACCGGCCCGATCATGGCACAGGGCGCCGACCAGCCGGCCGCCGCAACCGACGCCGCCCTCGCCGAACACAGCTTGAGCCACCTCCCCACTCTCTGGTGGATCGCCCCCATCGGATCGCTGATCGCGGTCATTTTCGCCGTGATCTTCTACTACAAGATGAAGGCCGCCGACGAAGGCGACGAGGACATGATACGCGTGTCTTCATATGTCCGCGACGGAGCCATGGCCTATCTCAAGCAGCAGTACAAGATCGTCGCCATCTTCTTCATCGTCGTGTCGGCCATCCTCTTCTGGATGGGCTGGTCCCTGCACGTCCAGCACAAGATCGTCTTCCTGGCTTTCCTGACGGGTGGATTCTGGAGCGGCCTGTGCGGCTGGTTCGGGATGAATACGGCGACTCGAGCCTCCCACCGCACCACGGCCGGCGCTCGCAAATCCCTCAACGACGGACTCGTCGTCGCCTTCCGCAGCGGGGCCGTGATGGGCATGGTCGTGGTCGGCTTCGGACTGTTCGATATCGCCATGTGGTTCCTCTTGCTCTATTCCGACGTCCTGCCCTTCGACTTCGCCCGGCACATGAGCCTCAATGAGATCACCGTCGTCATGCTCACCTTCGGAATGGGTGCCAGTTCGCAGGCCCTCTTCGCGCGGGTCGGCGGCGGCATCTACACCAAGGCCGCTGACGTCGGGGCCGACCTCGTCGGAAAGGTCGAGGCCGGCATCCCCGAGGACGACCCCCGCAACCCCGCCACCATCGCCGACAACGTCGGTGACAACGTCGGTGATGTCGCGGGCATGGGGGCCGACCTCTTCGAGTCCTACTGTGGATCGATCCTCGCCACCTCCGCACTCGGCGTCGCCGCCATCAGCGCCATCTACGGCACGGCCGACGCCGGAGAAGGCTTCACCGCCGCCCTCCGAATGCTCTCCACCCCCATGGTCCTCGCCGGCGTCGGCATCATCCTGTCGGTCGTCGGAATCTACATGGTCCGCACCAAGGACGACGCCACCATGGGCCAGTTGCTCAGCGCCCTCCGCGTCGGCATCTACGGAAGCAGCATCCTCATCGCCATCGCCGCCGCCGTCGTTTGCAACCTCTTGCTCGGACCAGTCGAAGGCGTCAGTGCCTGGGGCGTCTGGGGGGCCATCATGGCCGGACTCGTCGCCGGCAACGTCATCGGCTATGCCACCGAGTACTACACCAGCTATGAATTCAAACCCACTCAGCAGATCGCCGAACAGTCCATCACTGGGCCGGCCACCGTCATCATCGCCGGCATCGCAGTCGGCATGAAGAGCACTTGGGCCTCGCTGGCCACGATCATCGTCGCTATCCTCGTCGCCTTCATCTCGGCCGGCGGAAACGACGAGTTCCTCCTCGGCCTCTACGGCGTCGGAATCGCCGCCGTCGGAATGTTGGCCACCCTCGGCATCACGCTCGCCACCGACGCCTACGGCCCCATCGCCGACAACGCCGGTGGAAACGCCGAAATGACCGGCCAGGCCCCCGAGGTTCGTGAACGCACCGACGCACTCGATTCTCTCGGCAACACGACCGCCGCGACCGGCAAGGGCTTTGCCATCGGTTCCGCCGCCCTGACTGCCCTCGCACTCCTCGCCGCCTATGTCGAGGAAGTCCGCATCGGCCAGATCCGTGAAGCCCGTTCCGAAATCGTCCAGCCCGTCGACACCACCAGCACCCACGACGCAACATTCTTCGGACAGCGAAAGCTCGCCATGCGCGTCGGCGAAGGGGATAAGGACGGCGATTTCGATTGCCTCATGATCCTCCTCCCCAAGAAAACGCCCGACGCCCTCAAACCCGGCACGGTGCTCCACGGTATTTCCGATCCCGATCACGACAACGTCCGGACCGCCTCTGTCGACGGCACGACCCTGCACCTCGTGTCTGCGCGCCGAGCCTCTCTCGCGCAATACATGCAGTTCTATGACGTCACTTTGATGAACCCCAAGACCCTGTGCGGACTCTTCAGCGGCGTCTTGCTCGTCTTCCTCTTCTGCGCCATGACCATGCAGGCCGTCGGACGCGCCGCCAACGAGATGATGCTCGAATGTCGCAGGCAGTTTGACAAGGTCCGCGCCTATCTGCGCGATCAGGGCCACGATGAGGCATACACCGACAACTCCGATAACTGGCCTAGACAACAAATTACGCACAAGGGCGAGTTGATCCCCGACTACACCAGCGCGGTGGCCATCTCCACACGCGGCGCCCAACGCGAAATGGTCGTCCCCTCGCTGCTGGCCATCATCGTTCCGATCGTCGTCGGGCTGCTCTTCGACGTTCCCGGCGTCATGGGACTTCTCGCCGGCGGGTTGACCAGCGGTTTCGCCGTCGCCATCTTCATGGCCAACGCCGGCGGCGCCTGGGACAACGCCAAGAAATGGATCGAAACCGGCAAGCACGGCGGCAAGGGTTCCGAGGCCCACAAGGCCGGCATCGTCGGCGACACCGTCGGCGACCCCTTCAAGGACACCAGCGGCCCGTCGCTCAACATCCTCATCAAGCTGATGAGCATGGTCTCGGTCGTCTTCGCCGGACTCATCGTCAAGTTCGGCCCCCGCATCGGCGAAATGATCGGCCTCGGCGGCTGACCCCCGTAAAAGGTGTCAGGGAAAGCGCCGGAATAAACCGGTCTGGCGTCGCGAAT
>JBHHVX010000137.1:0-9678 GCA_046754505.1 Phycisphaerae bacterium | reverse complement strand
CCGAATTATCCGCGGCGGACCCGGCTCACAGGGTGCCGCAAGGGATGGGAGTCCTCTCAGGAGATGTGTCGAGCAAGGATTCTCGACACAGCCCAGGAAGGGATTTTCGACAGAGCTTTCGCTCCGTCCCGCCCGCCCGCGGCTTCGCCGATGGGTGTGAGACCCTGTCGATCGGCCGAGTTATCCGGGCAGCATCTTGAACTTAACGGTGTTGCTGTTGATCTTGCCGGCCAGTTCGTCCTCGACCTCGACCTTGAGGACATAGTTCCCGGGGCTGAGGGCCTTGGGGATGACGACCTTGGCGCTGAGGAAGAAATCGCGACGACGGTCGCGCGAGACGTCTTCGATGTTCTCGTCGGTGTGGTTCCAAATCTCGTGGCCGTCCTGTCGGAGCAGGCTTTGCCGCACGGTCAGCAGGGTGCGCTGCGAGCCGCTCTTGGGACCGGTGGTGATCCGTTCGGACTGGTAGTTGTCGACTTCGATGTAGAGGACGACCTCATTGCGGCGTCCGGCAGTGAACTCGGGCGGGGCGATGGGGTCGTAGATGCCATAGCCGTCGATATTGGTGCAGAGCAGGACCTTGGGAACCTGGAGGTCGGCGCGAGATCGAACGCGCTCGCGGAGGTCTTCGATCGATTCGAGCTGTCGGGTCGCCCAGGTGGCCGGGTCGCGCCCGGCATCGGAGCGAGCGGCGATCAGGGCGCGAAAGTAGGCCTGGACGAGTTCTTCGAGCTCGGCGTCCATGCCCGCGGTCGGCGACAGGGCCTTTTCGTCCTGTCCGTCGGCGAGGTAGAGCATCCTGAGGCGGAATTGCTGGTCAAAATCGTTGGGGTTTTTGGTGACTGCGGCCTCCAGATCGGTCACACGCCGGGCGAAGGTGTCGACCCGCTGCGCGGATTCAGCCGGTGGCCTCGCTACGTTGGCCGCGAGCGAAGCGGGCTTGGCCGAGTCGCCGGAGGACGCCGTACCCTCGGAGGGAGCTTCGGTGACGGTCACGCCGCGGAGCACCGGCGGCGCGGGCGTGGCCTTGTCGTCTGAATCACCGGCCGGTTCGACTGCGCCCTCGGCTCCGGCGTTGGCCTGAATGGCGGCAGCGGGGGCGTCCTTTGGATGCGGCTTGACGCCCGGCGGTGTGTCCGATGTCGACGTGCTGCCGTGGTCGGGCGACGGCGATGGGGTCGTGTTCGACGGGGCGAGCTCGTGCGGCTGGAGGCCATCGTCTGGTGTGGGCGACTGTTCGGCGACGGCAGTCGTGTCGGCCGGCGTGGCGGTCGCGGTTTTGATCGGGGGGGTGCTCTCTGACGGTCGTGGTTCGGATCGGGGCGCGGCCCCGTCGCCGGCGTCGTAGGCCGGGCGGCGGTCGGCAGCGGTGGAGTCGGATGCACCCTCGTTCACGGGGACGCCGGATGGACGGTCGTATGCGGTGGACGCCGTCTGGCGGATGCGGTGTGTGCGGTTGGGATCGGACTGGCGATTGATTCGCCCCGTGAGGTCGTCGCCGTAGTAGGACGCATCGTCGTACTCGGGCGTCTTGGCGCGGGCGTAGTGGTCCTCGACTTTGTGCGACAGGGCCGTGTCATCGTCGGGTGCCCTTAGCGTCGGATCAGATGCAGGAGACGCTTCGGCCACCGCGGGCTGAACCGGCCGGCGGGCGCGTGGGCCGGTGCTGCGGCGATTTGTCTGCGCGTCGCGCTTGAACCAGTCCCAGTTCTCCATCGAGCAGCCGACCATGGCCGCGAGCGCCAGCACGGCGATGCACGAGCCCGTTGTGTGAATTCGGTGATTTCGCATGTGTCCGTATCCTTATGTTCGCGCGGCGGCGACCGCCGGACGGGGGCGGTGCGCCGAGCATAGCTCGATGATGAGTTTTTCGACGGCGGACCGCACGGAGCCGACGCCGACTTTCTTGTCCGAATCGATTCGCAAGAGTTTCAACAGGTGGTCTTCCCAGGAGCGGGCCGAAAAACGGGACGTCTGGCGCTGGAGGCGGTTGAGATGCCAGTTTTTATTTGTCGGCTTCATATTGACGCCGGCTCGAATGGCGGCGTCTTCCAACGGCAGTCCGCGTTCGAGATTGCCTTTGACTTGGGCGAGCGAGCGAAAGGCAAAGGCCAGGCCCCCGACCGAACGGAATTCGGCCTTGTCGTCGGTGGCCTGGACCTGCTCCCAGAGGGCGAGGGCCTCGCGAGGGTTTTGCTGAACGATCGCGTCGATGATCTTGAAGACCGTTTCTTCGCGGGAGGCTCCGACAAGGTCATCGATGTCCTCGACGCGGATGGATCGCCGAGGTGCGACGTAGGTCGCGAGCTTCTCGAGTTCGGAGTCTATACGACCAAGATCGGTGCCGACGAGGTCGGCGAGGCGGCCCGCGGCGTCGGCGGCGATGGTGCAGTCGTGATCCGACGGGGCGTGCCCTCGAATCCACGCGGCGAGGTGGTACTGCTTGGGGGTCTCCGGTTTGTCAAGATTGCCGATGGCGACGATGCGCTTGGTGAGGTTCCATCGCCGGTCGAAGGTGTCGCCCTCGAGAATGAGGGTTGTCGCGGGTTCGGGGGCGTCGAGATAGTCTTCGATGGCCTTGCGGTAGGTGACTGTGACCGGCTGCGGTCGCGAGCGCGAGGTCTTCGAGCGGCGTGGGCGCTGTTTTTCGTACTTCGCCGCAAGGAACCCTTGGGGGTACTCGCGAGATTTCGTGGTCACGTCGCGGACGACGACGATGTTACGGCTGGACCAGAGTGAGGCGGTTCGACAGGCGTCGAGCACCTCGGACAGGGTCGCGTCGGTCGCGTAAAACTCGGTGACGATGGTCGCTTCGCGATCAGGGCCGATCAGACTGTCCAAGGTGTGCTTCATCTTGCGGCGGCGCAGGAAGGGATCGCCGCAGAAGCCGTAGACCGGCAGCGGGTCCGGGTGTCGAACGGCTTGGCCGGCTGTCGCCATCAATCCTGCCCCCGTTGGAAAGGCTCCCCGACCATCCGGGCGGGAGGCCCTACGGCTGTTCCATTCGCCCCAGCGCCAATCGCTCGCCGCCGTAGATTGCGAGGCGTTTTTCGGATCGTTGTCTGACTTCGTCGGACGCCGTCTTCAGGTCGCGGGCGCGCGTCCAAAACTCTCTCGCGGCGAGGCGGTCGCCCCGGAACATCGTGACGTCGCCGAGATACATCCATGCTTCGGCGTCGCTGTCGTCGATCAGCAACAGCTTGTTGAGGTTCTCGACGGCCGAGCGGTATTTCCGCTGCGAGGCCTCGACCAGGGCCAGACTCTTGAGTGACGGACGGTGACGCGGGTTGATCGACAGTACCCGCTTCAACTCCCGTTCGGCGGCATCATGTTTGCCGCGGAGAAACAGCAGCCCCGCCAGGTCGTTCCTCGCGGCGACCGAGTCCGGGGCGAGCCTCAACGCTTCCCGATAGCGCACCATTGCCAGGGCGTACTCGCCCCGCAGGCGATGCCAGGTTCCCAGATCATACCGTTTTTTGGCTTCGGCCGCAGCGCTGTCGCTGACCACGGGCCGGAGGGCGGGCGGCTCGTTGTATTTCGCGGCCACGAGGCGTGTGACGTCACCGGCAGCCGGATCGGGACGGGCGGTGACGGAGGTGGGTGTGGACGGCGGGGTGGGTGGCGGCGTGACGCGGGCCTGTCGGGCGAGGTCGGACATGTCCTCGATCTCAAAGGAATCGATGACGTTTCGTCCGATGTTCCCGGCCCGGTCCACGACCGAGACCTTGACCGAAATCCGCCCCGAGACATCCTCGGGCACGGTCCAGCGAAACGCGCTGGCGGGCGCCTGGTTGTCGGCGATCAGGCGATAGGACTTGGTCTGTCCGCTGCGAAAGTGGAGTTTGACCGGGCGGTCGGGGAGGTTTTCGTCCTTGGCACGCCAGCGGATGCTGACCTCGCGGTTGTCGTAGAAGTGTGGATCGGGCCGCAGCTCGACGATCTGCACGATCGGGGCGGTGCGATCCACATAGACCCACTGGTGAGGGGCCGTGCCAGCCTCGGGCGGCAGCTCGGACGGACCGTATGCGTTGTGCAACACGACAAAAAAGCCATAAAGCCCGTCGCTCGATGCCTCGAAGACGACG
The DNA here is from genome assembly GCA_046754505.1 of Phycisphaerae bacterium. Classification (GTDB taxonomy): domain Bacteria; phylum Planctomycetota; class Phycisphaerae; order UBA1845; family UTPLA1; genus JAPULF01. The sequence goes on along the minus strand of JBHHVX010000137.1, from coordinate 5,593 downwards.
CGCCGGGCGTCCGGCCTGGGCTTGCCGGGGAGGCGTCTCCAAGTGCGGGTTTGGTCGTCGGTGTACCAGATGGTGACGCCGGTCACTGGACCGGACCCCGGCGCCGCCTGAAAGGAGACGACTACATGCGGCGAGGAGAGATAGTGGACCATCGCCGTCGGCGGCTCGGGAGGGACGAAGTCGGCCGCGGACCGAGGCGCACGAACGCCCGGCTCGCGCGTGGGGCGTGCCTGCTGCTGGCCAAGCGTGATCGCGGGGTACGCGACCAGGATACAAGACGACAGAGCTGCGACAGACGAACGAACGAACATGAGATCCTCTCCCAAGTGTAGCCGGCCCAGGCCTGCCGGCCTGCCGTCCGGCGATGATCGGGGCGCGCAGCGATGCGCAGAACGGGTCCGCTCGGAGCACCCACCGGTTATCGGACATATCGGCGAGCCAGGTTCCGTCGCTTGAGGCAGGGGAGAGCCCAAAAAGTCAAAAGGTCAAAATAAGGCGGGAAAGCCGAGGGCTGAAGGGTCGAAACGGAGGTCGATTGGAGCTGCGGGTTGGCGGGGCGGAGGCCCGAGGGATATGCTGGAATTGGGCGTATCCAAGATGTGGAGGTCGAAATCATGCAGGCTACACGACGGGCATTTCTGAGGACGGCGGCGGGAGCGGCAGGCGCGGCCGTGTTGGTCGGGTTCACGCGGGAGGCGGCCGGGCACATCGCGGCGGCGAACCGGCTGGCGGGCGACCGCTCGCCGGAAGCCCTGTCGCAGGATGAGGACTTCTGGTTTCACATCCAGCGGGCGTATGCGGTGGATCGCAGCCTGATCAACCTGAACAACGGCGGCGTGAGTCCAGCACCGCGGACCGTGTTGGCCGCGGAAAAGCGTTATCTGGATTACACGAATCATGCCCCTTCGCGGACGATGTGGACCGACCTCGATCCCGGTGTCGAGTCGGTGCGCCGGGACCTGGCGCGGCATTTCGGGTGCGATGCGGAGGAAATGGCCCTTACGCGGAACGCCAGCGAGGCGCTCGAGATCGCCATTTTCGGCATCGACCTTGAGCCGGGCGATGAGATCCTGACGACGGACCAGGATTACGGCCGCATGATCAATTCGTGGAAGCAGCGGGAGCAGCGCGAGGGCCTGGTTCTCAAGACCCTGTCGTTTCCGACGCCTCCGGAAGACCTCGAGGAGCTGACGCACCTGTTCGAGCGCCGCATCACGCAGAAGACCAAGGTGATTATGCTCTGCCACATCACGAATCTGACGGGGCAGATTTTTCCGGTCGGGCCAATCTGCCGGATGGCGCGGGAGCGGGGCATTGTGACGATCGTCGACGGGGCGCACGCGTTCGCGCACTTCCGGTTCAATCGCAAGGACTTCGATTGCGACTACTACGGCACGAGCCTGCACAAGTGGCTGTCGGCGCCGATCGGGACGGGCTTCCTCTATGTCCGCAAGAAGCGGATTGCGGGGCACTGGCCGCTGATGGCGGCGCCCGATCCTCATGCGGACGACATCCGCAAGTTTGAGGAGATCGGCACGCATCCGGCAGCGCTGCGGCTGGCCGTTGCAGACGCCCTGAGATTCTATGAGGGGATCGGTCCGGCCCGGAAGGAAGCCCGGATGCGCTACCTGAAGGACTACTGGGCGCGGCGTTTCGAGGGGCGCAAGGGTGTTGACATTCTGACGAGTTTTGATGCTGCTCAGTCGTGCGGGCTGTGCAACATCCACATCGAGGGCGTGGACCCCGGCAAGCTGACGAACCATTTGTGGAAGAAGCACCGGATCATCGTGACGTCGATCGTGCACGACGCGTTTCAGGGGATTCGCGTCACGCCGAACGTCTATACGACGCTGGCGGAGCTGGACGTGTTCTGCAAGGCGATGGAGGCGGTCCTGCGAACGGGTTTGCCGGCGTGAGGGCCGGCGCTACTGGCGGGGGCCGACAGACGACGATATCATGATAGATGGGCCTTCGGGGGACGAAGGGTCCGTGAGGGGTTCGGAGCCTGCACGGGATTGCAGGTTCCTGTATTCATTGCAGCATGGAGGCTTGCAACAAGCATGTTTCTCAAGAAACTCACTGCGACCGGATTCAAGAGCTTTGCCGACAAGATGGAGTTGGCCATCGGCGAGGGCGTCACATGCATCGTAGGCCCGAACGGATGCGGCAAGTCCAATGTCGTCGATGCCGTGAAGTGGGTGCTCGGCGAGCAGTCGGCGAAGAGTCTCCGCGGCCAGCAGATGCGCGACGTGATCTTCAACGGGTCCGGAACGCGGAAGCCCGCGGGTATGGCGCAAATCGACCTCACGTTTGACAACCGCGACGGGGCGTTACCGACGGATGAGACCGAGGTCGTGGTGTCGCGCCGGTTGTACCGATCCGGCGAGAGTGCCTATCTCTTGAACGGGCAGAGTTGCCGGCTTCGTGACGTTCGCGAGTTGTTCCTGGATACGGGGGTGGGGGTGGACGCCTACTGCGTGATCGAGCAGGGGCGGGTGGACGTTCTGTTACAGGCGAACCCCGCGGACCGCCGCACGATCTTCGAAGAAGCCGCGGGGATCAACAAATACAAGGCACGCAAGAAAGAGGCCCTGCGGCGGCTGGATCGCGTCGACCAGAATCTGCAGCGGTTGCAGGACATCGTCGACGAGGTCGAGAAGCGGCTGCGGAGCGTGAAGCTGGCGGCCGGAAAGGCCCGCAACTATCAGGCCTATTCGCAGCGTCTGCGCGAGCTGCGCAGCCGTTACGCCCTCGCGGAATATCACCGACTGAAGACCGGCGGCGACGACCTGGATCGGGAGATCGCCGGACTGAGCGACCGCTCGACCGCGCTGCGGACGGAATTGTCGAACACGGAGGCCCGTGCGAGCGCCGCGAACGTGCGGATCGTCGATCTCGAGCGCGAGATGAGCGATGCGGAGAGCCGGCTGTTAGCGGTCCAGTCTCAGATCACGGCGCACGAGGAGCGGATCGCGGCGTCGGAGCGGCGGATCGAGGACCAGACCGGCCTGTTGGAGCGTTCGCGCGAGCGGCTGACCGGATTCGACGATCAGATGGCGTCGCTCGAGGGGCGACTGGGGGAACAGAAGGACCTGAGCGCATCGATCGCGACGGAGCTTGAATCGGTTCACGATCGACTGGCGTCGATGCAGGAACAGGACCGGCAGCGGGCGACGGACCTGAGCGACGCCGAGCGAAAGCTGGAAGATGAGAAGACGGGCATCATCGACCTGTTGCGGCGGACGGCCCAGCTCCGGAACGAGCTGCAGGGAATCAACCTCCAACACGAGACGCTGACGGCGGAGAAGCAGAAGCTGGACGCCCGAGACGCGGCCATCGCCGGCGAGCTGGCGGAGGTCCTGTCGAAGCAGCAGCAGTTCAAGTCTCGACTGGTGTCGATCGACGAACTGCTGTCGGATCAGAAGCAGCAGATCGAACAGACCCGCGCGCGGCTGAGCGCGGTGGCGGAGGCGCGCGAGCGGTTTGTGGACCAGCACGCGGCGGCCAAGGAGTATCGCAGCGGGCTGGACAGCCGGCGGACGTTGCTCGAGGAAATGGACCGGAAGCACGAGGGCCTGTTGGCCGGGGCGCGGCAGGTTCTGGCCCAGCGGGACGCCGATTTCTCGGGTCGGACCTTTGGCTATGTGAAGGGGGCGCTAGGAGAGCTGTTTGAGGCCGACATGGCCCATGCGACGATCGTCGAGGCGGTGCTCGGGCACTTCGCCCAGTACCTGGTGGTCGACCAGCGCGAGAAAATCCTCGCCGATCATGAAGCCCTGGCGGAGCTGGGCGGGCGCGTGCAGGCATTTTGTCTGGATTTCGTGTCGCCGATGATGGGCAGACCGGACCTGTCCGGGCAGGACGGCTTCATCGCGCGACTGATCGACTGGGTTCGATATCCGCCGGACTGCGAGGCGCTGGCGCGATGGCTTCTGGGTCGGACGTATGTGGTTGAATCGATCGAACACGCCCGGCGCCTGTCGGCGATGGACCCGGCCGCGGCGCGTTTTGTGACGATGGACGGCGTCGTGTGGGAGCCGGATGGCCGGCTGGGTCTGGGTTCGCTGGGATCGAGCACGGGCATGATCAGCCGGCGAAGCGAACTGCGGGAACTGGCGCGGAACCTCGTGGAGGTGGATGAGCGGATCGCGGTCCTCGCGGCGCAGTTGAAGCAGAGCGAGAGTGAGGCGGATCATCTGGATCGGGTCCATCAGGACCTGCGCGACGCGATGCACGAGGCCCAGCGGGAGCGGGCCGAGACGCAGGCCCGGCTCTCGTCGGTCGAAGACACGGTCCGGCGGCTGAGCGAGGAGCGGCCGATCATCGCGTCGGAGGTATCGATCATCGTCGAGCGGCTTGGAGAGATGCAGGAGCGGGACGCCGCGAACAAACAGGCGCTAATCGAACTGGAGCAGCGCAGCGGCGAGGGCGAGCGCGCCGTCGACGCGTTGCAGGCCCGCATCGACGAGATCGAGACGGCCCGGGCCGCCGCGGCCGAGGAGATCACTTCGCTGCGCGTTCACGCGGGCGAGCTGTCGCAGCGCCGGTCGGCGGCGTCGGAGAGCATCCGCGAGCTGGAGACGGCACGAATTCAACTCGAGTCCGACCGGGATCGAGCGCGACGCGACGTGGTCGATACCCGGGAGCGCATCGAGCAGTCGACGCGTCAGATCGAGCAGGCCCGGGAGACGCTGGCGGCCCTGCGCGACGAGCACGCGGGGCTGACGGAGCGTTCGGGTTCGCTTCGGCAGGAGCGGGACGACCTGCGGCGGTCGATCGACGGGTGGAGTGTCGACATGCGTCGTCTTCGGAGCGAGATCGACGAGGCGGACGCCGTGCTGCACGACCGGCAGATGAAGCTCCAGGAGATCCGCGTGCGCCAGGAGGACCTCGTGCAGCGCGTCGAGGACGAACTGTCGGTGAACCTGTGCGACCAGTACGAAACCTATGCGCCGGACGCCGACGAGGACTGGCCCGCGGTGGAGGCGGAGATTGAGTCGCTGCGGGGCAAGATCGACCGGCTGGGGAACGTGAACCTGGACGCCATCTCCGAACAGGAGGAGTTGGAGACGCGGGTCGAGTTTCTCGGCGGGCAGCTTGCCGACCTTCGCGAGAGCGAGAAGCAGCTTCTGTCGCTGATCGAGCGGCTGAACCGCGAGTCGGAGACGCGCTTTCTGGAGACGTTCACGGCCGTGCAGGGGCACTTCGCGGCCCTGTTCAAAAAGCTGTTCGGCGGCGGGCGGGCGGAACTGACGTTGCAGGATCCAAACGACGTGCTCGAATGCGGGATCGAGATCACCGCGCGTCCGCCGGGCAAGGAGCCACAAAGCATCAGCCTGCTGTCGGGCGGGGAGAAGACGCTGACGGCGATCGCGCTGCTGCTGGCGGTGATGCGGAGTCGGCCATCGCCGTTTGTGGTGCTCGACGAGGTGGACGCGGCGCTGGACGAGGCAAACAACATCCGGTTCAACCACGTGATCGCGGAGTTTTCGCGGAACACGCAATTCATCGTCATCACCCACTCGAAACGGAGCATGAGCATCGCCGACGTCATGTACGGCATCACGATGCAGGAGGCGGGCGTCTCGAAGCG
>JBHHVX010000136.1:0-9715 GCA_046754505.1 Phycisphaerae bacterium | reverse complement strand
GGTCTGTGAGGACGCCGGGGGACAGTTCGACCAGTTCGACGGGACCGAGCCGCAGGGTCTTGCGTTTGGACTCGTATTCAAGGCTGATCTCGCAGAGGGCATCGTCGAGGCTGGTGGCGATCGAACATCGGCGCTCGGCGACATCGGAGTCGACGTAGAGCCGGTAATGCGGCGGGTCGTCCCACCGGGGGGCGAGCACGAAACGGACCACGGCACGGCCCTGCGTCTGGCAGACTCGCTTCATCGCCATGACGACCTGGTCCTCCGTGAGTTTCTCCCCGGCGAGCGACGCCGTGTGGGCGTCACGGCTGCGAAACTCGATCAGCGGAGCTTGCCCCAGCCACCCGGTCACCCGGACGCGATCGCCGAGGTCGTAGCGATACAGCCCGCTGCTGTTGGTGAGGATGAGGAAGTAGTCCCGCCCGGTGCGGAGCTGATGGCATCGTTCGACGGTGGGATTCGGTGATCCGTATTCTTCGGCGGGAATGAACTCGAAAAACTGGCTCGTCACGGCGAGGACGCCGGACGGCGTATGGTCCTCGATCGGAATGGACATGCGCCCTTCGCTGGCAAGAAGGCCGATGTCGCGAACGGGTGTCGGCCCGAAGTATTTTGGAAACTGCGGTTCGTACAGGCCCATCGTGCCGCCGGTCCAGTGGGCGCGAAAGCCGAGATTCCAATAGTGTCGTGGCAGCAGGGCGCCGTGTCGTTGGACGAGGGATTCGAGCCGGCGAGCGCAGGCCGGTTGTGGTGTAAGGCGAGGCGCCAGCGCCGTGCGGATGTGCGATGAAACGGACCATTCGGTCTCCAGTGTTCCGTCGTGGATGTCGCGGATGATCTCGTCGCGGTGCTCGTCGGCCGTCCGGGCGAGCAGGAGGATCGTGGCGGGGTTGGCGGTGACGACGAACCCGACGTCGCGTGGGATCGCGAGGCGCATAATCGTGTAGTAGCGGGCGGCGGAGTCGCGAATACCGGCGACATCAAGGGGGGCGACGTAATAGCGTCGGACGAGTTTTTTCTGGGTCCCTGCGAGGAGGCCCGTGATCGCGCCGCAGGGAACGCCGCCCGGCGAACGATGGTCGTTCATCGGGCTTGTGACCTGAACGATGTCGCGGAGGACCGCGTCGGGGTGGTCCGAGATGACCTTGGATCCCCAGATGTTCCAGCCGGCCTGCCAGTCTGCATGGGTCTCCCGCGTGACGGGGACGTACTTGGATTTGGCGGTCGTGCCGCTGGTGAGGGCGAACATGACGAGGGTCCGCTTCGGTCCGAGCAGCGCTCGCGTGTCGCCCTGCCTGAGGCGTTCGATGTAGGGCGCTAGATCGGCATAGGTTCGAATCGGGACGTTGGCGATGAAGTCCGCGTAGCGGCGAATCCGCGTGAAGTGATGCTCGCGTCCGAAATCACTTTCGGCGTCCCGGGCGAGCAATCGGGTCAGGTGTCTGGATTGCGCGGCCTCGGCATCGTGGGCGACGGCGAGAAACCGCCGGCTGGCCCGTCGGGCGCAGACCATGGCGCTGCGGGCGATCAAGCGGTCGATCAGCGGGCGGGCGGCCATGGAGACGCCCTACGAGGCCGGATCGGGCCGGAGCGACTGTCCGTATGGGCGACGCGCGGCACGGGGCATTCGCTCCCACTGGAGAGACGAGCGTCTCCGTGGGTCGCTGCCAGGACCGCACGGGCCGTGGCTCATGGCGACGTTGGCTTTCATTTCATTCCTCCAGCATCGAGACGGTCGGCCGCGGGGATCGTAGGCGTGTCCGGGCGCAGGCCGCTGTAGCCGAGGCGGGCGGACTCCCGGGCGGCGGGGGCGAACTCGCCGCAGACCAACTCGGCGAAATGCTCCTTGTTGTAGATATTTCCGGTCTCGGTCCGGTTGGCCAGGTATCGATCGAAGAACTGGACGGTTCGAACGGCGTACTCCTCCGGTTCGAGGACGACGGACCGGTTATGCCTGGCGCCCGGCACGATCCAGAGGTACTTGGGCTGGGCGCTGAGGGCATACAGGAGTTGCGACTGCTCGACGGGAATGTAGCTGTCCCGCTCACCGTGGATGAACAGGATGGGGCGGGGAACCATTTGCGTGAGGGCCTTGCGAACCGAGGGAAAGCGGCAATTGAGCCTGATGCGACAGGTCAGGAAGAGGCACCACCTCAGAAAGCGCCAGAATTCCGGCGGGTGGTTCTCGTACACGATGCGGACGCGGGCGAAGATCTTCGCGTAGCGTTTCATCAGGTGTTCGAGGGTGCAGTCGGAGGAGAATGCGCCGTCGGTCACGACGACTTGGACGGAGGCTGCCTGAGCGGCGGCGAGGATGCAGGTACTCCCGCCGCGCGAGATGCCGAAGAGACCGAGCCGGACGGGACGTCCGTGCCGTTCGAGCCAGTCCTCCGCGAAGGCGATCGCGCTCGTGATGTCGAGCATCTCCCGATCGCTGGTCCACTGGCGCGGCGTGTAGCCTTCCTCCACACCGGATTTCCCGTGCCCGCGGAAGTCGAAGGAGAACACGTCGTAGCCGGCGTCGATCAACGGCTGGCAGTATCGTGCGCAACTCAGACGCGTGCTCTTGAACTCGGGGGCGAAGACAATGAGGCCGCGTCCGGCGACCTTTGAAGGGGGATGCAGGAACACGCCGCCAAGCCGGATCCCGTCGGCGGCCCAGAAGTCCACTTCTTCCCCGCGAACATGGTCGTAGCCGACCTGCATCATGGACAGGGGGGGGTCGGTGTCGCGGATGATGTTCAGGCAGATGCGGACGTATTTCGCGAGGATCAAAGCGGGGATGATGACGAGCAGGAGGATCGTCAGAAGGATGGAGATCAGGGCCCAGTTGTGCGCGACAACTGGCCACAGTCCCGAAACGATCTGCGAGGACGAGGCAGTCAAGCTTTCCAACGCGCCAATCTCCGGATGATGCCGGCAAGCGCGTATGTTAACCGGCGGGTGGGTCAAGGGCCACACGTCGGACTGGCCCAAGCGGCTGCAACATGGCCGTTCGGTGCGGCGGTGCGGGTTTTCGCACCGACCTCGGCGCAACGACCGGTGGCGCAAGACGTTGTGCGTGCGGCTGCGACCGGACATCTTGACCCGCCGCGAGCGTCACCTAGACTGTCCGAGTCGCGAGTGGCGGCGTGGCCTCGAAGGGTGCGTGCTGAGGCGTTCGTGGATCGCCGCGCACGGGCGGGAGCGGCGCTTGGAACGGAGGGGCGGCGGGACCCCCGTGCGACACGAAGGAGACAGAACCCGACTACTATGCGAACGCTGCACACCTACCTCGCGCGCGAGCTGGCCAAGACGTTCATCCTGACCTCGGCGGCGCTGACGGTGCTGATCGTGATGGGGGGCGGAGTGGCGAATGTGTTCCGGTCGGAGGGGATCGGCGCCAAGGAAATGGCGACGGTCTTCGTGTTCCTGGCGCCGGTGGCCGTCACCATGATCCTTCCTGTGGCGGCGCTGTTCAGCGCGACGATCACGTATGGCCGAGCGAGCGCGGACAACGAGATGGTGGCGTGCCGTGCCGCGGGCATCAATATCCAGCGACTGCTTCTGTCGGCCGGGTTGCTGGGCCTGCTGGTCACGGTCGCTACCTATACATCGTGGAACTTCGTGATTCCCCGATTGTCGGAGCGAATCGAGCGATTGACGCAGCGCGATCTGCCCTCGATCGTCGTGGGGCAATTCCGCCGGAACAAGGCCCTCACGTTTCGCAACTACCGCATCTGTGCCGACAGCTTCGAGGAGTTGAATGGAGACCGTCGACCACCGGACGCGCTGGAAGATCATACCTATCTGTGGCTCAAGGGCGTCGCCTTCCTCGAATTGCAGGATGACCAACCGGTGCAATACGGAACGGCCGATCGAACCATCATCGATTTTGACCGGTCGCTCTTGAATCCGCGCGTGACAATCGTGCTTCGCCAGGTCCGGACGTTCGACGTGGGGCGGGGGCATGACTACAAGCTCCAGCAACTGTCGTTCGGTCCATACTCCGTTCCTCTGCCGCTGAAGCGCAAGATGAAGTTTCAGGATCTGCCGACGCTGCGGTGGTTCCTGGCGGATCCCAAGCTGATTCCGGAAATGAGTGATCGGCTGTTTCGGGTCAAGCGCGGCATGATGGAGCAATACCTGTTCGACGACATCGCGCGAAACATCGACAAGGACCTTGGCGGAAGCGGGGAGTATCGCCTGTATGTTCCGGACGGCACCACATACGATATCTCGGCCGCCGGATACAAGACTTCGAATGTTGACAACGAACCCACGCTCCGGCAGGCGGTGGTTGTGGAGCGTCGGCCGGACGGGGCCGAGCGCGTGCGCCATGCGGGACAGGTTCACTTCGACCTCAAGAACACGCTGGATCGCGAGAAGCCGCAAATCATTGTGACGCTGTCGGACGGCGTGCGCGATGAACGTCCCGGAGAGCGGGCGTTCGAGAGCCCTTCGGAGACGCTGCCGCCGTTACAGTTTGTGGATCAACCCGCGTTGCAGAGCCGGGTGGAGCAATTCGATCCTGACGAGGTGCTGAACCCCGGCGTGGAGCAGCGAGCGCTTCCGCGGAAGCTGGCGGAGGCGCGGAAGAAGCTGTTGCGTCGAATGGCGCAGTTTGAGTCGGAAGTCACGGGGGAGATCCACTTCCGCGCGTCGTATTCTCTCAGCGCGGTGGCGGTGGTGCTCATCGGCGCGATGCTGGGGGTGGTTCTGCGGGGCGGACAGGTGTTGACCGCGTTCGGAATCAGTTGCTTGCCGACCGCGTTCGTGGTCGTTGCAAGCATCGTGGGGCGCAACCTGGCCGATCAACCCGGCGGGGCGCCGGCCGCGCTGGCGGTGATGTGGGGCGCGACCGCCGTGACCTACGCCGCGGCGGGGGTGATCGCGTCTCGCGTGTTGAGGCTATGACGACATGATCAAGCTGCTCGACCGTTACATCCTGCGGGCTTTCTTTACGAACTATCTGGTCGCGATGTTAGTGATGATCGGAATCTATGTCGCGTTGGACCTGTTCGTGAACCTGGACGAGTTCACCAAGGTCCCGAACGAGCCGACGATCCGTATCATCGCAAAAGTGGTCAGTTTCTATGCCTATAACACGTTTCTCTACTTCTCACAGCTTTCCGGCGCCGTGATCCTGGCGGCGGCGTGTTTCACGCTTGGTCGCCTTCATCGAACCAACGAGTTCACGGCCGTGCTGGCGTCGGGCACGTCTCTGTACCGCGTCGCGTCGCCGCTGCTGCTCGCTTCTCTGGCGATGAACGGTCTGTGGTTCGCCAACCAGGAACTGGTGCTGCCGCGGATCGCGGACAAGCTGGCGCGGCGGCATGACGACATCGAGGGGCGGAGGACCTTCGGCGTGTGGTTCCGTCCCGACCGCGCGAACGCGTTGCTCTCCGCGACGATGTTCAGCCCTCGGACGAGCGAGATGCGGAACGTGACCGTGATTCGTCGTGACGACCGATCGCGCATGATCGAGGTCATTCAGGCCGATCGCGCCCGCTGGGATGAGGACCGCCGCGTCTGGGCCCTCGACAAGGGCGAACTGATGAAGCTCGAGGCCGATCAAACGGGGGCGAACACCGAGCGTCTGGGCCGCGAATTGCTCGATGTGTATCCGTCGGACCTGACGCCGAAGGAGCTGTCGCTGCAGCAGGCGTCGCAATGGACGTCCTACGTCAGCTTGCCGCACCTGACCCGTCTCCAGAAGCGGTTTCCGAACTCAACAGAGTTTGTGCGCGTGAAGCATACGCGTCTGACGACGGTGATCATCAACATGATCATGGTATCGCTGGGCATACCGTTCTTCCTGAATCGCGAGCGCCCGCCGGTGCTGGTCGCGGGTGGCAAGTGCCTGCTGGTGTGCGGATCGTGCTTCATCTTGACGTTCCTGTGTCAGAGCGTCGATCTGACGGGGGTGGATATCAACCCTGCGCTGCCGGCGTGGATTCCCGTGGTGCTGTTCGCGCCGGCGGCAGTGCTATTGTTGGACGGGATCAAGACGTAGCCGTGCGCGGCGACGATTCGGGCGGGCCGGGAGCTCCGAAATCTTCTTCTCAGGGAAGCGTGGCAGACGGCGCAAAAGGAAAGGCCGCCCGATGGCGGCCTTCCTCGAAATTCCCAGTTCAGAGGCGTGGGACTAGTAGCGGTCCCGCCTGCCTCCGCCTCCGCCGCTGCGCGGCGCGCGGGGCTTGGCTTCGTTCACGGTCAGCGCCCGGCCGCCATGCTCCTGGCCGTTCAACGCCGAGATGGCCGCTTGGGCTTCCTCGTCGGAGGACATCTCGGCAAAGCCGAATCCCTTACTCTGGCCGGTCGTCCGATCGCTGATGACTTCGGCGCTCTGGACCGTTCCGTGCGCCGACAGCATGGACTCGAGGTCCGAACTGCTGACATCATAACTGAGGTTTCCGATATACAACCTTTTGCCCATCTCAATCTCCTGTCGATGGCATGCGCGACCCGCAGTTTACTTTCAGGGCCGTGTGTGAAAGCGGCCGACATTCCGGCCTAAAAGGTAGGAAGACGATCTTGGCGATGCGATCCGGACTTGAGTAAGCAGGGCCAGACAGCGAGCCTCGTTCGACGAGCCAACCGCGCACAGTATAGGCGACTCCACGGACGATTCAACCCCCGTGGTGCCGCGGAATCTGAAATCCGTCTGGCAGCGACTCCGGCCACGAGGACCGGGCCAGTCACATGAACGCGTTTCTCCACGGCCCATCGATCCGGCTTCTCAGCTCTCAGATTGTCGGTGTCATCGGCTCGGACGATTGTCCCGATGGGGATATCGTAGCTCCAGACGAGGGACATGTCAGGCGAGACCGACGGGCCATTCGGCATCATCGATGCAAGATCAGCCGCGGAACCACACTGATTATCGGGCGTTTTGCTCCGTTCGATTTCGCCCATAACTTTCGTCTGCTGCTTGGGTTACGTTGCTTCTCCGCTCGGGTGCCGGCGGGTCGCCACGAGTATCGTGACGCGGCCTGGCGGGCAGTGGCAGACCTCAGTCCACATCCAGCCAGTTCAGCCCCCAAGCGACGTCGACCTTGACCGGCACCTTCAGCGGAATGGCCCCCGACATCTCCTCGGAAATGACACGGGCCTCCTCATCCGCCACGTCCTCGGGCACCTCGAACACCAGTTCGTCGTGGACCTGGATCAGCATCCGACTCGGCCGTCCCTCTCGTCGAATACGCCGATCGAGGTTGATCATCGCCACCTTGATCAGGTCGGCTGCGGAGCCTTGGACGACCGTGTTTACCGCCAGCCGCTCCGCCGCGCTGCGGGCCGTGCGGTTTCGGGAGTCGATCTCGCGGATGGTCCGCCGCCGGCCGAGGATCGTCTTCACATAGCCGTCCCGTTTCGCGTGCTCGACGCACGCGTCCAGAAAGCCACGGATCCGTGGGTACCGCGCGAAGTAGCGCTCGATAAACTGCCGGGCTTCGCTGACCGTCATGCCGGTCTGACGCGACAGCCCGAAGGCCGACTGGCCGTAGACGATCCCGAAGTTCACCGTTTTCGCCCGGGCGCGTTGCTGGCGAGTGATCTGCTCCAGAGGCACGCCCTCGATCTGGGAAGCCACGAAGGCGTGAATGTCGCGGTCCTCGGCGAACGCGGCAGCCAGGGCCTCGTCCTCGGAGAAATGGGCCAGCACACGCAACTCGATCTGCGAATAGTCCGCCTTCAGAAGCACGCAGCCCGCCTTCCCCGGCACAAACGCGCGGCGAATCTGTGCTCCGGTCTTCGTCCGGATGGGGATGTTCTGAAGATTGGGGTCGCGGCACGACAGCCGGCCGGTCACGGCGCCGGTCTGGTGAAAGCTGGGGTGAATACGCCCGGTTCGCTTGCAGACCAGTTCCGGCAGAGCGTCGATATAGGTTCCCTTGAGCTTGGCGAGTTCGCGATATTGCAGCACGAGCTTGGGGATAGGGTCGTCCGTCTCTGCCGCCAGCGTCGTGAGCACCTCGGCATCGGTCGATCGGCCCGTCCGCGTCTTTTTGACGACACGGAGGCCGCGCTCGTCGAACAACACCTCGGCAAGCTGCTTGGTCGAGTCTACGTTGAACGGCCGTCCCGCGGCGTCGTGGATTTGGTCACGGAGGTTCGTCAGGCGATCCGCCATCTGTCCGCTTAACGTGGCCAACAGGCCGGTGTCGACTGCGACGCCGCGATGCTCCATGTCCGCCAGCACCTCCACCAGCGGCATTTCGACATCGTGAAACAACCGCGTCAGCTCGGGATCGGTCAATTGGCGCTCGAGCGTCTGATAGAGCCGCCACGTCACATCGGCGTCCTCGGCGGCATAGCCGCAGGCCCGATCCGTCGGCACCTGATCGAAGGTGATTTGGTCTCGGCCGGTGCCGATCAGGTCGGTGATCGGCATCGGGTGATAGTCGAGCAGTTCGGCGGCGAGCGCGTCCATGCCGTGTGACCGCCGCGAGGAATCCAGGAGAAAGCTGGCGATCATCGTATCAAAATAGACGCCCGCCACAGTAATGTCCGCGGACTTCAGGACGCCCAGGTCGTACTTGAGGTTTTGGCCGCACTTGCGAATCGCGGGATCCGCGAGCACCGGCCCGAGGACGCGGCGGGCAACCTCCTGCGCGATCGTCGCGCCGACGCCGCGCACGGGGACATAGTAGCCCGTGCCCGGCTCGAAGGAGACGCTCAGGCCGACCAGCCTGGCCTCGATGGGATTCAGGCTCGTCGTCTCGGTGTCGAAGGCGAAGGCCTCGACGTGGGCCAGCCGCTCGGCCAGCGCGGCGAGCGCGGCCTTCGTGTCGACGAGCGTATAGTTGGCCTCGGTCTGCCTGGCAACGGCCACGAGGTCCGAAGCCGGCGGCGACGCCTCGGCGGCTCCGCCCTCGATCGCGTCCAACTGGTCGAGCAGCCGCCGAAAGCCGAGTTCCTTGAAGACCGGTCGCGCCGCTGCGGGGCAGATTCGCCGGACGTCGGCCTCGTCGAGTTCAAATGGAAAGTCGACGTCCGTGCGGAGTGTCACGAGCTGGCGCACGAGGTCCATGCGCTCGCGAAACGCCAACACGTTTTCGCGCAGCTTCGGCGTCAACGCCTCGGCGTGGTCGATGATGGCCGCCACCGAGCCGTATCTGTCCAGCAACTGGGCCGCCTTCTTGGGGCCCACGCCGTCGACCCCGCGGATGTTGTCCGTGCTGTCGCCCATCAGCATCTGGGCCTCGATCGCCCGGTCGGGGGCATAGCCCTTCTCCGCGACGAGGGCGGCGACGTCGGTCTCCCGATCTTTGCCGGGGTCGTACATCCGCACGTGATCCCCGAGCAACTGATCGAGGTCCTTGTCTTTACTGACGAGCACGACGTCCATGTCGCCCGAGGCGTGCCGGGCGCAGAGCGTCGCCATCAGGTCGTCCGCTTCGAAGCCCGGTTTGCGGAGGATGGGCACGTGCATCATCCGCAGGATCGAGACGATGCGCTCGATCTGCGGCCCCATGTCTTCCGGTGGCGGATCGCGGTGGGCCTTGTATTGCGCGTCGAGTTCGGTCCGGAAGACGTCCCGATCGCTGACGTCCATAACCATGGCCAGATAATCGGGCCGCCTGTCCCGCAGCAGTCCGAGGAGCATCTGGGTGAACACGTAGGTCGCCCGCGTCGGCTCGCCAGACGGCGCGGTCAGCCTCGCGAACGGAGCGTAATAGGCCCGGTAGATCTGGGCGTGACCGTCGATCAGGTAGAGCGTCCGCCGGGCCAT
>JBHHVX010000135.1:0-9732 GCA_046754505.1 Phycisphaerae bacterium | reverse complement strand
GATTCTCGTTCCAGCCGCGATTCTCGTTCCAGCCGCCAGTCGTGTGTCACGTCCTGCCGAGCGCGACCCAGAGGACGGTCTTGGCGTTGAAGATGGCGTGCATGGCGACGACCAGCGGCAGGGATCGCGTTCGGGCATAGGCAAAGCCGAGCACGATTCCAAAACACGCGAGGGCCGGAACGGTCTGTATGTATGGATAGTGGATGCAACCGAACGCCACGCCGGACACGACCACGGCGGCCCATTGCGACCGCGACCATTGCGCCAGCGCCCGCTGGAGGATGCCGCGGAAGAGCATCTCTTCCACGAAGGGCGCGAGCGCCACGGCGCTGAGGAGGGTGAGGCCGCCCGTCAAGGTCAAAAAGTCTTCTGATATAAGCGTCTTTATGGCGTCGTGCTGGCGGAGTGGGTAGTCCGGGAAGCCCCATCGGAGGGCCGCGATCGAGACGTCCAGGAGACCCGCGCACACCGGCCAGATCGCGACGTATCCCAGCATGGCGACGGCAAGGTCGCGCGGAAGCCGATCGGCCCGAATCCCCCATTTTCTGGCCGTGAACCCCATGCGCCGCCGTCCCATCCATACCAGGAAGACGGCCGTCGCCGCTTGTCCGAGGACGGCGACCCAAGCCTGGCGGTGGCTCTGCAGGGCGTCGGTGGCCGGCCCCGTGGTCGCCGTCGGTTCGACCGATCCGGGCAGGAGCGTGTTCAGTACGACGGGGAAAAAGAACATGCCGTAGAGACAGATCGCGACATCCAGCCCCCGGAGCGATTCGCCGCCGACGCGGGGCAGTCGCAGGGTCCGGCCCCATCGGCCCGAAATCGTCAACCCGATTGCGAAGACGCCGATCAGGATCACGCCGGCCCATTCGAGAACGGCGTCGGCGATCCGGACATCGAACAGCGCAGCCGGCAGCGGGGTGGTGGGCATGGACGCGTTGCTTCCCTCGACCCGGCGTCCTAGAGTGACCTCCGGAGACGGGCATGAATCGGACTATATTGGAAACGATCGTCGAGACCAAGCGCGATGAGGTGGAGCGGGCGCGCCGGGCGCGGCCGGCCGCGGAGTTGCGACGGCGGATCGCCGCCGCGCCGCCCCCAAGGGCATTTCGAGGTGCGGTCGTCGGGCCGAGCGAGGACATTCGCCTGATCGCCGAGATCAAGAAGGCGTCTCCGTCGGCGGGCCTGATTCGGACCGCATTCGATCCGGTCGGCATCGCCCGGACCTACGAGCGATCGGGCGCCGCCGCGTTGAGCGTTTTGACGGATGAGACTTTCTTCCAGGGGCGTTTGTCGTTTGTCGAAGCGGTCAAAGACGCGGTGTCGCTGCCCGTGCTGCGAAAGGACTTCCTGATCGACGACTACCAGGTCCTGGAGAGCCGCGCCGCCGGCGCCGACGCGATACTCCTCATCGCGGGCATCCTGACCCACGGGCAGATTGCCGCGTGGGCAGCCCTGGCCGCGGACCTGGGAATGACGTCGTTGGTGGAGGTCCACGACGAGGCACAATTGCAGGCGGTCCGGTCGCTGGTCGAAACGACGCCCGGAGCGATCCTGGGAATCAACAATCGTGACCTGAGTGCTCAGTCCACGGACCTGGCGACAACGGAAAGGCTGGCCGGTCAGTTGCCGGCGGGCACGCCCTTCGTCGCCGAGAGCGGCATAAATACCCGTGACGACGTTGAGCGGCTGCACCGCGCCGGCGCAACCGCCCTGCTGATCGGCGAGACCTTCATGCGAGCCGCCGATGTCGGCGCGAAGGCGCGGGAGCTTTTTCCCCGCGGATGACCCGAGGCGCTCGCCAGCCTCCTGTAGCGCCGCCCCTTGTGGGCGACGGACGCTATGTCAGGGACAAGGCCTGGCGCCACGGGTGACTACGTCAGGGACAAGCCCTGGCGCTACAGATCGTTGCGACAAATCGCATGTTCCGGTGAGACATGCAGGTCGGGCGCCACACCCGCGCCTCTTCAGAGGAACTACACAGGCGGGACGCCGATGCTCCCCGCCCAGCGCCGATGCTCTCCATCCAACAAAATATGATATATCACTATTTCGTCAGGCCGTCCAGCGCCGCTTGCAGGTCCTTTTTGTTGGTCAGGCCGACAAACTTCTGCGCGACTTCGCCCTCGTTGAACAGCATGACCGTCGGTATGGCCTGTATGCTGTATTTCACAGGGGTGTCCGTGTTCGATTCGGTGTTGAGTTTGCCAATCTTGACTTTTCCGGCGTACTCCGTGGCAAGCTCATCGATGGTCGGGCCGAGCGCCTTGCAGGGCATGCACCATTCGGCCCAAAAATCGACCAGAACCGGTTGCTCGGAGTTCAGGACCTCCGATTCAAAGTTCGCATCGGTAAAATCAAGCGTGTCGGGTCCAGCCATGTCGTTCATCTCCAGTGGTTGAATGTTCCACGCACACCCCCGTGAGCGGAGCCGGATTCTAGGTTTGCTGCGGCGTCAAGTCAAAACAGCCGTGGCGACGGTCATGGGGTCCATGACAGTTTTGGCAGCAACGCCCGGCTGCCCCGATGGGTGCCACTGGCGGCTTGTCCGCCCGTGCATCGACGGACATCGCCTTTCACGGACACGGGCAGGCAAGGTGCCCGTGGCACCCCGCCGCCAGAACTGTCACGCACCCGCGGTCATGGCCCTTCGTGGGTAATGCCGAGTTTCTCGACCTGCTCGCGGAGTTGCCGCAGGGCACGGTGACAGATCATGTGGATCGATCCGATGGACCGCCCCATCGCCTGGGCGACCTCGGCCACCGGTCGTCCCTCCATGAACCGCATGCGGATGACCTCGCGGTAGTGGTCCGGCAGCGTCGCCAGACACGCACTCATGACGCCGAGGGCCTCGTTTCGGCGGACGATCCTGCTCGGCGTCGATCCTTCGACCATGACGCGGCTCATCAGATCGATGTAGGTCGTGTTCTGGCTGCGGGACGGCACCGGCGAGACTTCCCGCCGAACGTCGCGTCGCTCGGCCCGCAGGGCGCGGTGCTCGTCGATCAGTTTGCGGTCGAGGATCGTAAACAGCCAGCGAAGGAACGAGTCCTTCCCGTGATAGGTGAAATTGCCGATCGCCCGAAACGCCTCGAGGTAGACCTGCTGGAGAATGTCCTCCGGCTCGATTTTCGATCGCATGACGGCGTCCATCTGCCGCAGGAGCCGTCCGCGGAGGCGTGGGTGATACATCACGAGCAGCCGGCGCACGGCCTGATCGTCGCCGCCGCGGGCGTGGCGGATCAGGACGCGGGTCTGATCCATGTCGCCCCGTTCGGGCTTGCGGGCGGCCTGCTGCGACGGAGGGTCCTCGTCGCGGGTTTTCCGAGAACGTCTGTCTGATCGCCCCAACCTCCTGTCTCCTTTATGGTTACGCGCAGTCAGTGGCGGTCGCTTGGCAGGCGGCGCCGCATCCACAAAATAGCCTGCAACCGAGGTACAATACTGGCGTAGGCCATTGTAAGGGCGATTCGGGACGGTGCGACCACACCCTTCCAAACCTCGGGCGGCTTTGTAATGGCGGCCACTGGGCGGCGCGCTACATTTTACCCGAAAGTCGTCTATCTGGGCGAAGAATCACCGGTGCGCTGTCTCCGACCGGGCAGCGGCTGAGAGCCGGTGGATCGGGGAAGACGGCGATCGTCCGTGATGCGGCTGTCCCGGGAACCGAATATCGATGAGCGATGCCGACCAAAACACGACTGGTTCTCTCGGAGGCCGTCCCAGAGATGAGCGCATCGGCGAGCTGATCAACTGTTTCTTCGATCGGCGCGAGCGCGGAGAACCGCTGTCCGAAGAGCAGTTCCTGGCCGAACACCCGGATTACGCCGTCGAGCTGGGCGAGCACCTCGCCAGCCTGAATCTCATCCAAGACCTCGACGGTTCGGCTGAGGCCACCCTGCCGGGGCGGGCCTCGCCGCCACCGGCGGGCAGTTCCGCGACCGACGCCCTGGACCCGAAGAACACCCCACTCCCGGACATTCCGGGCTACGATATCCTGAAACAGATCGGACGGGGGGGCATGGGGCTCGTCTTCAAGGCGATCCAACGTTCCACGAAGCGAGTCGTTGCCCTGAAGCTCCTGCTGGAGGGGCCGTTTGCCTCCGATGTCGCGCGGCATCGGTTCCAGCGGGAGATCGCGCTTGCCGCACAGTTGCGGCATCCCAATATCATTCCGATCTACGACAGCGGTCTCGCTGACGGCCGAATGTACTACGCGATGGAGCACGTCTACGGCCTGCCGCTGATGGACTATGTGCGCGCGAACGAACTCGTGACCGGCGCGAAGCTGGCCCTGTTCACCAGGGTCTGCGACGCCGTAAGCCACGCGCATCAACGCGGCGTCGTCCACCGGGACCTGAAACCGTCGAACATCCTCGTGGATGGCAGCGGTGATCCGCACGTTTTCGACTTCGGTCTGGCCAAGGCCGGCAGCGTCCTGGACGCCCAGACCTCCGTCACGGCCCAGATCGTCGGCACGCCCGCCTACATGTCACCCGAGCAGGCCGCCGGCGATCCGTCAAGCATTGACACAAGGACGGATGTCTATTCTCTGGGCATCATCCTGTACGAGATGCTGACGGGACGGATGCCCTACGACACGACCGGTGCGATGGGCCAGACCCTCCAGAATATCGCCCATGCCGACCCGGAGCCGCCGGCCCGGCTCGATCGCACGATCGATGGCGACCTGTCGGCGATTGTGCTCAAGACCCTCGAAAAGAACAAGGATATCCGGTATCAGTCCGTCCCCGAAATCAGCAGCGACATTCGCCGCTATCTCGCCGGCGAACCCATCTCGGCAAAGCCGACGACGGGCTTCTATCTGCTGCGCAAGGCCGTCTGGAAGCACCGGAAGGTGTTCGCCGTCAGCGTGGTCCTCGCCATCATCGCCGGGGCGGCGGGCTACTTCTTCTATGGCTCGCAGAACACGCTCCGCGAGCTACGCCTGCAGCACCATGCCTTGGAGGAGCGTGTCAAGGCCAGGGAAGCGGAAAACCAGGAATTGCAGCAGAAGACGACCGCGCTCGAACAGCAGCGACAGGCGACGGTTGAACAGGGTGAACGACAACTCGCCTTTGTCATCTCGCAATTGTTGCCGAATGCGACTGCGGAGGAGCGCCGGGCCTGGATCAAAATCGCCAAACTCGCTTATCAGGGCGACCGGGCCGCGCTGCTGGCCGGCATCGGGAAGATCATGACGGACCTAAGCACCGGCGCCGACGATCAAGGCTACAAGAGCAAACTGCCGCTGATCGAAAACCCGTTCAATTTGCCGGCGCCGGACGCCGAGATAACGGGCACCGCGGAAACGTCGGGGCTTGAGAGGACCCTCGAAGCGCTCGCCCGCCAGATCGGCAAGACGCTCGTGCCAACGCCGGGGCCGGCCACCCAGCCCGCCGCCACGTCCACCCCCGCCGCGCCGGAGCCAACATCGAGTCAGCCTTCCGAGTGATTGCGCGGGTGCCACTGGCGGCTTGCTCGCCAGTGCCCCGGGGACTCACCGGCCCGCCGATTGTGTCACGGACACGCCGTTGCCGGCCCGGGATTCACGCAGTGGAGAAGCTCGCCGCTGTCTTGAAACGCCCGAACGATCCGCACGACTTCCGCGGCCACGGCGGCCTGCGCCTGCTCGGTCGAGGCGCCGATGTGATGAGTGCCATAGATGTTCGGATGATCGACGATCGGGTCATTGAAGGTCTGGTCGGTGGCGGCCGGTTCGATCTCGAAGACATCGACGCCGGCGCCGCCCACGGTGCCGGCGTCGACCGCCGCGGCGAGCGCCTGTTCGTCCACCACGCCGCCGCGGCTGCAATTCAGCAAAAATGCGGTGGGCTTCATGCGGGCGAGCTGGTCGGCCCCGATCATGTGGTGCGTCTCGGCTCCGCCGGGAACATGCAACGTGATGAAGTCTGACTCGGACAGCAGTTCGTCCAGCGGTACCTTCCGGATTCCGAGTTTCGCTTCCAGTTCCTTGTTCTCGATGGCGTCGGTGTACAGCAGGCTCATATCGAAAGCCGCCGCCCGCCGGCCGACTTCGTAGCCGATTCGCCCGAGACCGACGATGCCGAGGGTGCGGCCCTTGAGGCCCCGGCCGTTGCTGTATCCCTTCTTGTTCCAGACACGGTGTCGAAGATCCACGGTCGCGTCGACGATGCGCCGGTCCAGAGCGACCATCAGGCCAATCGTCAGTTCGGCGACGGCGACGGCGTTCAGCCCGGGGCAGTTGCACACCCGGATGCCCAGTTCGGCGGCCGCGGCGACGTCGATCGTGTCGTAGCCCGACCCGGCGCGGATGACCATCCGCAACGGCTTCGTGCCGGCCAGAGTTTCGCGTGTCACGCGCGTCGAGCGGACGACCAGCACGTCGGCGCCGGATTGTTGAAGTGCGTCGATCAGCGCCGGTCCTTTCAGACCGGGATCGAACTGCACGGAGCAGCCCAAATGTTTCAATTCGTCGATGCCCTGTTGCTCAAACTTGTCCGCGATCAGGATTTTCATCGTGTGCCTCGATCTCGTGTCCTTCCCGGAGGGATGTTGCCTCGTCAACCCGGAGACATTCTGGCGTGTCGGCGAGCGATCCGCCAGCCGTCCGGCGGCCGCGCGTATCGGCCGAGGGCGTGACAGGAGCAGCGGCATCGCCCGGAAGGCCCGGTGGGTGCCACTGGCGGCTCGTCCGCCAGTGCATGAACGGAGCGCACGATGCGCGGAGACGGGCAGGCAAGATGCCCGTGGCACCCGCTGCCGATCATGTCACGGAGCCGCTTCGACGAACCGCCGTCCGGCTTTGACCTCTCGCGGCATCCCGACCACGATGACCTCTCGCGGATTCGGCCGGGGCGACCGAACAGAACACAACGGTGTTCTCAGGGCGCCCAGCCGCGGACGGCCGGTGGAGGTGTGTGATGATACAAAAGGCGACCAAGCCGCTCGATCCCCGGAACGGGCTGCGCCTCTTTCTGGTGCTGGACGGCCTGCTGCGGGCGTGGATCTGGTCGATGTCGGCCGTTGTGACGACCGCGACGGTCTATCACTACCGGCTCTGGCCCGACGTTTTGCACTCGCACAAACACATCGTCTGGCGTCTGATGGACGCGGCCTGGACGTCGGTGACGTGGATCGTCCTGTTCAATGCTGCCTATGTCGTCCTGCTCGTGATTCTCCGACTGGGCATCCCGACGCCGAAGGAAGGGCGCTACACGTTGAAGCCCGGCAGGCTCCCGAGTCTCAGCCTCATCACGAGCTGCTTTTGTGCGGTCCTGACGAAGGCGCGATACCAGGCGCCCTTTCCCGGGTTTCTCGTTTTCAATCTGGCCAACCTGCCGCCGCTGGTCTGGCTGATGGGACCGATCTTCGGGCCGAAGAGCCGATCGTGCTATGTCGTCGACCCGAACCTCCTCGACCCCCACCTGATCGAGGTCGGCCGGAACGTGATCTTCGGATTCGGAACGATGGTCGCGGGCCATTCGCAGGAACGCGACGTGATCATCATAAAAAAGACAATCATAGAAGATGACGTCCTGTTCGGCGGAAACTGCGTCATCTACGGCGGGTGTCGCATCGGCCGCGGAGCGGTCGTCCTGAGCGGGGCGGTCGTGCCGCCGAACACCGTGATCGGCGCCAATGAACTGTGGGGCGGTCTGCCCGCGAAGAAGATCAAGGACTTGCCGCCCTACGACGAACGGTTGGACGAAGCGGGCCCGACGGCCGCCTGACTCAAAACTGGTTCCACAGAAACTGGTTCGTCACCTCGTGGTGAAACATCACCTCTTCGCGCTTGACGAGGGTGCCGAGGGCCTTCGGGCACCGGTCGGCGGCCGCCTGCTTCAACGCTGCATACTTCCCGTGGCACTGTTCCCCGAGGATCTCCGCCACAAACCGGCTCGACTTGAACGCCCGGATCGCGTCGTAGATGTTGTCCGGCAAGAACCGCGTGCGATAGCGCTTGCCCTCCGACTGAGCGGGATCGGGCAGGGGACCTTCCAGCCCCGTTCGCAGCAGCGTGTAGAGCAACAGATAGGGATTGGCGTCCGGGGCGACCGATCGGAACTCGATCCGCGCCGATCGCTCGTTGCCGAGCGGGATGCGGACCATCGCCGCCCGATTGGTCGCCGAGGACTTGATCTGGTTGGGGGCCTCGAAGTTGGGGTCGAGCCGGCGGTAGCCGTTGACGCTTGTGTTCAACACCAGGCAGATATCGACGGCGTTGTTGAGAATCCGATCGACGAACTGCCAGGCGAATTCGGAGAGGCCGTCCTTGCCGCCGGGATCGTGGAAGAGATTCTTTCCATTCTTGTTGATGGAGAGGTTGCAGTGCATGCCGTTGCCGTTGATGCCGGCGACGGGTTTCGGCAGGAACGACGCCGTCAGCCCCAACGAGGCGGCCGCCTGACGGCAAATCAGTTTGTATATCTGGACCTGGTCCGCCGTGACGCACGCCTCCGAATAGGAGAAGTTCATCTCGAACTGCGACGGAGCGACCTCCGGGTGGTCCTTTTCATTGCAAAGACCGAGCGCCCGTTGCGCTTCCGCCGCGAGATCCATGAACCGCCGGAGCGGGTCCTGCGGCAGCGAATGGAAGTAGCCGCCCTTGGAGATGAACTCGAAACGGCCGGTCTCGTAGTAGTAGCGCTCGGCGTCGGTGCCCTTGAAGACGAAGCCCTCGATCTCCGGGGCGGCGTTCATCATCATGCCCTGCTTGTGGTGCAACTCGTCGGTGGCGATGCGGAGCCGCGATCGGAAGTCGGCGACGTAGGGCGAGCCGTCCTGGCCCCGGACCTCGCCGAAGATCAGGATCTTGCCCGGCCCGAACAGATCGCTCGGCAGCCAGTAAAAGGCGGGCCAGTCGATGGCGAGCTTGAGGTCCGACTGGCTGATCTCCGAAAAGCCGCGGATCGACGAGCCGTCAAAGGTCAGGTTGTCGGCGGAGCCGAGCAGGAACTTCTTGTCGTAGTCGAGCATGTGAAAGCGGCCTTCGAGGTCCGAGAAGCACACCGTGACGGCCTTGATCCGCTTCTCGTCGGTCAGGTACCTCCGCCGCTGCTCCTCGATCACGCCGGGATCGACCCGTTCGAGCCGCTGCTGCTTGGCCTCGAGGTTCAACTCCTCGAGCTTGTCGTAGGGGATCTCCAGAAAGTTCCGAAGGCTTTGCGTTTCCATGGTCGATGATCTCCTGTGGCGACCGGCGTTGCCGGCATGGTCGCCCGGCCTGTGACACTTCCATTTATTGTCGTCACGTTTAAGCCTCGTGTCAAGACAAATATTTTAGCCGACATCGTGCTTAGAGTAAAACGAATCACAGCCTTCATTGCACGACTCTCGCCTCCCGAAACCACGTCGAGCTATGTTCCCAAGAGTTGACGCCGGCCACCAAGGTCCGTATACTCTGCTGGCAATTGAAGGGGCCGGGCGGAGAGTCGTGACCGGTTTCGGCTTGTCAAAGCGTCGCTCCAAGAACGCGGATGCGAATTGCGCGCACTTGCCCCCCCCATGCCTGCGACTCAGGCATCCTCTGTCTAGAACTTTTCCCGAGCATGGTCCAGATCGAAATGACGGCGCGACGAGCGAGCGGCCTGCGGGTCGCCTGCATCGTTCGCGAGCGGCGAGATGATTCGGTCGTTCCGGCCGCGTTGGCCGGGACCGCATTTGGCACTGGTGAACTCGGAGGAAGACCATGACAATCAAGAGAATCGGTCTGGTCCTTGGCGCATTATTGGCCGCTGTTGTATCTCCTGT
>JBHHVX010000134.1:0-9749 GCA_046754505.1 Phycisphaerae bacterium | reverse complement strand
CCCCCGTCCTGCCAGACGCAGTAGAGCAGGCTGCCCGACAGGTCATAGACGCACAAAGCCCGCTGCCGGCGACGTCGAACGCCCACACCGCTCCGGCAAGCTCACGATCATCGGCGTATTGCGTGCGGAAGCCCAAGACGGCGATCCTTCCTCCGCCGAACTCGGCCGGGCAGGCCACGAGATATGCGAACGCAAAGGCCCCTCCCTCCGGGTAGGCCCAGTGCCGCAAGACGCGCCCGCCGACGGACAATAATTGCACATCGCGGCCGTCCGGGCTACGCACGATCTCGTACGGCCGGAAGTTGTACAACCAGACTGACAGCGCGGTCCCGATCAGCGTGAGGGCGGCGATGCCGAGGCAGGCGGCGGCCGTCGCCCTGCGGGGGTGTCGCGCCGCTGCGATTGGCCCTGGGCTGACCCGTTCGTGCCCCGACACTGTTATGGTGCAGAATCTTGTTTTCCTGCGCGCATTCTTGGCTGCGGCGGAGCCGCGCTACGCGTGAGTCATGTCATCCGGGGCTGGCGTAGACCGTGCGATTGCTTGAGATTCCCGCCGGAATCTGCCCCTCTCGCTTTGGCCGAGAGGCCTCATGCAGTAAAATGATGATCGGTAAGTCCGACACACGGAGAATTCCTAGATCAAGCGAATGCGGGCCGGAATCAACGAGGCCCTGCTGAGGAAAAAGACATGAACAAAACGAACCACGCCTGCCTGGCTATGGTCTTGTTTGCAGCAGCAACCTTCGCCTTGGCGCCCACGCCAGTCGCGGCGGCCCCGCCCAAGAACGTCATCCTGTTGATCGGAGACGGCATGGGCTTCGAGGAGGTCCGCGCCGCCGGCATGTATGAAAACGGGGTGGGCGGCACGCTGTCGTTCGAAGCCCTGCCCCGTCAGGCGGAGGTGACCACCTATTCCGCCAGCGCAGCGATCACCGACTCCGCGGCGGCGGGAACCGCCATCGCCACCGGTGTCAAGGTCAACAACGGCGTCATCAGCATGGCCTTCCCCGGCGACGCCGGCGAGCTGTGGACACTTCTGGAAGACGCCGCCAGCCTGGGCCGGCTCACCGGGCTGGTCACGACGACCTACATCACGCACGCCACACCCGCGACGTTCGGGGCCCACGAGCCCAGCCGAAACAACCTGTCCCAAATCGCGTCGGACTACCTGAACCAGACGCGGCCCACTGTCCTCTTCGGCGGCGGGGCCAACGGCATAACTACCGGTGCCGCCGCGGCCGCCGGCTACACGGTCGTGACCTCACGCACTGCAATGCAGGCTCTGGACACAAACACCGTGACGAGGGTCTCCGGCCAGTTCGGCACGACCCACCTTCCGTATGAGTGGGACTACTTCACGGGCGCCGTCAACGGCTATGACACCTTGCCGCATCTTTCCGAAATGGCGGCCACGGCCCTGGACATTCTTGACAACAACCCAAACGGCTTCTTTCTGATGATCGAGGGCGGGCGGATCGATCACGCCGGCCACAGCAACAATATCCAGCGCAATGTCTTCGAGACGATCGAATTCGAGCACGCCGTGAACGTGGCTTTGAACTGGGCAACCGGTCGGGCCAACACGCTCATCCTGGTGACCGCCGACCACGAAACCGGCGGGCTTGCCGTCTTGCAGAACAACGGGCAGGGCAACTTCCCGACCGTCTCCTGGTCCAGCAACTATCACACCAGCGTCAACGTCCCGGTCTACGCATGGGGCCACAACGCCTCTATGGCCACCGGCATTCTGGACAACATCGACTTCTTCGACCTGGTCACCGTGTCCGACACGCCCAATCTGGGCGACATGAATTGCGACGGCCTTGTCGATCCGGGCGACGTCGGTCCGTTCGTTCAGGCGCTCATGAACCCACCCGGCTACAACGCCGCCCACGCCCTCTGCGACATCGCACTGGCCGACCTCAACGGCGACGGCGCCGCCGACGGCGGCGACATCCAACCCTTTCTCACTGTGCTGATCCCATAGGACACTGCGTCGCTCATCGACGGACGGATTCGACAAGCTCCCGCAGCATGGGCACTGTCCACCCCTTCTTCGTTCAAGGCGTCAATCCTCCTGCTGGGCAATGCCCACCCTGCTCGGCTGTAGCGGTGCCCCCCCCATGGCGGCTGTCGCCCAGCCGGCAGCGCTTCATCCGCCGACTTGAGGCACGGGAGCCACGACGGTACGGGAGGGGGAACTGGGCAATCACACGCCATGCGCCACTGGCGGCTTGCCCGCGATGGTCATCCTCGGGGGCCAGCCTGACCCAATCGGCCCGATTCGCGGTGGCCAACACGCGCTCCGTTCCGAAAATCCCAACTTTTGCGCTGGCGTTGCGGCCCCCGAAGGCCATATAATGCCGTAGCAGCCGGCGGGGTTCCCGGGTATGGAGCATCCGTCCCCCAACCTGAGGTGAGAGGAACACAGTGGCAGACTCCGATTCAGGCACGCGACGCCAGCGCCTCAAGCTCGGCGTATCGGTCGTCTTGATTCTCGCAGCGGGCGGGCTGGGATGGTATCAATTCGGCAGCGAATCCAAAGCGGTCGCCGCCGCCGGCAGCCGCATGTACATGTGCAGCGACACCGGAAAAACGTTCTCACACACCATCAGAGAAGGTGAAAAAGAGCCGATCGAGTGTGAGCTTTGCGGTAAGCAGACCGGCTATCTCGCCGAGCGCTGCTACTGGACCAAGGACGCCAAGGGCGAATGGGCCGCAAAAATCGAGCCGACCTATGTGATTCTGAAAACGCGCCTCGATCCCGACTCCACCGAAAAAACCTACTGCCCCGACTGCGGCCGGGAGGTCAAGCCGCACAATGCGAGTGTAAACGGGCCACCACAGGAACTGATGGCTGCGGCCAAGGCCGCAGCGGGCCAGGAATGAGGGCAAGAGAATGATGTCGAAGCGTCTTCCGAACGACCGATCGTTCCGAGCGGGATTCACGCTGATCGAGTTGCTCGTCGTCATCTCGATCATCGCACTGCTCATCTCGATTCTGCTGCCGGCGCTGGCGAGTGCCCGACGCATCGGCCAACGCGTCACCTGCCTGGCAGACATGAAGTCGATGTCCAGCGGCATGACCGAGTACGAGGTCGACAACGAGAGTTGGATCGTCGGCTCTCCGGCCGGTTCCGGGGCCTACCTCTTCCAAGAGCCTACCGCTTGGGGCCAGTCCGTCCAACGCTGGGACTTCATGGGCCCGTTGGCCAAGCTATGGGGCATGGGCCTCACCCAACCGGATCGCGGCGACCGGGAAGGCGTCGCCAAGCGTTTTGCCCAACTCGTTCAGGAGAAAGTGTTCCTCTGTCCATCCAACAAGTTTCTCGCCACCCACTTCGGCGGACCCGATGCCGGCACGCTTCGCATGGTCAGCTACAACACGACCCGATACGAGCTGTTTCAAAGCGAGCCGCCCTTCCCCGGCGATGCGCACGGTGTGTCGTGGTATGCCAATACCCACGATCAGAAGCTCCCCAACAAGTGGAAGCCGTCCGTCGGCCGGATCGGCAACCCGGCAAACAAGGTGTTCTGTGCTGACGGAGCCCGGTTCTCCACGGGGTTGACCGCTCCAGACTACGACCTGCGCGTGAACGCCGCCTGGGGCGGAGCCTTCTCCGACGTTGGCCCGTACTCCGATTGGACGCGATCCTGGGATCGAAGCTGGGCCCCGGGAAACGATCACGGCGGAACGATCGATGCCCGGGCCTTCGCTTTTCGACACTCCACCGCCGATCCCGGCCAAGGCGCCCCGGCGGATGCCTACAAGCTCAATCTGGCCTTCTACGACGGCCACGCCGAAACCATGGGCGACCTCCAAGCGTCCAGCCCACAGCTGTGGCTGCCGGCAGGCTCCACACTCGAGGCGGGCGGAGCACTCATCTACCCCGACACGCAGCGCCGATTCGGTGTCACCGGCACCGTCACCATCGGCCCATAGGAGAGACCTGATCTGAGCCCGCCACAAGAGAACGCCGCCCGCCGCAGAATCCTGCCCGTGTCTGCCACGAGAATCCGACGGGCCTTGACGGACCGAAGGGCGACGTCCTATACTGCGAGGGTCGGTCGGAGGCAGCCCATGGGGGTGCGGGGGGGCCGGCCTGCGTTGGGTCTGCTGAGTTTGATCACAACACGCTCAATACCGTGATGCTTCCACCGTTGCATATCCTGGACTCGCAACGGACGGAGACTCCCCGCTCACCGGGGTCGCCGCGCCTCACGCGCCAGCCTCACCTGCGCCGAGGCGATCGGCGGCCGAATCAAGACTGGCGTGACCGGCCGATCGTGACGATACCGAGATCAAGAACCGGCGGCGCCAGGATGGCCGGTTGGACCGACTTGCACACTTCATGATCCGTGTAACGCTTCCCGACGATTCCGTACTGGACATGGAAGACGGCTCGACCGCCGCGGACGTCGCGGCTCGGATCGGTCCCGGTCTGGCGCGGGCCGCGATCGGAGCACAGGCCCGTTATGACGATGGCGAGGTCATGCTCGACCTGTCCACGCCGCTGGCCGGCGATTGTCGCCTCACCCTTTTCACGCCCAAGGATCCCCGCTCGCTGACCGTCGTCCGACACAGCACGGCCCACGTTATGGCCGAAGCCATCTGCAAACTCTGGCCCGAAACGAAGCTCGTCTACGGCCCGCCCGTCGACAACGGCTTCTATTACGACATCGACCTCGATCACCGCCTCGCGCCGGAAGACTTCCCGCGCATCGAGGCCGAGATGCAGCGCATTGTCGATGAAGATCGTCCCTTCACGCGGTACGAACTCAGCCGTATCGATGGTCTGAAAAAGGTCCGCGCCGAGGGCAATCCCTACAAGGTCGAGAACGCCGACCGAGCCAAAGGTGATGTGCTGAGCTTCTATGTGACCGGTCCGGAACCGGGAGCCAACTGGGAAGATCTATGCATGGGCACGCATGTGCCGAGCACGGGGCGAATCGGCGCCTTCAAGGTTCTCAGCGTCTCCGGGGCATTCCTGCACGGCGACGCATCCAAGAAGCAACTGCAGCGGGTCAACGGCACCGCCTTTCACAGTCGAAAGGAACTCAGGGCCTACCTGAACCAACTCGAGGAAGCGAAGAAACGCGACCACCGTCGAGTCGGCCAGGAACTCGGCCTCTTTACGATCGACCCGCTCGTGGGAAGCGGGTTGGTGCTCTGGAAGCCCAAGGGCGCCACGATCCGGCTTCTTCTCGAGCAACACCTCCGCGACAAGCTCTTCGAATACGGCTACCAGCCTGTGTTCACGCCGCAAATCGGTCGCCTCGACCTCTATCGAACCAGCGGCCACTTCCCCTACTACCGGGATTCGCAGTTCACGCCGATCTTCGACTCCCCGGGCGCGCGTGTCCTCAACGATCTCTGGATCGCTGTGGTGGAAGGGGCCGATGACGCTCTGCTGCCCGACGAAGCCCGAGACTGCCTGCAAGAGCTACAACGCGTCGATCCCGCCATGTTCGATCGAATCGGCGGCTCCGCTTCCTCCGAAAAAGGCGAGGCCGGCACGCAACGCCTCCTGCGCGATCCCGGCCACCGCGAACACAACCTGCGCGTCATCCGCGACCAGCTCAAGGAGTCTGACGGCTATCTGCTCCGCCCGATGAATTGTCCCCATCACATCCGCATTTACGCCAGCGAGCCGCGGAGCTACCGGGACCTCCCCGTTCGGCTGGCCGAGTTCGGAACCGTCTATCGCTATGAGCAGTCCGGCGAATTGTCCGGAATGACCCGCGTCCGGGGCTTCACCCAGGACGACGCCCACCTTTTCTGCGCGCCGGAACAGCTTCAGGGCGAACTGGCCGGCTGCCTCGAACTGACGCGATATGTCCTGGAAATGCTCGGTCTGAACGACTACCGCGTGCGGATCGGCCTGCGTGACCCCGATGATCCGAAGTTCATCGACAATCCGAGGGCCTGGGCAGAGGCCGAAACCGCCATCCGCACGGCGGCGGCCGCCAGCGGCATGAACGCCACCGAGGAGATCGGTGAAGCGGCCTTCTACGGCCCCAAGATCGATTTCGTGGTCAAGGACTGCATCGGCCGCGAGTGGCAACTGGGAACCGTCCAGGTCGACTACAACCTCCCCGAGCGGTTCAAACTCGAGTACGTTGGCCGGGACAATACCCCGCATCGGCCCGTCATGATTCACCGGGCGCCCTTCGGAAGCATGGAACGCTTCGTCGGCATCCTCATCGAGCACTTCGAAGGCGCCTTTCCCACCTGGCTGGCCCCGATCCAGGTCGTCGTGGCTTCGATCAGCGAGAAGAGTGCCGACTACGCCGCCAAGGTCGCAGCGGGTTTGCGAAAGCTCGGCCTCCGCATCGAGCTGGATGATTCCGCCGAGAAGATCGGTCCCAAGAAACATCGCGCCCGCAAAATGAAGGTCCCCTACACCGCCGTCGTCGGCGAACAGGAGGCCAACTCTCAATCGGTCAATGTCAGTGACAGAACCGGTCGGCGGCTGGACAATATGTCGCTCGACCTCTTTGCAACGATGCTCCTTCAGGAAAACCAGCCCGGCGGTCGGGCCGAACCACCCGCCGATTGACGGCGGCAGGAAGTGTCAAGGGGCTGCACGAAAGGAGAGTGATCGCCTATCAAGAACTTGAGATGTAACGAACAGATTCGTATTTCGCCGGTGCGACTCATCGACGAGAGCGCCGAGCAGCGCGGCGTCATGCCCACCGTAGACGCGTTGCAGTTGGCCCGTGATGCAGGCCTTGACCTCGTCGAGGTCTCGCCCACCGAGCGGCCCCCGGTCTGCAAGATCATGGACTACGGCAAGCACAGGTATCTCCAGTCCAAACGCAGCCGGCAGCGCTCGCAGGAAAACCGAATCAAGGAAGTCCGCCTCCGGCCCAAGACCGATCCGCACGACAAAGACATCAAGATGAAACGCGCCCGGAGCTTCCTCGAGGACGGCCATCGCGTGCAGTTCACGATGCGGTTCCGCGGCCGAGAGCGCTTCCATCGTGAAATCGGGATGAACACGCTCTCCGAAATCGCACACGAGTGCGAGGACATCGCCAAGATCGAGCGACCTGCGAGGATGCTCGGACACCGGATGACCATGGTGCTGGTTCCGCTCAAGCCTGTCGCCAAACCTGTGGGCAAGCCTCAACCCGCCCGCAAGCCCCCGGCGACCAAGACGATCCATCCGCCAACGGAAACAACGACACCTCTGCCGGTGCCCCCTGTGATGAGCAAACCGGTCGCACAGCCGGCCGATGCGAGCGGAACGATCCCGAAATGAGACCTGCGGGCCGGCTGTTGGCTCCGTGACGTGCTAAAAAAAGGCTGGTGGCCCTTGCCCGGACGGCACAGTCCGGTTACTCTATTGGGTTCGAGGCCGCCGTGACGAGCGGCCCGGGAGTGAACCGAAATGCCGAAGATGAAACGACATAAGGGACTGGCCAAGCGCGTCAAGATCAGCGCCACAGGAAAGGTCCATCACAACAAGAGCTGCGCCGGGCACCTGATGAGCCACAAGGACGGCAGCCGATGCCGACGCCTGCGAAAACGCAACGTGCTTTCGCGAGCCATCAGCGCCACGATCCGTCGGGCCTTACAGGCGTAACACACCACCGACAGGCCGCCCGCTCCGGAGGGCAGAGAGGCCGGGAGACAGAACCATGCCACGCACCAAGGGCTCGGTTGCCCATCATCGACGCATCAAGCGAATCCTCAAGGTCGCCAAGGGATACTATGGAGGCCGCAGCAAGCTGCTGCGACCTGCGAGAGATACGGTCCTCCGCGCCGGAGTCTACGCCTATCGCGACCGCCGGGCCCGAAAGCGAGAGTTCCGCAGCCTCTGGATTACCCGAATCACCGCTTCCTGTCGCGCACGCGGGATTCGTTACAGCCGCTTCATCTTTGGTCTGAATAAATCGTGCGTCGATCTGAATCGCAAGATGCTCAGTGAAATAGCAATCGCCGACCCCGAGGCATTCGACGCACTCGTCGAACTCGCGCGAAGCAAGGCCCAGGAAGCGGCCTGACCACCTCGCTCTGCTGTGCGGCGCCAGTTTCCAACCGAATGTCGGACCCCAAGGCGCCGGCCCGCAACCCGGTGATCGCCAGCACCGGACCGGGCGCCCGCCGATCGCGCCGCTCCGCAAAAAAAACCATGAACGACGCGGCCACCATCGGTGTGATCTTTGATGTGGACGGCGTCCTCGTCGACAGTTATGCTGCCCATCTCGATAGCTGGCGTCGGCTCGCGCTCGAACTGCACCGCTCGATCGCCGAACAGCAATTCGCCGCGACCTTCGGAAGGACAAGCCGAGACATCATCGCCGAACTGTTCCACGTCCAGGACGACGCCCGGATTCGCCAGCTCGATGACCGCAAGGAAGCCTTCTATCGAGACCGCATTCGCGGCTGCGTGCCGGCCATGCCCGGTGCGGTATCCCTCGTGACGGCCTGCCACCAGACGCGCTTTCGTATCGCGGTCGGGTCGTCCGGACCGGCGCGAAACGTTCGCCTCGTCTGCGACGAGATGCGCCTCACGCCGATGCTGTCCGCCATCGTCACGGGCGACGACGTCACACGAGGCAAGCCCGACCCGCAGGTATTCCGTTTGGCGGCCGACCGCATGAAGCTGCCCTCGTCCAGATGTCTCGTGATCGAAGACGCCCCCGCAGGGATTGAGGCCGCTCGTCGCGCGACCATGCCTGCAATCGCCCTGACCAGCACCCACACACCCGACACACTCCGCTCGGCCAAGCTCACGATCGACGGTCTCGATCAGATCACGCCCGCCACGATCGCCAAGTTGGTCGGAGACTTCTCGTCGATGGGGGCGTGCAGCCCCGAATGATCGCGACTTCGCCAGCGCACTATTGCCCAACCAGCCGTCTCATCAACGGACGGAATCCTAGTTGCAATGGCAACGCCAGCCGCGACGCCCGGCACCTTGGACGCGTAGTGCGATGCGCCACGCGAAGTCCAACCTCCTGAGAAGCGGCCCAACCCCCTGTAGCACAATGGCTTACATCCGAAC
Source organism: Phycisphaerae bacterium (assembly GCA_046754505.1). Classification (GTDB taxonomy): domain Bacteria; phylum Planctomycetota; class Phycisphaerae; order UBA1845; family UTPLA1; genus JAPULF01. Next base: position 735 of record JBHHVX010000134.1, on the reverse strand, counting down.
GCACAGCCGCCACATGGCAACCCCGAGACTCGCGCTCACGGCGTGCGTCTTCTGCAGCGGCCTGACACAGGCATACGACTTGCCGGTCCTCCATGCAGTCCCGCCCGGTCGCGGGGGTCGGAGCGGGCTACGTGCGGGTTTCGAGGGGGCGTCTGACCACGAGCCCGGGTCACGCCCTCCTCAAACCCCGCGCCATTCCGGTAGAATCCCCGACATGCTCACACAGTACACCCTCCCCCCTTGGCTCACCATCGACCGACTGCTCATCGCCGTCGTCATCCTTGCCGCTCTCGTGATCGTGCAGCGGATTCGACGGACAACCCGCCGTCGCCGCCCCGCTCGGCTCCATCCCAAGCTGCAGAAATATGGGGGGACGACACCGGAACAGCAACACGCCGACCTCGAAGCCTCCCGCAGAATCATCGCCACGAGTTCCACCGGCGCCGTCGCCGGATACCGCATCGTTCAACAGATCGAGGCGGTTTTTGTTGACGGCAGTCGCGCACCCGATGACGCCATTGCAGCCCTGAAGGCCGCCGCCGGCCGCCGGGGCGCCAACGCCATCATCAATCTCTCGCAACAGCGCACCGCCGCCGGCCGCTGCACCGCCCAGGGCGACGCGGTCATCATCCGACCGACCGCCGAGCCTTGAATCCGCCGCCGAGCACGGGCTGAGTCGCCCTTATCCGAATTCTTCCTCTTCGGCCGCGGCGATGTCTTCCGCCTCCGTCGTCG
>JBHHVX010000133.1:0-9815 GCA_046754505.1 Phycisphaerae bacterium | reverse complement strand
GGATTCGCACCGGCGGGACGCCGATGCTCCCCGATCCGGGGAGTTGCAGTGGGGGGATGGCGGTGCTCCTCGTTCCGGGGATTCGCACCGGCGGGACGCCGATGCTCCCCGATCTGGGGAGTTGGATCGACCGGAGGCGGCCGGTTCGGTGGTGGAGGGCCGTGCCGATGACGGCTCCGAACCGCGAATCAGCCTGTTGGTCTGGACGACGACGCCGTGGACGTTGCCGAGCAACATGTTTGCGGCGGTGCATCGGGATTTTGACTATGCCGTGGTGGTGGATGAGGAGACGGGCGAGCGGCTGATCTTGGCGGCGGCGCTGGTTGAGTCGATCGCGAAGAAGGTCAAGAAGACGAGCTGGAAGGTGGTGTCGACGTGCAAGGGCCGGGACCTGGTTGGGCTGCGGTATCTGCCGCCCTATGAGGATTACCACCGGCGGGCGGCGGCGGATTTCGTGGGCGGCGGCGATGCGACGCCCTTGGGGGAGTACCGGGCGGCCCTCGTCGACGGAGGGCAGGCACCGGTGGCGTGGCGTGTCGTGGCGGCGGATTTCGTGACGCTGGATGCCGGGACGGGCCTGGTCCATGAAGCCCCGGCGTTTGGGGAGGTGGACTTTGATCTGTACCGACAAGAACGGAGCCGATTTGAGAACCCCGAGTCGATTCCGCTGTTGTGCGCGGTGGGGCCGGAGGGTGTGTTCACCGACGACGTCGCCGCCTACGCCGGTCGGTGGGTGAAGGCGTGCGATAAGGACATCTGTCGTGAACTGCGGGATCGCGGGCTGCTGCTGCACCAGGAGCAGTATCGGCACGACTATCCATTCTGCTGGCGAGCGGAGGAGGACCCGCTGATCCAGTATCCGCGGCGGAGCTGGTTCATCCGGACGACGCGGTTCAAGGAGGCGATGCTCGAGAACAACGCGTCGATCCGGTGGCTTCCGGAACACATCAAGACCGGGCGGTTCGGGAAGTTTCTGGAATCGAACGTCGACTGGTCTCTGAGCCGGGAGCGCTATTGGGGGACGCCGCTGCCGATCTGGGTGTGTGACAACGACGCCTGTGGCTATCGGGAGGCGGTGGATTCCTATGACGGCTTGACCTCGAAGCCGGGGGCGGCGGGGATGGAGGTCTGGGGGGACGCCAAACGGAAAAGCCCTGAACTGAGCGATCACTTGAAGGTGCATAAGCCGTACATCGATGCGGTCACGTACGGGTGCTCGAAGTGCGGGACGGGAACGATGCGGCGTGTGCCGGAGGTCATCGACTGCTGGTATGACTCGGGGGCGATGCCGTTTGCACAGTGGGGCTGGCCGCATCGGAATCAGGAGATGTTTGAATCTCAGTTTCCGGCGGACTTCATCTCGGAGGCTCTGGATCAGACGCGGGGGTGGTTCTATTCGCTGGTGGCGATCTCGACGATGCTCTTCGGGAAGGAGGGGGTGGCCCGGAGTGAAACGCGAGGGTTGTCGTCGATGGCAGCGCCGTACCCGCTGCCGTTTCGGAATTGCATCGTTCTCGGCCTGTTGATGGGCGAGGACGGTCTGAAGATGTCGAAGAGCAAGAAGAACTACAAGGATCCGACGTACATCTTCGAGCGCGAGGGGGCGGACGCGATGCGGTGGCTGTTCCTCAGCGGGCAGGCACCGTGGACGAGCATCCGGTTTCAGGAGTCGGCGATCGCGGAGGGTCAGCGGGAGTTTCTGATCCGGCTGTACAACTGTTACAGTTTTTTCGTGATCTACGCGAACATCGACAAGTGGACGCCGGAGCAGCGTGAGGGCGAAGCGGCGCGAAGCGAGCTGGACCGCTGGATTGTCAGCGGGTTAGACGCGTGTTGCCTGCGGGTCTATGACTGCATGGAGACCTATGACAACTTCGGAGCGGCTCGGGCGCTCGTGGAGTTCGTCGACGGCCTGTCGAACTGGTATGTCCGGCGGAACCGGGATCGCTTTTGGCGGGCGGGCATGGACGCGGACAAGCGGGCGGCCTACACGACGCTGTACGACTGCCTGGTGACGCTGTGCAAACTGATCGCGCCGTTCACGCCGTTTCTGGCGGAATCGATGTATCAGAACCTGGTTCGGACGCAGGATGTCGAGGCGGCGGTGAGCGTTCACTTGTGTGATTATCCGGTCGTGGCGGAGAATCGAGGCGCGGTGGCGGATCGGATCGACGAGACGTTAAACGAGCAGATCGCGATGGTGCGGCAACTGGTGTCGTGCGGTCGCGCGGCGCGGTCGGCGGCGAAGCTGCGGGTGCGGCAGCCGCTGGCGGGCATCGAGTTGTATCATTGCCAGGCGGAGGTCATTCGGCGATACGAGCAGATCGTTCGGCAGGAGTTGAATGTCAAACGGATCGACTATGTGAGTGGGGCGGACATCGACCGGTATGTGCACTACGAGATTAAGCCGGACTTCAAGAAGATCGGCCCGAAGCACGGTCCGCTGGCTCCGAAGATCAAGGCTGCGCTGGCGGGGCATTCGGACGTGGACGGGCTGGTCAAGCAGCTTGAGCGGGACCAGGCGTGCGTGTTGGACGTCGATGGCCGTTCGGTGGAATTGACGTCTGACGAGTTGATCGTCGAACTGCACGCTCGGGAGGGCTGGTCGGCGGAGCGGATTCCGGGCCGGGGGATTCTGGCGCTGGATACGCAATTGACGCCGGCGCTGCGTGATGAAGGCAGCGCGCGGGACCTGGTGAATCAGGTGCAACAGGTGCGAAAGTCGCTCGATCTGCGCTATGAGCAGCGGATCGATCTGGGCATCGCGGGGGACGAGGATATCGAGCGCGTCGTGAATGTGTTTGGTGATACGATCAAGGGCGAGACGCTGGCGCAGCAGGTGTCTGCGCGGCCGATCGCCAACATCGAGCCGGTGCGCTCTCAAGTCGACGGCCACGACGTGGCGATATACGTTCACCCCCTGTAACCCCGTAACAACGAGACCCACGGATGGGAGGCCGCGATGGCGAAGTACACCGCGAAGACCGCGGACAAGCATGAGTTGTATCAGAAGGCCGTGCAGTCTCCGGAGGCGGAGGTTGCGTTCATCGACCGCGTGTTTCGACGGCGTTACGGCCGTGCTCCGACGCGGTTCCGGGAGGACTTCTGCGGGACGGCGTTGATCTCGTGTGAGTTCGTTCGACGGCGGGCGCAGAATCACGCGTATGGCGTGGACCTGCACAAGCCGACGCAGGACTGGGGCCGGCGCCATAACGTGAGCCGGCTGTCGGAGGACGCGGCGAAACGGGTGCATCTGATCAACGACGACGTGCTGAACGTGACGCAGCCGCCGGTGGAGGTGGTCGGGGCGTTCAATTTCAGCTATTTCGTGTTCAAGGAGCGGCGCGAGCTGGTGGGCTATTTCAAGGCGGTGCGATCGTCGTTGGATCGGGAGGGGCTGTTCGTCCTCGATGCCTACGGGGGCTACGAGGCCCAGCAGGTGATGGAGGAGGAAACGAAGAACAGCGGCTTCACCTACGTCTGGGATCAGGCGGCCTACAACCCGATCAACGACCACACGGTCTGTCACATCCACTTCAAGTTTCCCGACGGGACGCAGATGCGGAAGGCGTTTTCGTATGACTGGCGGCTCTGGACGCTGGGGAGTCTCCGAGACGCCCTGCTGGACGCGGGATTCGAGGCGACGGACGTGTATTGGGAGGGGACGGACGCGGATGGGGAAGGCAACGGCAGCTATCGGCGTCAGGTGAAGGCGGAGAACACGCCGGGGTGGAATGCGTATATTGTGGCCGTGCCGTAGGCGGGGGAGGGGCGGTCGCTGCGGCGCGTTTCCGAGCGAGCATTCACGTGACTCAGGCACATGGGCATCCATTTCGGCTTGCGGTGATGGTTTCGGGGGCCGGCACGAGCCTTCAGAACCTGATGGATCGGATTGCAGACGGCCGGCTGGCGGGTGTGGAGATCGCGGTCGTGGTTTCGTCGCGGTCGACCGTGAGTGCGGTCGAGCGGGCGCGGGGGGCGGGACTGCCGGTCGAGATCGTCCGGGTTCGGGATCATCCGGACGTGGCGGACTTCAGCGAGCGGGTCGCGTCCGTGCTGGATGCTTACGACGTGAATCTCGCGGTGCAGGCGGGGTGGCTGTGCTATTGGCGGTTGCCGGATCGGTGGCTGGGGCGCGTGCTCAACATTCACCCGGCGCTGCTGCCGAACTATGGCGGGCGGGGATTCTTCGGGCGGCATGTGCATGAGGCGGTGCTGGCCGCCGGCGAACGCGAGAGCGGCGCGACGGTGCACTGGGTCGATAACGCGTACGACCACGGGGCCATCGTTGCGCAGCAGCGGTGCGCGGTGGAGACGGGCGACACGCCGGAGACGTTGGCGGAGCGCGTGCAGGCTCTTGAGCGGGAGCTGTTGCCGGCGGTCATCGCCCGCCTCGCGGCTGAGAAAAGGTCAAAAAGTCAAAAAGTCAAGAAATCAAAACGAGAGCCGAAAGCCGAAGGTTCGCCCACCACTCCCGGGGATGGGGCACCCGAACCACGGACGCATTAACGCTTGGAGAACTGGAAGCGCTTGCGAGCACCGGGTTGCCCCGGCTTCTTTCGCTCGACCTCGCGGCTGTCGCGGGTGAGGAAGCGTCCGTCGCGGAGCGTGTGCTCGTAGCTGGAATCGGCTTTGAGGAGCGCCCTGGCGACGCCGAGCAGGATGGCTTGGGCCTGGCCAGTCTGGCCGCCGCCGTGGACGTTGACGAAGATGTCGAACTTGCCAAGCGTTTCCGTCGCCTTGAGCGGAGCGACGACGTCGTTTCGACCGCGCAGCTCGTGCAAGTAGTCTTTGATCTCACGGCCGCGGATGAGGAACTTGCCGGAACCTGGTCGAATGCGGACGCGGGCGACGGATGTTTTTCGTCGGCCGGTTCCCCAGAAATAGGTCTTGGCCGGCTGGCTGCCGGTGGCTGGCGCCGCTGCGGGCGCGGGCGGTACGGCCGCGGTCACAGGGGGCGCTGGCGTTGCGGCCGGTGTCGCGGGGACGGGAGTGGCTGCCGCAGCGGCAGGTTGGGTTTCGCCCGCGGGGGCGACCGGTGTTTCGGGGGTCGGGGGCGTGACGTCGGCAGGACCGGTTGCCGAAGGCTGCTGTTCGCCGGGGTTGTTCGTTGTTTCCTCAGACACGCTGTTGAGTCTCCCGTATTCCTATGCGATGGCCTTTAGAATCTATCAAGCCTGGGTGTCGCGTCGAGATCGTCTTGCGGGCGTGCCGCATGGGCCTCGCGCGAGTTTTTTTTCAGATCACGTCCAAGTTCAGCGGCTCGCAGTTCTGAGCCTGATGGGGATGTTCGCTCCCGCGGACGACTTTCAGTTTCTTCAGCAGGCGACGGCCCATGGCGTTTTTGGGGAGCATTCGCCGGACCGCCATGAGGATGATCCGATCGGGGTGCTCCTTGTGCCATTGGGCGTAGGGTACGACCTTTCGGCCACCAGGATGGTAGGTGTAATGATCGTAGGATTTCTGCTCGGCCTTCCGCCCGGTGACGATGATCTTTTCGGCATTCGTGACGACGACGAAGTCGCCGACGTCGCAATGGGGGGTATAGGTGGGCTTGTGCTTGCCCATGAGGACGGTGGCGAGCTTGGTCGCGAGGCGGCCGAGAATCTGTCCCTCGCCGTCGACGCTGTACCATTTTCGCTCGACCTCGCCCGTCTTGGCCTGATAACACTTGTCCGTTATGTACGACATTGCAGCAATCCAAGGGTTTCCGCGGGCATGCGCCTCGTCCGTGACGGGCACTCGAATCGGGTAGTTTAGCATGGTGTGAGGTGCCGTCAAGCCGGTCCGGCGATTTCAGCGCCCTTTTTTTCAGGTCTGGCGGGGCGACTGTCGGTCAGTTTGGGTGACGTGGGGCGTCCCCTGGCGATGCTGGTGAGGACGGCTTGGGCGGAGGCGGTGATGGCGGCGACCGGTCCGATCAGCCCGGCTCCGGCGCCTGTGGCCCGCAGGTGGCGGGAGAATTCGCCCAGCAGGGCCGCATCGCCCAGTTCGACGGCGGGGTCGGCGGTGGCCATCGTGGTTCGACGGGTGGCGAGGAGCTTGGAGCCGCTGCGGCAGGAGAGCTGGCAGGCGGTGTCGATCATCAGGCGACCGCCGTCTGCGGCGCGGATTTCGATTTCGACGCCGACGGCCTCGGTCGGTCCGTTGGGGTGGAAGACGATGGAAACGGGGACGCCTGGCGTGGTCATGGCGCTGGCGACGGTGGGGCCGTCCTCGTGGGCAACCGCGAAGACCCGCTGGACGGGACCGATCAGGTGGTGGATGAGTTCGACCGCCTCGAACGCCTGGTCGATGGGGACCGGTCCGATGTCGCCTGCGTCGGAGCGACGGAGGCCGCGGCGGGTGGAGCGGAGGGTCATGAGGATCGGCGGGCCGAACTGGCCGGAGTCGAGGAGCCTCTTCGCGAGCGCGACCGCGGGCGCGACGCGGATCGCCGAGCCGGCCAGGACGATCCGGCCGGAGAGCTTGGCGAAGGAGGCGATGCGTTTGCAGGCGCCGGCGGTTCCGGGCGGCCCCGGTACCAGGACGGCGGCACCGGACGTCAGGCAGTGCTTTATCAGGCGAGCACGCTGCGTGAGCGGACAGGCCAGCACGACGCCGTCCGGCTCGGTTTCGCGGAGCATGGCGTTGCTGTCGTCGAAGGTCCAGCGAGCGTGGTACTGTTCGGCGGCACCGGTGAGGTTCCGATCGCAGATGGCTTCGAAGGTGCCGACTCGCGAGATGGAGCGGAGGAGCCAGTGCGAGACCGCATCGACGGAACCGATGAATGCCAATCTGGGGTTGGACATAATCGAAACTGCTCTTCCGGGCGTTGGCGGTCGCCTTTTCGCACACGCTCCAACGCCTGCCTCCGTCCCCCACTCTCGGAGGGGATGGGGCACCCTGCGCGAGCGCTTTCTCGCACACGGTCTTACGATGATCGCGTGCGTCGGTATAATAATCCGCGGCGAAAAAACCGCCAGCGTTGAACCGTTCCGCACCGGCGGGCGCGTGTGGCGAGGGAGGCCAGAGCAATGATCAGTTTGACAACGCAGTTTTCGGTGTTTCTGGTGAACAAGCCGGGCATCCTGTCCAAGGTTTGCGACGCCTTGGCCGAGAAGAAAGTCAACGTCGTGGCGTTGACATTGATGGACTCGGTCGAACACGGCGTGTTTCGACTCGTGGCGGCGGACGCCGAGAAGGCGCGACAGGCCCTGGGAGATCTGAACATCCCGATGACGGAGACGGAAGTGCTGACGGTTGAGATGCCGAATCGGCCGGGCGCGATGGCCGATCTGTGCAGCCGTCTGAACAGCGAGCACATCAGCATCAAGTATGCGTATGTCACGAGTGGCCGGCCGGGGGGACGGACGATCGGGATTTTCAAGGTGAACAATCTGAAGAAGGCCCTTCGGGTCGCGGGCGTTCGCAAACCCCGGCGAAAAGAAAAGAACGTGGTTCGCAACAATCGGAGTCGGATGCGGTAGCGGTGTCGTCGCCCGTGTAGCTGTTTCAGGGGATGGGGATCCGCAGCAGGCGGAGCAGCTTGAGCGGCCCCTCGGCGGCATCCTCGGCGGGTGGTTGATAGGCATTGAGCCGCCGGTCGGCCGGGAGGGCGGTGACTGAATAGCCGATGGCTCCGTTGAGTTGCTCTCTGCGAGCGCGCGCGGCCAGGGGGAGCAGGGCCGTGAGAAGGGTGGCGTCTTTTGTCCGGAAGCGTGCTTCGTGGTCGCGGACGAGGCGGCTGCGGAGGCTGTGGAGGCCGGACCAGAGGCGCAGCCGCTTCCATTCGTGGTCGATGGCCACGATGCGCGGCGAAGCCAGTTCGGTCTGAATGACCCGGTTTAGCTGGGCATCAAGCATGTCGGGGAGGAAGGGTCTCGGCCAGAGGGCGGGGCCGCCGCGGCGGCCATCGCAGAGCGCAAAGCGGAGCCGCCAGTCGTCGCCGGCGATCGCGAGCGCGCTGCGTCGCAGGTCGGTGGGGCGTTTCATGTGGCCGTCGATGGCGAATCGGAATCGGGTTTCGAGGGCGAGCGGGATGTCAGGGGGCAGCCTTCCGTCGCGTGCCGATTCGAGGACGCTTCGCAAGATCGTGGCGTTGTAGGCGTTGACGAGGTAGGCGAGCCGATCGGGGCGAGTCTGAAACATGGCGGGCGTGGTGGCGGGTCCGACGCGGGCGATTTGTGCGAGAAATTGGTCGAGGGGTGCGGGGTCGCGGAGCAGTCGGGCGTAATCGATCTCATCTCCGACGACGGCTCGGCTGAGGGTCAGGCTCCAGCTCGACCAGTCGAAGGGCGTGGTGGCGTTTGGGGTGGGCCGAGGGATGGTCGAGGCGGTCGGCTGGATCGTTTTGGACGCGCAGCCGGTGACCAGGGCCGTGATTGTGAGGGTGAGGGGCAGGGAGCGGCGGTATCCGGACGTGCGGATCATTGGGGGCGCTCAAAGAGGACGGCCAGCCCCTGGCCGACGCCGACGCAGAGGGTGGCGAGACCACGTCGGGCGCCGCGACGCCGCATTTCGCGAACGAGCGTCGTGGCGAGGCGTGCTCCGCTGCAACCGAGCGGGTGGCCGAGGGCGATGGCGCCGCCGTTGACGTTGACTTTGGCGGGGTCGAGTCCGAGTTCGGCGATGCAGGCGAGGGACTGGGCTGCGAAAGCCTCGTTCAGTTCGATGAGGTCCAGGTCGTCGATGGACCAGCCGGCGCGATCGAGGGCCTTGCGGGTGGCCGGGATCGGACCGAGTCCCATGCAGGCGGGATCGACGCCGGCGGAGGCGGAGTGCCGAACAACGGCCATGGCTTCGAGGCCGAGATCGCGAGCAGTCTGCGCTTCGACGACAAGCAGGGCGGCGGCCCCGTCGTTTAGGCCGGAGCTGTTTCCGGCGGTAACGGTCCCGCCTTCGCGGAACGCGGGCTTGAGCTTGGCCAGTTTTTCGAGGGTGGTGTCGGGTCGGGGGTGCTCATCGGTGTCAACGGTGGTCGTCTTTCCGCGGCCGAGATCGACCCGGATGGGAATAATCTCCTCGGCGAGTCGGCCGGCGTTCTGCGCGGCGGCGGTGCGGCGCTGGCTCTCGAGGGCGAAGGCGTCCTGGGCCTCGCGTGTGATGTTGAACTTCTGGGCGACGTTTTCGGCGGTTTCGCCCATGTTGTAGAGGTGGTATCGGGCGGCGAGCCGGGGATTGGTCATACGCCAGCCCAGAGAGGAGTCGTAGAGAGTCTGGCTGCCACGGACCCACGGTTCGGCGGGCTTGGGGAGCACGAGGGGTGCCCGGCTCATGGATTCGGCGCCGCCGGCGATGAAGACCTCGCCATGGCCGGCCTCGATCATGCGGGCGGCGATGGCGACCGCGTCCAGCCCGGAGGCGCAGAGACGGTTGACCGTGACACCCGGCACCGAGTCGGGCAGGCCCGCGAGGAGCACGGCCATGCGAGCGGCGTTTCGGTTGTCCTCGCCGGCCTGGTTGGCGGCTCCCCAGTAGCAGTCATCGATGCGGGAGGGGGCGATCTTCGTGCGGTCGACGAGTTCGCGGATGACACACGCGGCCAAGTCGTCCGGCCGGACGGGCGCCAAGGCCCCGCGATATCGACCGACGGGCGTCCGGAGGCAATCGACGATAACGGCTTGTGGCATGATTCACGGGGCAGCGTTGCGTGGTGTCCGGTAGCCGGCCGGAGGTCGGCCCGGTTCGATTCCTATTATGTTCCCGTCGACCGGGCCCACATGGGCCAGTCCTGTAGTCTCCTTACTACAGCGCGTGGTATAGAAAACCGCGGGCGGTACTTTCGCCGAGGTTGCCTTCGGCGACGCGCCGGTCGAGCAGCGGATTGCGCTGGT
>JBHHVX010000132.1:0-9840 GCA_046754505.1 Phycisphaerae bacterium | reverse complement strand
GAAAGGATTCTCGACACAGCATGAGATTCGCGGCACAGCAGGGCACACGGACGGCCCCCGGGGCGGGTGGTTGCGGGCCGGGCGTGGATCGGCGATACTGCCGGCCGCGTACAGGCGTGCGTTCCGCTGTTCACGACAAATTACAAGGAGTTTCTGTCATGAAGCGATCCATCTCTGTCGTCGCGTCGATGTTGCTCTGCGCCGCCGCGGTCTCCGCGTCGGAGCGTCGCTACCCATTCAAACAGATCGAGTTGAAGAACGGGTTGAAGGTCATCTCGCTGGAGGACTTCTCGTGCCCGGTCGCGACGGTACAAGTCTGGTATCACGTCGGTTCGAAAGACGAGAACCCGGAGCGACAGGGCTTTGCCCACATGTTCGAGCACATGATGTTCCGCGGGACCGACCGCCTCGGCCCGACCGACCACTTTGACAACATCCGCCGAGTCGGCGGCAACACGAACGCCTACACGACGTTCGACCAGACCGTCTATCTGGAGAATCTGCCGAGCAACCAGCTCGAGCTGGCCCTGTGGCTCGAGGCCGAGCGGATGGCGTTTCTCAAGATCGACCAGGAGAGCTTCACGACCGAGCGCAAGGTCGTCGAGGAGGAGCGGCGCCTCGGGTTAAACAGCCCGTACGGGACCGTGCCGGAAAAGCTGCTGGCGGAGCTTTATCACAAGCACCCGTACCGCTGGTCGACCATCGGCAAGATTGCGCACCTGGAAGACGCGACCATCGACGAGCTCCAGGCGTTCTGGGACAGGTTCTATGTGCCGAACAATGCGACGCTTGTAGTTGTCGGCGCGGTCAAGCACGCCGACGTGCAGCAGTTGGCACAGAAGTATTTCAGTTGGATTCCACGTTGTCCGCAGCCGCCGCGCATCACCGTCCAAGAGCCGGAGCAGACGAAGAGTCGTTCCGTCAAGTTGAAGGAAGACAAGGGTCCGTTGCCCATCGTCGGGGTGCTCTATCACACCGTCCCAATGGATCACCCCGATGCCATCCCGCTGGAGATTCTGATGGGCGTGCTCGGCGGCGGTGAGTCCAGCCGGTTGTATGTGGATCTCGTCAAGGACCAGAAGATCGCGCAGATGGCACTGGCTGGGGCGTTCGGACTCGAACAGGATGGTCTCGCCGGGGCCGGGGGGATTCTGCTGCCCTTCGGCAACAAGAAGAAGCTGTTGCAGACCGTCAAGCGACACATCCAGCGGATCACCGACGAGCCGATCACCAAGGCGGAAATGGAGAAGGAGAAGAACCAGCTCCTGAGAAACGAAGTCGCCGGCGCCCTGACGGTATCGAGCAAGGCCGGGTTGCTGGGACGCTATGCGGTTTTGTACGGCGACGCGGAGCAGGTCAACCGGCGACTGGCGGCGATTGATGCCGTCACCATCGAGGACGTCCAGCGGGTGGCGAAGACTTACCTCAAGAAGTCTCGCCGCACGAGCGTCCTGGTCGAGCCGAGCATCGGCGGTATCTTCAAGTCGTTGCTGGGCGGCGACAAGGACGCACAGACCGAGGAGACGCCTGTCGCAAAGGCGACCGAAAACCGCGTGGCGACGCGCACGGGTCCCAAGGCGGAGGCGAAACGACCGAAGGACTTTCCCGACGCGCCACCGGTCGCGAGCCTGCTGGCCGAATTTCCCGAGGTGCCGCACACCGATCGGACCCTGCCCAACGGCCTGCGCGTCGTCGTTGTGGGCAACCACGAGGTCCCGATGGTGACGTTCCGGCTTGGGATTCGCAGCGGGGCATGGACCGAAGACAAGCCTGGCGCAGCGAGTTTTGCGATGAGCATGCTGACAACGGGCACAAAGACGCATGACGCCAAGGAACTCGCCGAACTCCTCGAAAGCAACGCCGTCAACCTGTCCGGATTCGCCGGCATGGACACAGCCGGGGTCTCCGGGTCGGCGCTCGTGCCGAAGCTGGAGCTGGCAATGGGCCTGGCGGCCGACGTGATCCAAAACCCGACCTTTCCGAAGGACGAGTTCGACATCATGAAAAAACAGATCACGATGGGGCTGATGATCTCGACGAAGACCCCGCAGTATCTGGCGCAGCGCGAGTTTCGGCAGCGGGTCTACGGTCATCATCCCTACGCCCGGACCCCCACCGGCGAACTCGACGACGTCGAGGCGATCGCGGTCGACGATCTGAAGCAGTGGTGGAGCGAGCACGTTCGACCTGAAAACGCCGTGATGTATTTCGCCGGCGACATCACGCCGTCCGAGGCGTTCAAACTCGCCGAGAAACATCTTGGGAAATGGAAGGTCAACGGCGCGTTTTCGCCGCCGCCCGCTCCGCAGGCGCCCGAGCGGCAGCCCACGCACATCTATCTCGTCAATCGGCCCGGATCGGTCCAGAGCCAGATTCGGGTGGGCCACCTGGGCGTGACACGGAAGGACTCACGGTATTTCGTGTCGCGTGTACTGAGCAGCATCTTCGGCGGCGGGTTCAACAGCCGGCTGAACAAGGCGATTCGCGTCGACAAAGGCCTGACCTATGGCGCCGGAGGCGGTTTCAGCCCGCGACGATTCAGCGGCGAGTTCCAGATCAGTACCTTTACCAAGACGCCCACCACGGCTGAAACCCTGCGGGTGATTCTCGACGAAATCCACAAGATCCAGACCGGGCCGCCGACCCCCAAAGAACTAACCGACACAAAGACATACATCTCCGGCGCGTTCCCCGGGCAGCGTGAAACACCGGAAGCCACCGTCGGCGACCTGTGGATGATCGAGACCCAAGGCCTGCCGGAGGACTATCTCCATCGATACCTTCGAGGCATCACCCACGCGACGGCCGAGGATGTGGCCGAGGCGGCCAAGGCGATGATCGACGCCGACCAACTGACGATCGTGGTCGTCGGCGAAGCCGACAAGATCCGGGCCGGCCTCGAGGAGATCGCCCCGGTCACGGTCGTCGGGCAAAGCGCGCCGGCGGACGATGAACCGGCTCCCTCGTCGTGACATCGCTTGGGAACAGTCGCTCCGACACGGTTCCGCCTTCTGCACCGGGCAGACTGCGCGGCAGGACGTGGGCGTATCGGACGCAAACGGCGTCCTCGGGCAACGGGGCTGTGACACAATCGGCGGCGGGGTGCGACGAGCAGCTTGCCTGCCTGTGTCCATGCGCGGTGCTCTCCGTTCATGCACCGGCGGACAGGCCGCCAGTGGCACCCGCTGGGGCTGCCGGGCATTGCCGCTGAGGCTGTCATGCACCCTTGGGCGACCGGCCGGCCATCGTGTCGACGCGGCACGGCAGACATTTTGTGCGCCATGGGCTATAGTAGACTTCCGGCCGCAGCCTGATCCCCGTGGCGCGTGTCGCAAGTCGTGTTCCGGAACAAGCGTTTCGCGATTTCCCGGATAAAATGCGACGGATCGAAGACCTGGCCGAGGTTTCTCCCCCTGACGCGGGATGCCCCGGCCGCTGGACGATGAAGGAACCAGACATTTTGAAGCAGGACTCAGCACCACTGACGGATGAACAGCGTGCCGTGCGGGACGGCGCCATCGCAGGATTCGTGAAGCAGTTCGCACCCAACGGCGACGGCGACCTTTACGCGAGCATGATCAAGACCATTTGTCGTCTGTCGCGAGATGGCACCGGTCGCGGCGAGGTCAAGCTCGTCGACCGGGCGCTCCAAGAGTTTCGTTACGCCTTCAAGATATTTGCTCCCTATGAACATGTTCGAAAGGTGTCGATTTTCGGATCGAGCCGAACGCCGGAGGATCACCCGGAGTATCTTCAGGCCGTGGCATTCGCGCAGCGGATGCGGGAGTCCAACTGGATGGTCATCACCGGCGCCGGTGACGGCATCATGAAGGCGGGCCACGGCGGGGCGGGACGCGAGGCGAGTTTCGGCGTTGCGATTCGCCTGCCGTTCGAACAGAAAACCAACACGATCATTCAGGACGACCCCAAGTTGGTCAACTTCAAGTACTTCTTCACGCGCAAGCTCGTGTTCGTGAAAGAGGCCTCGGCGGTGGTTCTGTTTCCCGGCGGCTTCGGCACCCAGGACGAGGGATTCGAGGTTATGACGCTCGTCCAGACCGGCAAGGCCGCACTCGTGCCGATCGTCCTGATCGACGCCCCCGGCGGCACTTACTGGCAACACTGGCGAACCTACGTCGTCGGTGAGTTGCTCCGGAAGGGCATGATCAGCGAGCAGGACATGCACCTGTTCACGGTGACCGACGACGTCGAAGTCGCCGCCCGTGAAATCCTCCGCTTCTACCGGCGGTTCCACTCCTATCGATACGTTCGGGACAACCTCGTCATCCGGCTGAACAGCCCCCTGCCGGACGGCGCCCTGGCCCACCTCCGGAACGAGTTCTCCGACATCATCGAGTCAGGAACCATCGAGGAATCCGCCGCGCTTCCCGAAGAGGCGGACGAGTTTCCCGACAAGCCGCGGCTGGTCCTTCGGTTCGACCGCCGTTCGCACGGACGGTTCCGGCAGATGATTGACTACATGAACGGCGTAGACGCGCCGGCGGAGACCGGAGCACCGACGGCGCAGGTTTCCTGATCAGCCTCCTTGTCTGCGGTGCGGCAGCGCGATGCGACGGACGCTTCTTCTGATCATTCTTTTGGTGGCTCCGCCTGCCATGACGGCCGTCGTCTCCGCCGTGTTGCGCTATCCGTCGAGATTTTCCGAGGTCCTCCCGAGCGAGCTGTATCGGGGCGCGTATCCCACGGGGGCGCAGGTCGATCATCTGGTGAGCGATTGCAGGATTCGGACGATCCTGAATCTGACGACCGTCACGCAGGACCACCGCGAACGCGAAGAGGCCGCCGCCGCCGCGCGGCACGGCGTGGAGGTCGTGCGCGTCTCCATGCCGGGCGACGGCTGCGCAGACTTCGAGACGCTCGATCGCGCCGCCGCCGTGCTGGCTGATCAGAGCCGCCGGCCGATCTTTTTCCACTGCGTTGCGGGAAAACAAAGGTCAAACGCCGTGCTCGCCGCCTATCGTATGAGATACGGCGGCTGGTCGCTGGACCGGGCATTGCGAGAACTCGATGCCCACGGGTTGGATCGGACCGCCGAGAAGGCTCTGTGCGATCACCTGGAGGCATACTCTCGCACGATCCGGCAGCGAGTGCCGTGACAAAGGGGATATCTCCGATCACAGCCGCGACATGATCAGAGCCGCAACCATGAGGGAGCAGGGATCGTGGCCAATTGCGGCCCGCTTCCTCATCCTTGATACGACGTGTCGAGGATGGCTCTGAAAAGGCTTTTCACACACGCTCTGAGACAGGACTCGCGCGTTGCGGTATCATATCAGCCGATCAGAGCGATGTGCGGAACCGGCCGCGAAGCGGTCGGCAGAACGACCCGAGGAAACCCATGCTGATCGTCATGAAATCCGGCGCAAGCCCGCAGCAAATCGATGCGGCGTGCGAGCGGATCCGCGAGTTGGGCTACGAGCCACACGAGATTCCGGGGTCGATCCGTGTCGCCATCGGCATCACCGGAAACGAAGGGGCCGTTCCGGCCGAGGCGTTCGGCCACCTCGACGGTGTGGCGGAGTGCGTGCCGGTCTCCAAGCCCTACAAGCTCGTCAGCCGCGAGGTCAAACCGGAGCGTACGACCGTCGAGGTTCGCGGCGAGCGGATCGGCGACGGTTCACTAAAGCTGATCGCCGGCCCCTGCGCGGTCGAGAACCGCGAGCAGATATTCCGAACGGCCGAGGCCGTGGCCCGCAGCGGGGCGAAGTTCTTCCGCGGCGGTGCGTTCAAGCCGCGAACCTCTCCCTATTCGTTTCAGGGCCTAAAAGAGGAGGGTCTGCGGCTGTTGGAGGAGGTAGGACGGGAGTTCGATCTCCGCATCGTGACGGAGGTCAAGGATACGGAGACGCTTCCGGCCGTGGCCCAGGCCGCCGACGTCCTTCAGGTCGGCGCTCGCAACATGCAGAACTTCTCGCTGCTGGAGGCCGTCGGCCGATTGCGCATGCCCGTTCTGCTGAAGCGCGGCATGAGCGCGACCCTCCAGGAACTGTTTATGGCGGCGGAGTACCTGCTGGCTCTGGGCAATTACGACGTGATCCTCTGCGAGCGGGGCATCCGAACGTTTGAGAAGATGACCCGCAACACGTTCGACCTCTCGGCTGTGGTCATGATCAAACACCACACCCACCTGCCGGTCGTTGCCGATCCATCTCACGGCGTCGGCCTCGCGTGGGCCGTTCCGCCGTTGGCTAGAGCGGCCGTGCTGGCCGGTGCCGACGCCGTGATGGTCGAGGTCCATCCCAAGCCCGACAAGGCCCTCTCCGACGGCCAGCAATCCCTCACCTTCGACGAATACCACGCTTTGGCCGCCGACTTGGCCGACCTGGCGGCATGGCAGGAAAAACGCGGCTGACATCGGGGCCCGCGCCTGACGTCGGTGGGCGACAGGCCGCTGGCCGGGGCACTCGGCCACGGGGGGCGGCGCTGCCGCCGCGCATCGAGTCCGCCTGAACTGCTACCCAGCCCAGCGGGCGCCTCTGAACGCGTCGCTGTTGTGTCGGGTCGCCCACGAGGCTATCATCCGAGGTCGTAAGCTCGGCGGTGGGGCCGAACAGCTGTTCGCATCGGGCTTGACAGTTCTGACCATCGAGATTGATCCACAATGAGACACGGAGACGGCAGCAGCGTTGCGTTCATCGGAAACTACCTTCCCCGGCGATGTGGAATCGCCACCTTCACGACGGATTTGTGCCGAGCCGTGGCGCACGATGCGAGTTGCATGGCCGTTGCCGTCAACGATCTGCCGGACGCCTACGACTATCCCTCCACGGTGCGATTCACCATCGACGAAAATGACATCTGCTCCTATCATCGCGCTGCGGAGTCCCTCAACACCGGCGCGGTCGATGTCGTCAGCCTGCAACACGAGTACGGCATCTTTGGCGGTAGCGACGGGCGCTACATCCTCAGCCTACTGGAGCGGCTTCGCATCCCGGTTGTCACGACATTGCACACCGTCGAGCGAAATCCGACGTTCGGCCACAGAGAGGTGCTGGAGCGTCTGACGTTTATGTCAGACCGTGTCGTCGTCATGAGCCGTCGCGGCGCGACATTCCTGGAAGGCATCTACCGGGTGCCGGCAGACAAGATCGGCCTCTCGCCACCGCTTATCGAGACCTCTGAAGGCTGGCTGATGATCTACCATGGCGTCCGGGCCACCTCGGCGGGGGCCATCTACCGCCTGGGCCTCGCCCTGTTCGACATCGACGAGCCAGAGCGGTGCCTGCTGCGTGGAAAGTCCTGGATTTTCGGACCGCAGGAATCCTACGAGCGAGACGGCGATGTCAGCAACGTCGTCTTTCCGTGCGGTTACACCGTCGATCCCGACGGCGACACGATCAACATCTACTACGGCGCCGCCGACACCTGCGTCGCCCTCGCCACCGAGAGCATTCACCTCATGCTCGACTGGCTCCACCGCCACGGCGAGCCTGCAAGAGACTACCACTGAATCGGCACTTGCGCGGACGAACGGTCGATCGGCGTGCGACGGGCGAGCGGCGGAATGTCCGGCCGGCAGGCTGCCAACTCTCGCGACAGCGCGTCCGGGCCGGAGGTCTCCCGCATAAACCCCTGTCTTGACCTCGAGAACGCCGGTGTGAGGCGCTTATTCTGCTCGGTCTGCCTGATTACGGTCTTGGCAACGCGTCCTAAAAACGGTACAATCGGAGTTCGGAGTGCGGGGAGTGGGAGTACACGCCCTAGTCCGATTATGCCGGTGGGTGAAGGACGCCGAGACGCGGTTCGTCGTGCTGTGAAGACGCGGAGGGTCCGCGGAGAGAGACGGGCCTCGTCCACCCGAAAACCAGTGCCAGAACAGGAGACCGAGGTTGATGTTCGCAAGATTGTCGATTCGCGTGTGCGCGTGTGCCTTGTTGTCGACGTTGGCGGTTCAAAATGTCCAAGGCGAGATTCGCTGGCGATCGGGTCCGACCGTCCTTCCCCGGAAGGTCGGGACCGAGCTTCAGAGTGCCCTGAGTTCGCTCGCCGCACGCCCGAACGCCAATCATGTCGTTGTGCAGTTCGACGGACCACTCGCGCGGGATGAACGGGCGCAACTGGACGCGGCCGGGCTTCAACTGTTGAACTATCTCGGCGACCACGCCTTCTTCGCGAAGCTCTCGGCGGAGCGTCTGGACACCGCCGCATTGGCCGCCGCCCCGTCGTTTTCCCGTGTCGAACCGATTCAACGCGTGTGGAAACTGCACGAAGACCTTGCCAGCGGCGACATTCCGGCGTGGTCGATCGTTACCCCGCCAGAGAAGCAGGCGGGCGGCAACACGGATTCGATCATCGCAGTCTACATTCTGTTCCATCCCGACGTCCGGCTGGACCCGGACGGCGTGCGAATCTGCCACAACCACGGAGCCGTGCTGCGGTCGAAGCTTGAGACGATTAACGGACTGGTGATCGAACTGCCGCTATCCGCCGTCGGCCCGCTGGCCGATGAGGATGCCGTGCAGTGGATCGAGCCGCCGCTGCCCAAGTTCAGCACCTTGAATGATGACAACCGTCTCCGCACCGGAGCCGACACGGTCCAGGCCCCCCCGTTCGGGCTGGATGGAACGGGCGTGACGGTGATGATCTATGACGCCGGGTTCGGGTTGGCGTCGCACCAGGATTTCGGCGGTCGCTTGACGGCGCGGGATACGTCCGGACTGGTGAATCATTCGACGCACGTGGCCGGCACAGTGGGCGGCAGCGGGGCCGCCAGCGGCGGCACGTTTCGCGGGATGGCCCCCGGGGTTTTGCTCGAGGCGTACGGATTCGAGCAGGTCGGCGGCCTGCATCAGGGCTTCCTCTACACCGACCCCGGCGATCTGGAGGCCGATTACAACGACGCCATCAACACCCACGCCGCCGACATCGCCAACAACTCCATTGGCACGAACACCGCCCCCAACGGCTTCCCGTGCTCATGGGAAGGCAACTACGGTGTGACCGCCAATCTGATCGACTCGATCGTCAAGGGTAGCCTGGGCGCTCCGTTCCGCATCGTGTGGGCCAACGGCAACGAGCGGCAGGGCGGGGCGACCTGCGGGGCGACATACCACACAACCGCGCCGCCGGCCTGCGGAAAGAACCATATCACGGTCGGGGCCTTGAACTCCAATGACGACTCGGTGACGAGTTTCACCAGTTGGGGACCGTGTGACGACGGTCGTCTCAAGCCGGACGTGTCCGGCCCTGGCTGCCAAGCCAATGCCGACGGTGGCGTCACGTCGACCTCCAGCGGCGGCGGCTACACCGTGATGTGCGGCACCTCGATGGCCTCGCCGACGGTCTGCGGACTCGGCGCCCTGCTGCTCCAGGACTACCGCGCGAATTATCCCGCTCTGCCCGACTTCCGAAACTCGACCCTCAAGGCCGTCCTCGCCCACACGGCTGTGGACATCGTGAACCCCGGCCCGGATTACCAGTCCGGCTACGGTTCCGTGCGAATCCAGCCGGCGGTCGAGCTGATGCGGGCGGGCAACTTCATCGAAGACATCGTAGACCAGGGCGCTACCTTCTCGGTTCTCGCCGTGGTCAACGCGGGCCAACTGCCATTGAAAGCCACCCTTGCCTGGGACGACGTGCCCGGTACGCCCGACGTGATTCCGTCGCTGGTGAACGACCTCGATCTCCGGGTTTTCGATGCGTCCAACGTCCAGTCTTTTCCCTGGACGCTCGATCCGAACAATCCCTCGTTGAACGCCGTTCGAACCCAGCCGGACCACCTCAACAACATTGAGCAGGTGGTGATCGACCTCCCGCAACCGGGAGTCTATCGGATCGACGTCGTGGGCTTCAACGTGCCACAGGGACCGCAGCCGTTCT
>JBHHVX010000131.1:0-9847 GCA_046754505.1 Phycisphaerae bacterium | reverse complement strand
CCGTGAGGAAGCGGGCCGCGTTTGGCCACGAAACCCGCTCCCTCACGGTCGCGGCTCTGATCATTTCGCTGCTTTTCAAACACCCTCTGAGCCGGCGTAGGATCCGCTGTGCGGACCACGACACCGGTGGAATTCGTCCTCCCAAGTCCGGTCCGCACAGCGGACCCTACGGCTCCTCGCCAGGCGGGGCGCTGCCGGATTTGCCCGGCGTCGGATTCATGATGGATCGCAATCTGGCCAGCCCTCGGTGGGCACGAGCCAGCGCCGTTCCCAGCGGCGTCCCCATCATGTCCGATATCTCCTTGAACGACATCTGCGAAAAGTGCCGCAGCATGATGACTTCTCGTTCGGCGTCCGGCAGGGCCGCGATGGCCGCGTTCAGTGCGTCGATGTCCTCTCCCAGGACGAGCGACGCGTCGGCCGATGGCTCTGCGCCGGGCAGTCCGTCGAGGATGTCGGGGCCGCCGCCGGAACCGTCATTCGTGGCCGATCGGCCGGGGGCCTCAACCTGTCTGGGGGCCCGGCTCGCCCGTCGGCCTCGGTCCCGGATGAGGTTCATCGCGATGCGAAAGACCCACGCCTCAAAGCGGCCGCGGTGATCGTAGTGGTCGATCATCCGGACCACTCGGAGAAAGACCTCCTGCATCAGGTCTTCGGCATCGTGCCGAGAGCCGGTCAGACGCAAGAGGAAGCCGAACAGGCGGCCCGCGTACTGGTCCACGAGCGCGTCGTACGCGGCGGGATCACCCCGTTGCGCACCTCGGATCACGGCCGCGAGGGCCTCGCCGTCCATCCTGCCCTTTCATTCAGCCAAACGCTGAGGATGGAGAAACATTGCCGTCGACCACCCCCTTTTGCACATTTCGGCTTCCGAGCCGCTTATCGGAACCGCGTGTTGCCCGCGACGGCCGCATTTCGCCGCTTGAAACGCGTTCGGGTGCCGCTATACTGGTGCGCCATCGATGAGCAGGGCACTCGGGTGTCTTGTCACGATGGCGGCTGCGGGCAGCCCGGTCAAGTGACGACCGAGGGCACCGTGGTTTCCGGCGATTGAGGCCCGCAGTGGCGGTTGCCTCCATGAGCGCGCACGAGCGATTTGAGGAGCATCATGCCCCGCGTCTGCTACTTCACCGGCAAGAAAACCCGATCCGGGCGATCGTACACTCACCGCGGTAAGGCCAAGTATCTTGGCGGTGTCGGAACCAAGGTGACCGGCATCACCAAGCGGAAGTTCAAACCGAATATCCAGAGGGTTCGCGCGTTGGTTGACGGCAGGATCTGCCGCATCAAGGTGTCGGCCAAGGCGATTCGGATGGGGCTGGTGGTCAAGCCGCCGAGACGCGACTGGAAGCCCGAGTCCGCGGCCGAAGGATGAGTCTTCCGTTGCGGCCCGCCCGCGCGTTTTTACATTATCAGAGGAGCTACACCGGCGGGACGCCGATGCTCCCCACTCCATAAAGGCGGGACGGAGCACTGTGAGCGCAAGTGTCTTGTGCGCCCGCGCCGGAGGCCGGCGTCATGCCCGATCGCATCGATCCCGAAGAGGTCCGCCGCATCGCTCATCTCTCCCGGCTCAAACTGACGGACGACGAACTCACCCGGTTTGGCGGTCAACTGGCCTCTCTTCTGACATATTTTGACAAACTGCAAGAGCTTGACACCGAAGGCGTGGAGCCGACCGCTCATGCGGTGAACGTGGAAAATGTGTTTCGTGATGACGAGCCTGTGGCTCCGCTCACGCTGAAGGCGGTGCTCGCCAATGCCCCGGCTGCCGCTTCCCCGTATTTTAAGGTGCCGAAGGTCTTGGATCCGGGAGCGGGAGACGGCGGATAGCGGTGGCATGTAGGACGATCGGGGGCGCCCGCCGCGCCGAATCGGCACGGGCCTTTTGGGAACTCGAGGATGGATGCGACGGCGACGGAGCGGGTTCGCGACGCACTGGCGCGGATCGATCGGGTCGATCCCGAGATTCGGGCCGTGCTGAGCAGGTTGGATGACTCCGCCCGTCAGCGGGCCATCCAGCTCGACGCCGGTCCGACGCCGGGTTCGCTTCACGGCGTGCCCGTTGTCGTCAAGGACAACATCTGCACGGACGTGGGCCGGACGACGTGCGGATCACGGATTCTGGAACGCTTCAAATCGCCCTTCGCGGCACACGCTGTGGACCGTCTGCACACGCACGGTGCCGTCATCGTCGCCAAGACCAACATGGACGAGTTCGCCATGGGAAGTTCGACGGAGCACTCCGCGTTTTTCCAGACGCGCAACCCGTGGAATCCCGAGCACGTGCCGGGCGGTTCGTCCGGCGGTTCGGCTGCCGCCGTGGCCGCTCGGCTGGTGCCATTCGCACTCGGAAGTGAGACGGGCGGATCGATCCGTCAACCCGCGTCGTTCTGCGGCGTCAGCGGGCTGAAACCGACGTATGGCCGCGTGTCACGTTACGGGCTGGTTGCGTTCGGCAGCAGTCTGGATCAGATCGGACCGATTGCGGTGGACGTGGTCGGGCTGGCGCGGGTGCTGGGCGCGATTGCCGGGCGCGATCCACGGGATTCAACCAGCGTCGACCGGCCAGTGCCGGATTATGTCGGCCTGTTGGATGAGCCGGCGGGCCGGATTCGCATCGGCATCGCGGCGGAGTATTTCGCGGAGGGTCTGTATGCCGAAACACGCCGGGCGGTCGAGGCTGCCATCGACGTTTACCGGAAGCTGGGCGCCGAAGTGGAGGAGATCCACCTGCCGCACACGGCCTATACCATCGCCTGCTACTACCTCATTTGCACGGCGGAGGCGTCGAGCAACCTGGCCCGGTATGACGGCGTTCACTTCGGCCACCGCACTGCCGCGCCGAAAGACTACATCGACCTGTACAGCAGCAGCCGCGCGGAAGGATTCGGCCCTGAGGTCAAGCGGCGCATCATGCTCGGCACCTATGCGCTATCGAGCGGCTACCACGATGCGTACTATCTGAAGGCCCTCAAGGTTCGCACGCTGATCCGAGAGGACTTCGTAGAGGCGTTTGAGAAATGTGACGTCATCCTCTCGCCGACGACGCCGACGCCCGCCTTTCGGTTTGGCGAGAAGACCGATGACCCGCTGGCGATGTACCTGGCGGATATCTACAACTGCGCGGCCAATCTTGCGGGCATTCCGGCGGTCAGCGTTCCGTGCGGCCGGACGGAGGCGGGTCTGCCGATCGGTTTGCAGCTTATGGCTCCGCATTTTGCCGAGGCCCGTCTGCTGCAAATCGCGCATCAGTTTCAGAAGGCCACCGGCCACCACCGGCGCACCCCGCCCATCTCCGCCGCGTAGGGGTGAGGGTTCGGAGCGGACTGCCCCCGCGAGTCGATCGCGTTTACAGTGCCGGCCATGCCGCCGTCCCTCGGTCTGCCACTGGCGCTTGTTCCCGGCACCGGGCTGTTATTCGGCCTGATGCTGATCGCGGCGATCGTCGGCGGCTACACGGCCCGCGCGGTGCGGCTGCCACGCGTCGTGGGTTATCTGGCGGCCGGCGTGGGACTGAAGGCGTTGTTGTATGCGGTGTTGGACATTCGGCCCGACACGCTCGCGGCGGTGGAACTGGCCGGCGCCGAAGCGCCTCTGACCGCGGTCAAGGATCTCGGGCTGGGGCTGATCCTGTTTTCGATCGGCAGCGTGTTTGAAGTCCGACACCTCAAGTCCGTCGGTCGACATCTGTGGAAAATATCCGTTTGCGAGGTGGGGCTTACGGCCGTGCTGGTCTTTGTGGGTGCGACGGGCGCGGCATTTCTAGTCGGGGGCGACATAGCCTCGAGCACGCGCGTGTCGTTCGCGCTGCTGCTGGCGATCGCCGCGATTGCAACGGCGCCGGCCGCCACGCTCTTTGTCCTTCGGGAGTATGACGCCAAGGGTCCCGTGACCGACACGATTCTCAGCCTCACCGGTGTCAACAACGTCGTTTGCATCATCCTCTTCCAGATCTGTTTTCTTTTGCTTGCCGCAAGCGGCCTGTTGGGACCCGTCACCGGAACCTCGGACCATGTCCTCGTCGGCCTGGTCGTCACGATCCTGGGAAGCATCGGGCTAGGAGTCGGGCTGGGTTTCGTGATCAGTCTGATTCATGCCCGGATGCAGTTCGCCGAGACGCTTCTGATCTTCGTCGCCGTCCTGATGGTCTTGGGGGCCGGCGAACACTGGCTTCTGAAACATCACGCCATGTCTTACAACGCCCTGCTGACGATCATCTGTTTCGGGGCCGTGTTCGCCAACGTGGCCGTCGATCCCGACCGGCTCGAGTCAGGCATCCGCACCATGGGCGGGCCGATCCTCGTCGGTTTTTTCGTGCTGGCCGGATACAGGATGCACTTGGAGGACCTGCCCGCGCTCGGACTGATCGGCGCGGTCTATGTCGTCTGCCGGCTCGGTGGCAAGTTGCTCGGCTGCTGGCTGGGGCTGCGGTGGTCGCGGGCTGGCGGCGAGGCGCAGCCCTACCTCGGCGCTGCGCTGCTGTGCCAGGCCGCTGTTGTCATCGGGTTGGCCGATTTCGTTGGCAGCTATTGGCAGGATGCGTGGGCGGCATCGAGCTTTATCGTGACGGTTCTGGGATCTGTCGTGGTGTTTGAGGTGTGCGGGCCGATCCTGACGAAGCTGGTCGCCGTCCGAGCCGGCGAGGTTAAGGCCGTGACGCTCTTTCGGGGTATGGGGACGCCCCGGACCGGCGGTGCTTCCACACTCGGCCTGACGTGGGAGGCGCTGCGGCGCACGTTCGGCCTTTCCAGCCGGTCGGCGGCGACGACGGAAGACGGACGCCTGCGGGTTCGGCACGTCATGCGGTCGAACATCAAGTGCATTCCCGCAACGGCCCGACTGGATGACGTTTTGCACTTCGTGGAACAGTCGCGATATGACCACTTTCCCGTGACCGACTCCAACGACGAACTCGTCGGCATCATTCATTTCAACGAGTTGCGGAACATGATCTACGATCCCGTCATGCGGGAACTCGTGACGGCGGTAGACCTGGCCAGCTCCGACACGCGCGCGGTTCCCGTCGACATGGATCTCGGTGACGCGCTCGACATCTTCCGGCAATGCAACATCGGATCGCTGCCGGTCGTTGATGCTCCGGAGTCCCGCCGACTCGTCGGCGTCGTCGAGCAGCGCGACTTGCTTCGTGCCCTGCATCGGCCCGAGGGGCGCGGTGCGCCCTGATCCGCGCAGGTCCAACGTGCGGCGCCGTTACAGCAGCAGTGGTGAAGCGGGAGGTACTATGCTTCGGACAGCGTGTCCTGCAGTTTTTCCAGGGCTTCGTGTTCGATCTGGCGGATCCGCTCGCGGGTCAGTCCGATCTTCTTGCCAATATCCTTGAGGGTGAGCGGTTCTTCGTGGCCCAGTCCGTAACGGAGTCGCAGGATGGTCGCCTCGCGTTCGTCGAGGGCATCGAGCAGTTTCCGTATGGTCTCGGATTCGGCCTCGTTGAAGATGAGTTCATCGGGCCCGGGGGTCTTCTCATCGGGCAGCATGTCGAGCAAGGAGGCGCCCGTTTCGGAGGTGGGCGCCTGGGTCGGGGCGCTGAAGGCCCGGACGGCCCGCTTGATGATGCGGACCTTTCGTTCGGGGAGTTGCATCTTGTCGGACATCTCCTCGATCGAAGGAGTGTGGCCCATCTCCTCCTGGAGTTCTCGCTGGGCCAGCTTCCAACGGCTGATCATTTCGACCATGTAGGCCGGGATGTGGACGGGTTGGACGGTGTTGATGAGCGAGCGTTTGATGGACTGCTTGATCCACCAGCTTGCGTAGGTGCTGAAACGGGCGCCCATGTCGGGATCGAATCCCTCGACCGCGCGGAGCAGGCCGAGGTTGCCTTCCTCGATCAGGTCGGCGAGGGACATGCCCCGATTGGTGAAGGACTTCGCGATATTGACGACGAGGCGAAGGTTGGCTCGGATCATCAACTCGCGGGCCTCGTTGCCCTCGCGCTCGAGTCGTTCCTTTTCGGAGAAGGAGATATTGCCTCGAGGAAACCGGGTGGCGGCTTCGGCGCCGTGCGCAATGGTGCGGGCGAGATCGCGCTCGTCGCCCGCAGACAACAGCTTTGCCTCGTTTATCTGCCTTAAGTACTGCTGTAGTCCGACCTCGACAGCGATGGGTATGTCCTCCAGTGTTCTGCGATGACCCGCGATTCAGTGTTGCGAACCGGCAACCCTTTCACAAGGATCGGTTCCGGAACCGATTCGGTTGCACGAATTCTGCCACGAATCTCTCGCGTGTGGTGGGGCCTGTTCCGTGACGGGATTCTAGGACCCGGCGGACGCCGGCTCTGCCAAGTGTCGGTATGGGGGCGCGACTGGCCCCCCTCGGAATGGTGTCGGACGTCTTGCGATTCGCGGGCTGCGGGCTGGTTTCCGGTCCGGACGGCGGGGGCTCATCGGGTGGCCGCTCGCGGAGGCGAATGGCGACCCGCGCCGCGGTGCTCGCGCCGGGCGACCGGTGTCAGGCCGGTTCCTCCGGCGAGGCTTCGTCAGCCACTTCCTCCGGCGCCGGCTTGTCTGTGGCGTTGGCGGACGTTTCGTCGCTCGTTTCGTCGGACGTTTCAGGCGGGGCGGATTCGGTCGCCGGTTGGGGCTCTCCCTGATTGAGAAAGGCGGTCCCACTGATGATGTCGGTGGTGATCTCGCCGGCCCCGTGAAGGCCTCCGCGTCGCTGCTTGCGCGGCGCACCCGATCCGCCATCGCCGTCTGCTGCGGACGCGCCGGCGTCGGCGGCCCAATCGGCCCGCTTCTTGGACAGGCCAATTTTGCGATCTGCCGTGTCGACGCGCAATATCTTGACTTCGAGTTCTTCGCCGAGGCTGACGATGTCGTGAGGATCGTCGACCTTCTTGTCCGAAAGCTCGGAGACGTGGAGCAGGCCTTCCAGGTCCTGCTCCAGCTCGACGAAGACGCCGAAGTTGGTGATCTTGGTCACCTTTCCCTTGACGATCATTCCCGGGATGTAGCGTTCGGGGACGGCGTGGAGCCAGGGGTCTTCGGCCAGTTGCTTGAGACCGAGCGCGATGCGTTGTCGCTCCTGGTCGACGGTGAGGACCACGCACTTGATTTCGTCATTTTTCTTGAGCATCTCGGAGGGATGGCTGACCTTCTTCGTCCAACTCATGTCGGAAACGTGGAGGAGGCCGTCGATCCCATTTTCGATTTCGACGAATGCGCCATAGTTGGTGAGGTTCCGGACCTTTCCGGCGACGACGGTATTGGGGGGGTACTTCTCGGCGACCTTCGTCCAGGGGTTGGTTTCGGTTTGCTTGAGCCCGAGAGAGATCTCCTGCTTGTTCTTGTTGATCGCCAGGACGACGACTTCGATCTCGTCATTGGGCTTGAGGAGTTCGGAGGGATGCGTGATCCGCCGCGTCCAGGACATCTCGGAGATGTGGACCAAGCCTTCGATGCCGCCGGCCAGTTTCACAAACGCGCCGTAGTTTACGAGATTGACGACCTTTCCTGTTATCCGCGAGCTGATGGGGAATCGCTGTTCGACTTCGTCCCATGGGTTGACGGTCGTCTGCTTCAAGCCCAGGGCGATTTTTTCCTTTTCCCGGTCGATGTGCAGGATTTTGATCTTGAGTTTCTGATCGACCTTCACGACGTCGTGCGGGTTGTTGACCCGGTCCCAGCTCATATCGGTGATGTGGAGGAGACCGTCGATCCCGCCGAGGTCCACAAAGGCCCCGAAATCCGCGATATTCTTGACGACGCCCTCGCGGATCTGGCCCACTTCGATTTCGGCCATCAGCTTGGCCTTGGCCTCGGCACGGTCGGTTTCGATCAGCTTACGTCGGGAGATGACGATGTTGCGTCGTTCGGGATCGATCTTCAGGACCATGGCCTCGATCGTCTGTCCCAGGAACCGATCGACATCGGACGGTCGGCGGATGTCAATCTGGCTTGCGGGGAGAAACACGGGCACGCCGATGTCGACGAGCAGGCCGCCCTTGATCTTGCGGATGCACTTGCCCGAGACGCGATCATCTTCCTTGCAGTTGCTGAGGATGCGTTCCCAGCCGCGCATTCTGTCGGCCTTGCGCTTCGATAGCAGAATGACGCCTGTGTCCGACTCGATCTGCTCGAGGAGCACTTCGACCTCGTCGCCGGGATCGATGTCGTTGGGGTGATCCCACTCGCTGATCGGGACATACCCCTCACTCTTAAGCCCGACGTCGACGACGATTTCGTTACCGGACCGGCCGATCACGCGTCCCTTGAGCACCGTGTCAGTCTTGATTTGTCCCATCGTCTCGTCCACGGCCTTGTCGAGACGGTCCTGATCGGCCTGATCTCCGAAGGCTTCCGCCAGCTCCGCCTTGAGTTCGTCTTCGGAAATGTCGAGTTCAGCGAGTAAGTCGTTGTCGAGCATGAATGGTTCCGCGTGCGCCGGTTCATCCGCAGGGGGTGAACCCGCCGGCTACAGTTCATCCCGATTCGGGCGTGTCCCGGTCGGGCGATGCCGGATGATTCCGGCACCCTGGTTTCTCGGTCCCGGCCGGCGGCGACGCTGCTGCACCACCCAAACACCGGCAATTCGGGGACAAACACCGTACTATACCCGTTCATCATCGGTCAGGCAAATCGCCCGACGCCAATTCGGGCCGCCGGGCAGGGCAATCGCAAGGTCGACGCGTGTCCCCCATGGCATTACTGAAAACCGACCCTATGCGCAAGCCCGGGAGTCAGGAAGTGGCTGGAAACGGCCTTCCATCCATTCTTGCGATTGCCCTGGGCCGCGGGGCCGCGGGGGTCCGTGAAAGTTTCGGCGGCAACACCCGGCTGTCCGGATGGGTGCCACGGGCGGCTTGTCCGCCAGTGCATCGACGGACAGTGCCTTTGCACGGACACGGGCAGGCGAACTGCCCGTGGCAGCCCGCCGCCGATTCTGTGACGCACCCCGGGCGGGGTGCCGGTCAGTGGGTGCCTGACAGATTCTGCACGTGATGGTCCAGACGGTCCCCGTAGCGTCAGCCCTCCGTGCCCGACGTCTGTGGACGAGAGGTCCCCGCCCAAGCCGCACGGCCACGCGAGCGTGGCCGTGGCACGCGCCGAGCGTGCCGGCACACCTGCGCTCCGCCACGCGGCCCGAACGGAACCGCGCCCGTCAGAAAGCGGCCCTGCCGGAACCCGTGCCTCGACCAAGACCCGCTCACGCCCTCACCGCCACGGGTTGGCCGGCGGCAGGCCGAGTTCGGCCAGCTTGTCGACACACCGCTGAAACTGCTGGGCACAGCCGACGTCGGCGCCGGGGCCCCACTGCTGTTGAAGACACCAGTCGGTAAACGCCGCCAGGGCCTCTGGCGTGCCAACGGCGGCCCCGTTCCCGCCCGGAGGCGTGCCGATGGGCGTTCCGCCGCCTTGGGCCTGCTGTTCGCACTCGTCCGGCACGCCGTTGCCGTTGGTGTCCTGACTGATGCCCGACGTGATGTCGCATTCGTCCGGGAAGCGGTTGGCATACTGAGTGCGCAATGCGTGCGTCCCACCGCCTTCGCCAGCACATCCTCGGTGGCCGGGACCGCAATCAGGTGCATGGGGTCGGTCATCAGGCAGTACCCGATGATTCTCAGGCCATACGCTTCCGAACGCCGCTTGAGCATGGCGAGATAGACACGACGATCGTCGTCCGCGAAGAACACATCCTGACGGTTGTTGCCCCGCTGGGTGACATGATGCGGAACTCCGGGCACGACCGTCCTCGCGACACGCGGCATATCCCACGGCTACCTCGCAAGCGCGGAAACGTCAACACAAACGGTGGCTGTCCCTATTATCCCCTATTATCCCCTATTATCCGTCCCTATTATCCGACGGACGGCAGAAAGAAATCCAAA
>JBHHVX010000130.1:0-9851 GCA_046754505.1 Phycisphaerae bacterium | reverse complement strand
ACGTGATCACCAGCCCGACCGGCATGGGAAACGGCGACACCCAGCAGGGCGTGCCCAACTTCGCACGGTTCGAGCGCAACATCCGCACGCACGCCGAGCGGTGCAAGGCCAACAGCCGGGCGCTCGGCATGATCACGACGGCGTGGTACAACGTGCCGCCGGAGATGCTCTACCACGGGCTGGTCCTGACGGCGCAGTGGGCGTGGTAGCGTTCGCGGCCCGAGAGAAGGCGGATGGCGATGGCGCCCGCGTCCGGTGGGCGAGTGCGGCCGCGGCACGGGCTGAAGCCCGCGGCTCGGATGATGTTGCGACGGCATGAATACCGTTCCAAATCCCCCGTCGATTCGCCCGGCAACTCTCGCCGCAGTCTATTTCCTTCTGGCGCTCGTCTTTCAGGCCGAGACTCTCCTGATCCCGCCGCGGCAGGATTCGGCCGCGTGGCTGTTCATGGCCGAGCGTCAGACGCACGGCGAAATGCCCGGGCGCGACCTCTGGGACAACAAGCTGCCGCTCATCTATCTCATCGGTCGGGCGGCCCACGCAACCGGCCACTCGCAGGTCTTCCTCTGGCTGGTCGAGGCCGGAATGACGGCGGCCGGGGCGTTGGCCGTCTGCGGCATGGCCATGCGACCCGCCGGACGCCGCGCCGCCAGCATCGCCGGCGCGCTGCTGTGCGTGGTCAGTGGCGTCCCGACATTCCACGCCGGTGGATACATGACCGAAATATACGCCATGCCGCTATCGGCCGTGGCAACGTGGCTGACGTATACCGCGGCGGTCCGCCGGCGCGGTACAGCCCGGGCGCTCGCGGCGGGGCTGGCGTGGACCATCGCGGTGTCGTTTCGACTCCCGCTGGCCGTGGTTGCGGTCGTGGTCGTCGGATACGCGGCGGTGACCGCGGCCCGGAATCGACCGGCTGACCAGCGGAAAGCTACCCGCATCGACACGTTCGTCCGATTCGTCATGGCGCAGTCGGCCGGAGCTATGGCCGGGATCGCGATCGTTCTGGCCCATCCCGTTTTCGCCGGCTATCTGCCCGATTGCGTCGCGGCGGCGGTCGCCTGGCCGCTCGGCATCGGAGGGGGTCGCATCGCCGGCCCGGCGACGCTCGCCGCTGCCCAGCGACTGAGCGAATGGGCGCAGGACCTCCTGAAACTCGGCTGGCTGCACATCGCGGCCATTGCGGGCTTGCTCGTCGCAGGCAGCGGAGCAGTGTCCTGTCACGCTTGGAATGGTGGGACGAGCGAGCACTCCTCCCACGCGTTGTTAGAGGAAACGCACCGGCGGGACGCCGATGCTCCCCACCCGGCGAGGCATGACGCGACGCCAGCCCCGTCCTTCATCGTCATGGTGACGCTCTGGTACACCGCCGCGCTCGGCTCGGCCGCCCTCGGCTGGACCAGCCACGCCCATTATCAATACGTCGCCCTCGCCCCGATGTGCCTCGCGATCTCCCTGACCGCCACGTGCATCACGACGCCCGTCTCTCTGCGCTTCGCGATCGTGTTTCTCATCGTGTCCTCGCTCGCGGTTGGAGCCATGGACGCCCGATTGCTATGGCGCCGGCTGCCCGATCGCCGCGACGCCGACCGCACGGCCTTGATTGACTACGTCCATCACCATACACGCCCGGATGAGACTGTGCTCGTCTGGGCCTGGAGCGGCACGGCGGACCTCCTCTACCGCCTCGACCGTCCACCCGGCACGCGGCACTTCATGGCACACGGCTACTTCAATATGGACATGCGACTGTTTGAAGAGTTCGCCCTGGCATTCCTTGCCGATCCGCCCGACTGGATCGTCGAAGACCGCCAATTCTCCCGGCCGGCGCTGGCAACACCGACAGCCGGACGGCGGCCGGCGACGCCTGTCGATCTGATACGCCTCCGCAAGTTTGCCCGGAGGGGCTACCGGCAGACTGCGACGTTCGGACGCTATGTCGTCTTCCGCCTCGGCCCGACATCGAGGAGACCATGACAAGGACCGAAGCCTGTTCTCTCGATTTTGCCGGCGTAAGTCAGATGTCGACGTCCGCCACTGAAGGATTCCGCTGGACGCGCCGTGATCTGGCGATCGTCCTGGCGGCAACGCTCCTGAGCCACCTCTACATCGGTTTCCATTACGGCCTCAGCGCCCACGCCGTCCAACTCGTTCGCGTCCTTCGCCTGAATGATCCGAGCCTCTACCCCGGTGACCTCTTCGTCGATTCGCTGGACCAGTACTGTTCGTGGTTCTGGGTGGTCGTGGCGTGGCTCGCCCGCTTCGCGGATTTGTCATGGATCCTGGTGACGAGTCACGTCGTATCGAGGTGGCTGCTGCTTGCCGCCCTCTTCGAACTGGCGGCGCGGATGTTCCCCGAGCGGCCCGTCCGCTACATCGCCCTGGCCCTGGCGACCTTCCGGCTCCGGCCGATCCTGGCGGGAGAACAGTTGCTGACCGCCCTGCCGACGCACACGACATTCGCCTTTCCGCTCCTGATATGGGGACTGCTGCTGGCGTGGCGTGGGCGGGCGATCAGCGCGGCGTTCTTGTTGGGACTGGGCTGCAACTGCAATCTGATGACCGGCCTGCCCGCCACGTTCATCGCCGCCGCCGGTTTCGCGATCAGCGGCCGGCGACACTTCCTTCGATCGGCCACGCTCGGCGCAGCGGTCTGGCTCGTTGTCTCTACGCCGGTCCTGTGGTGGGCCGCCGCGACACCGGCTCCGGACATCGACTCCACGACCTATTACCACACGATTCGAGATTTGTTCTGGTGGCACTTCGACCCGCTGCGGTGGAGCACCAGGGTCTATGTGCGCTGGGCCGGCCTGCTGCTGACCTTGGCCGTCGGGCTGATCGCAACACGCCGAGCGCACTTCCGCCGGCCGATGGTCGCCTCGCTGATCGCCATCGCCGTGACATGGATCACCGCGCTCATCGCCAGCCGTCTGCCCGCCCTCGGAACCCTCATGCGTTTTCAACTGGGCCGCACGGCTGCGCTGGCGGTCGTCTTCTCCGTGCCATTGGTCGCCGGCGCCGTGTGGCAAAGCTGGTCACGACGGGGCACTCGGAGTGTCCTCGTCCTCATCGCGCTCGCGCTCGGATGGTCGCTCTCACAGGGAACCACGGTCACGATCCTGGTGGTGAGCCTCGCGATCGTGGCCGATGTCCGGTCCGGTCGAAGCTGGCTCGCGGCCGCCATCGGAAAACGGAGCCGCCGGCTCGCGCCCGTTGCAGGCGCCACCATCGCCTTGGTGATCCTGCAAGGATTCACGAGGGCCTACGTGCGCGGAGACCGATCGGGCATCCTGCCGCGGTCCGCCCCGGCTTCCTGGCGGGACGTCCAGACCTGGGCCTGCGCCCACACCCCGCGGACGGCGACCTTTGTCGCGCCCATTCACGTCGGCGGTTTTCGCGTCTTCTCGCACCGGCCCATGTGGCTGGAGTTCGACTTTGACGCGATGCTCTGGCACCCCGACCTGACCGGCGAGATTCAGCGCCGCTGGGCACGGCTCCGTCGGACAGGGCTGACCGACTCTCCGCTGGAACACATCGACTGGACCGAGCTGCACGCACTGGCCCGGGACGAGGGCGTCGATTACGCGGTCTGTCCGGTGTCGACGCTCGCCGACCGGGAACCCATCTATCGGAACACCAACTGGGCCGTGATTGAACTGAGGAATCGCGCCGCACCGCCGGGCCACCGCCGCAACGCGGGCTAACGCTTCGACGCACGTGACTTGATGGGTGATGTGGACATCCCACCCGCACCGACTCGCAGGAAGCGCACCGGCGAGACGCCGATGCTCCCCTTCAATTGAGCAGCGTCGGGACACGAGTGTACCGTCAACGTTGATTCTGCGCGTTGGCCGAGGTCTGCGGGAGGGCGAGCCTCCTGGCGAGCCGTCCGTTCGGATCACCAGCAAGCCGCGTGTCAGGCTCGGCAAGAGCCTCGCCCTCCCATTGGGAACCCGCAAATCCAAGGTTGACGGTGCGCTATCGCGCATCGGAGATCGTCGGAACGGTCGCGCGAGCGACACCCTTCGCCGCCCGGGCCACGCCCTCGGCGGGTCCCGGCTGTTTGTCGGGCACGATCCGCCGGGCCAACTCCTCGCGAACGAATCGGCGGTTGATGCAGTCGGTGTGGCCGCCGGTCCAGCCCCACCTCGCGTATTTCTGCGACCAGGGAACGTTCACGATCCGCCCGCTCGCGCTGCCCGGGCCGCGCAGCCCGACCAGCCCCGCCGCGTCGCCGAATCGTCCGTCGATCGTGCCGAGTATCCGCACCGGACCCTGGAGTACGGGATCGGACGGCGAGTGATAGACATAGATTTTGCCCTTCATATTCTTCAGGGCTTTGCGACAGTCGTAGTGACTGGACAGGCTGGAGCCGAGCATGATGTAGTTGTTCACCTTGAACGGAGGCTCGACGTGCTCGATGGCCCAGATGCCGACGCCCGTCCCCGCCGAGAGGGCGATGATGTTGGCATCGTTCTCGGGATACCGCTTCAGGTAGTTCGTAATCTCATCGCCCAGTCCCGCGCCGGACAACCGCGCGATGAAACGAAACGTCTGGTCCAGCGCGGGGTTCAAGGTGAGGGACCATCGATGATTCGTGACCGCTCCGCGATAGCCCCTGTCTTCCAGGCCCAGCGGCACGTCCAGAACGCCGTAGCCCCAGTTCCCGGCGCCGTCGATGTACCACGTCCGCCCGAACCGTTCCTTGGGATCGTGACACCCGGCGAAAACGCAGACCGCCGCCCACCCCAGGACCGATACTTTGAAAAAAGTCGACATAGGCAAATGACTCATTCTTCCCGGCCCGCCTGATCGCTCTCCATGCGGTCGCGTCTCGTCCGACCCGGTCGCCCCCAATGAACGCCCTATTTCCCCTTGTCGTCCGCAGCGTCGGCGCCGATCGGCCGCTGGTCACGCGGCGGGCTGGCAATCCGCCATTCGTGCCCGGCGTCATAGATCATATCGATCCGAAACTTCCACATGGCTCCGCCGAACAACCCCGGCTGGATGGACGCCGCCTCGACAACCGCCCGGTCCGGCGTCGAACCGGCCTCCCAGGAAAGCGGCCGACAGAATTGCAGCCGCGTCAAGATATCAGGCACGAAGGCCTCCGAATCCGAGGACGGCCCATCCTCCGACCAGCGACCCATGTCGGAGGTATCCAGGTGTGCTCGAACGAATTCCGAGTCACCCTCCAGTGCCCGTTTTGTGATCGTATCGAAGGCGTCCACGGGACTCGGACGGGCGGGCGCCGCGCATCCGGTCAGGCCGACGAGACACACGAGTCCGGCAGCCGCACGCAGCACGCATCCGCCGGCCGGGCGTCTCTGTTTCGAAGCGCTTCCACAACATATGTCAATGGGTTCGATCAACGTGAACTCTCCCGTGCCATACATGCCACCGCAATGCCAGGGACCAATGGCTGCATTATTCGACTTTCGGCGTCGCGGCTCTTCATCAATCGTGTCGGACCCAACACTGCCGAGCGGCATCCGGTCCCGATCGGAATCGCAATGCTTCAGTGTATCACAGCCCGTCCGCGGTGTCACGCATTCTTTCCGCCAAATCCGCCGTCGGCTCCCGACGGGCGGCTCCGAATAATACCTTGCAATCGCTGCAACAGAGTGAGGGCCTCCACCGGCGTGGTCCGATCAACCTCCGCGGCGGCCACCGCATCGACCAACTCCCGCCACCAGTCGGGCAACGGCTCCGGATCGGAAAACAACAACGGCTGATCATCGTGGGCCTTACGGCCGGCAGCGAGCGCCCGGTCGTGTGACTTCCGAATGAAAGAGTTTTCCAACTCGGCGAGCACCGTCTCGCTCCGCTTGACCACCGAACCCGGCAAGCCCGCCATCGCGGCCACGTGAACCCCGTAGCTGCGGTCGGTCGCGCCCGGCACGATCCGATGCAAGAACACCACATCCCGACCCATGCCATCCGGTCGGAGTTGTTCGCGGACGGCGACGTTCCAGTTCGCAACGCCCGGCAGTTGCTCGGCCAGTTCCGTCAGCTCGTGATAATGGGTCGCGAACAGCCCTCGACAGCCCAGATGCTCGGCGATGTACTCGGTCACGGCCCACGCGATCGCCAGTCCGTCGTACGTACTCGTGCCGCGGCCAATCTCATCGAGGATCACGAGCGAGTCCTGCGTCGCGTTGTTGAGGATCCGCGCCGTCTCCACCATCTCGACCATGAACGTGGAATGACCGCGGGCCAGTTCATCGCTGGCGCCGACCCGCGCAAAGATGCGATCGACCGGCGACCACCGCATCGATCGCGCCGGCACGTCGCCGCCCGCCTGCGCGAGCAGAACCAGCAGCGCCACCTGGCGAATGTAGGTCGATTTCCCTGCCATGTTCGGACCTGTGATGACCAGCAGACGGTCCCGATCCGGCAGCAGGGCGCAATCGTTGGGGACGAATCGCTCCGCCAGCGTCCGCTCCAGCACCGGGTGGCGTCCGTCGGCGATCTCGAGCACCCCGCCCGGCCCCGCCCCACCGGCGTCGAGCATCGGGCTTTCGGCGGAGTCGGTCCCTGCCAGCTCCGGCCGGCAGTAGCCCCGCTCGCGTGACAGCTCCGCCAGGCCGGCCAGCGCATCGAGCGCCGCCACGGCCTCGGCGGCGGCCTGCAAGCGCGGCAGATCTTCCGCGGCCTTCGCCCGCAACCCCTCGAACAACTCGATCTCGAGCGCCTTCGCCCGATCCGCCGCGCCGAGCATCTCCCGCTCGAAGTGCTTCAGTTCGTCGGTGATGTATCGCTCGGCATTACGAATGGTTTGACGACGGACGTATTCATCGGGCACGCGGTCATGGTTCGCGTGGGTGATCTCGATGTAGTAACCGAAGACGGAGTTGTAGCCCACCTTCAGCTTTGAGATGCCCGTCCGCTCCGCCTCGCGGGCCTGGAACTCAGCCAGCCAGCGGTTGCCGTCGTGGCCGATGCCGCGCAGCCGGTCCAACTCGGCGTTGTAGCCGTCGGCGATGAACCCGCCGTCTCGCACGACCGGCGGAGCGTCCGGCTTGAACGCCGTTGAAAGAAGCTCGGCAAGCGACTCCAGGCCGCGCGTCTGCTCGATCAGGCCGGACAGCAGGTCGCCGCCGTCGCCGGACACGGGCGGCCCGAGGATGTCCGCCAGTTGTTCGCAGCCGCGCAACGTGCGGCCGAGCGCGACGAGATCACGCGGCGAGGCTCGCCCAACGCCCAGCCGCGCGTTGACCCGCTCCATGTCGACCATGTCACGAAGCATCGTCCGCAATCGGCCCAACCGCTCCGGCTGACCGCGAAGCGACGCGACGACGTCCTGTCGTCGAACGATCGCGCCGGCGTCGCGAAGCGGAAATCGAAGCCACTCGCTCAGCCGCCGCGCCCCCATCGGATTGACCGTCCGGTCCACCGCGTCGAGGAGCGAACCGTCGCGCGTGCCGTCGCGAATCGTCCGCTCGACCTCCAACGCCCGAAGCGTGACCTGATCGATACCGACACAATCGTCTATCCGGCGCGGAACGATCTTCAGGATATGACCCAGCGCGGCCCGCTGCGTCTCGCCGAGGTAGTCCAGCACGGCCGCGGCGGCGCACAGCGACGCGTCGAACCCGTCAAATCCGAAGCCCGTCACGTCGCGAACGCGGAAGTGCCTGCAGAGCGCCTGTTCCGCCAGGTGCGGATCGAACACATGCGGCGGGCGTGTCGCAATCGGCACCTCCAGCGACTGCCGAATCTCATCGGGCAACGACGACTCGACACCCACGTCGACCTCCGGGACCAGCATTTCCGCAGGGCGAAGCCGCGCCAGTTCGTCAATCAGTTTTTCGACAGGCAGCATCTGCGCAAAGAACCGGCCACTCGCCAACTCCACGCAGGCCAGCCCCACCCACCGTGACCGCGGACCGGAGACCAAGGATTCCGAGCCGCGGCGCTCAGGCCGCCGTTTCTCCCCGGCCGAACACAACGCGACCAGACAGTTCGCCGCCCGTTCGTCCAGCAGCGCGTCATCCGTCAGCGTGCCGGGGGTGATGATCCGCTGCACTTCCCGCCGAACCACGCCCTTGGCCTGCCGGGCATCCTCCATCTGTTCGCTGATCGCGACCTTGTAGCCCGCGCGAACAAGCTTGGCGACGTATCCGTCGACGGCGTGATACGGCACGCCCGCCAGCGGGATGGGATTGCCGGCATCCTTGCTCCGCGTCGTCAGGGTCAGGCCGAGGACTCGCGAGATCGTCTTCGCGTCGTCGTAGAACGTCTCATAGAAATCGCCCATACGAAACAGCAGGACGGCCTCGCCGACGAGGGCCTTTTGCTCGTGGTACTGCCGCATGGCGGGCGTCGGCCCCGACCGCGCGGCGGCGGGCTTCCGCTTCGGCGGCGTCTGCGCGTTTTTTGTCGTCGTGGCCATGCTGTGGAATGTCGATTGTCGAAACAGATTCCGGGGTTCGCTGCCGGCGCAAACGGCCGGGCGCCATGCCGCGACTGTAGAAAGATCATGCCCGTCTCGCAAGGGACGCACCGATCGTTTTCACTTCGCAGCCACCATGCCTTATACTGACGCGCATGCACAATCAGGCCGCGATTCACCGTCACATCTCCGACAAGGCTTCCCGATTTGAGGAATCCGTCATCCGCCGCATGACACAGGTCTGCCTGGCGCAGGATGGCGTGAATCTCGCCCAGGGCTTTCCGGATTTCCCCACGCCGCCGGAGTTGCAGGAGGCCGCCATCCGAGCCATCCGCGACGGTCACAACCAGTATGCCCGGACCTGGGGCGCTCCCAGCCTCGTCCACGCCCTCGCGGAAAAGGTCCGATGGTTTCAGGGAATGGAGATCGATCCGGATCGGCAGGTCACGATCTGTTGCGGCACCACCGAGGCGATGATCGCGTCTTTGCTGGCCACGATCAACCCCGGCGATGAGGTGGTGATCACCAGTCCGTTCTATGAGAACTACGGCGCCGACGTCATCCTCTGCGGCGCGGTGCCGCGCTATGTGACCCTGCACAAGACGCGGGACCAGGGCTATCAGTTCGACCCGGACGAACTCGCCGGGGCGTTCAACGATCGCACCCGCGGCATCATCGTCAACACCCCGCACAACCCCTGCGGCAAGGTCTACACCCGCAACGACCTCCAGCTCATCGCCGACCTGTGCGAACGCTATGATGCCCTCGCCTTCACCGACGAGATCTACGAGCACATCCTCTATGACGGACGCAAGCACATCGCCATCGCCACCCTCCCGGGCATGAGCGATCGGACGATCACCATCAGCGGCGCGTCCAAGACCTACAGCGTGACCGGCTGGCGCGTCGCGTGGGCGATCGCGTCGCCGGAGATCACCGCCGCCATCCGCAAGGTCCACGACTTCCTGACCGTCGGCGCGCCGCACCCTCTGCAGGAGGCCTGCGCAGTCGCGCTGCGCCTGCCGCAGGCGTTCTACAGCCAACTCGCCATCGACTACGCCCGGCGGCGGGAGATTCTGTGGACCGCGCTTCAGGAAGCGGGGTTGGAAGGGCACGACCCCGAAGGGGCCTATTACGTCATGGTCGACATCGCGCGTTTCTGCCGCCCGGACGAGGACGACACGGCGTTCGCGATGCGCCTCATCAAGGAAGCCGGCGTCGCCACCGTGCCCGGCAGCAGCTTCTACAACCCCCCATCGCTCGGGCGCGATCAGATCCGCTTCTGCTTCTGCAAGCGACACGACACGCTTCACGACGCCGGTCAACGTCTGCTCGAATGGTCATCGCGGCAGTGACGCGCCCGGCGCAGCAGTACCGCACGCTGAGGGCAACGCCCGGCGGACCGTGGCTGCCGTCAGCAGCCAACTCGCGCTGATTCCTACGGGCAGCCGCTCAC
>JBHHVX010000129.1:0-9890 GCA_046754505.1 Phycisphaerae bacterium | reverse complement strand
CCGCACCACCCGCCGTTTCCCCGCGCACCACAAGTAACGGTGAATAATACGGGTTACAGTTAGTTGATCTGCGATCCTGAGCGGATTCTCGCACGAGCCGTGCATCTGCTAACGATCGGGGACCGCTCGCGCATCGGACCAGGTTGCCGCGCGCTCCGGGCGTCCCGATGCTTGGTAAAGCTGGACGAGGTGTCGCCGGACCCGCTCGGTCCTTGGGTCGTCCGGCCCGCGCGCGGCCTTCAGCGCGCGGTGGGCCGCGGTCAGCAGTTGCTCGGCCTCCTCAAACCGTTCCATTGCCACGAGGCCGGCTCCGAGCGCCCCCCGCGCCTCCGCGAGCCGCCAGTGGTCCTCCGGGACGAGACGCCCGATGATCTCGACGCACTCGCGCAGGTACGGCTCGGCGCCGGACGGATCGCCGGAGTCGATCAGCAGAGGGCCGAGGGCCAGCAGCGAACGAGCGACGTCCGGATGGTGTTGGTGCAGCGTGGCTCGGCGCGTGCGGAGGGCCGCCTGATGGAGCGCCCGCGCGGACTCCGTATCGCCCCGCTGCGCGGCCAGGACGGCCAGATCATATTGACACATGGCGACGTCGGAATGCCGATCGCCGAGACGGCTCCGCCGAATCTCGAGGGCCTGCCCGAGCAGCCGCTGCGCCCGTTCCATCCGGCCTGCATGGCGGGCCATCCGGCCCAGATTCTGGAGCGCCATGGCAACGGCCAGATCGTCATTCCCCAGCAGCTCGCGGCGCATCCGCAGGACCTGTCCCAAGAGCCGCTCCGCCTCGGCTTCCCTGCCTTGATCGCGGCGCAGCAGCGCCAGCGCGTTGAGACTCTGCGCCACCTCTACGTGCTCGTCGCCGAACAGTCGGCGGCGGGTCGCAAGCGCCGAGAGCAACTCGTCTTCGGCCTCCCGGTAGCGCCCGAGACTGCGATAGCTGTTGCCGATCGTGTTGCGCACGGACGCCGCCACCTCCGGCTGGTCGGCCAAGGCGATGTCGACCCAGTGAACCGCCTCATCGAGCACCTCGGCCACCGTCACGTCGCGGCCGGTGACCGGCGGCCCCACTGACCCGAGCGTATCCTCGAGGAAGATCCGCGTCTGATTGGCCTTCCGGGCCTCGGATCGGGCGCGGCCATACATCAGCGCCATCGCGATCCCGAAACCCAGCAGCGCCAGGATCGCCGTCGTTCCCGTCAACGCCGCCACCCGATGCCGTCGCAGTGTCTTGCGCATCAGGTACCACGCACTGGCGCGGCGGGCCTCGATGGCCTCGCCGCGCAGATAACGCTCGACGTCTTCGCAGAGGGCCGCGGCGGACTGGTAGCGGCGCTCCGGATCCTTCGCCAGGGCCTTCAGCACGATCGTGTCGAGTTCGGCGTTCAAACCGACCACGGGCGGCCATCGGGGCGCGTCCCCGGAAGGACGGCGCGCTGCGCCGCCGGCCCGCGACGGCGGGGATGCATCGGTTTCGGCGATCTCGATGATGAGCCCGGCCATCGGGCCGCCCGACGTGAACGGGCGCGCGCCGGTCAGCAGCTCGTACAGGATCACGCCCAAGGCATGCACATCCGTCCGGACATCCACCCGGGACGGGTCGCCGCTGAGTTGTTCGGGCGAGGCGTAGGCAAGCGTCCCCATGAACTCCCCGCTGACGGTCATGGTCGCGTCGCCGTCGGCCGTCGCCCCGACGGCCTTGGCCAGGCCGAAGTCGACGACGTGCGATTCGCCCGCGCGATCGATCAGGATGTTGTTGGGTTTCAGATCGCGATGGATGACGCCGCGCTGATGCGCGTAGTGGATGGCCCGACCAATCCGCGTGAGCAACCGCAGCGCCGCCTCCATCGTCCAGGCGCCTCCTCCCGGCACTTGGCGGGTCGTGGTGCGAACGTACTCGTCGAGCGGAATCCCCTCGATGTGTTCCATCGAGAAGAACGGGGCGCCCTCGCGGGTCCGGCCCCGGTCGTAGACCCGAACGATGTTCGGGTGCTGGAGGCCCGCCACGAGGTCGATCTCGCGCTCGAATCGCCGGCGGTTGGCGTCGGACTCGAACCACCGGTCCGTCAGCACCTTCAGCGCCACGCGGCGTCGCATCGCGCCGTGCCATGCGGAGTACACGACCCCCTGGCCGCCGCGCCGGATCAGACGGAGATCTTCGTATTCCTCGACCGACGGGAATCGTGCGGAGGTCCCGCCGCCGCACTGCAGCTCGTGCAGCAACACGTCCGGATCGCGGTACCAGGCGGACCCGCCGTCGCCCGATGACCCACGCACGTAACCGTTCCTCCTTCCCAGCGCCGAAGCGGCGCCGCGGGCCGCGTCCACCCTCAGCCCTCTTCTCGAACCTGCTGTTCGACAAGTTGAGCCAGCCGCCTGAGGATGCGGGACTTCGCCTGATAGACCTGATCCACGCTCAAGCCGAGCGACCGGGCCGTTTCACGCGCGTCTCGCGCCGCCACCGCATAGGCGTCGAAGGACGCCCGATCCTGTTCGTTGAACTCCGCCTCGATGGTCCGCATCGCAGTGCGCACGTGGTACTGGCGCCATTCGGCCTCCCACCGCGCGTCAGTATCGGTGTCGTCGGCCGCCCTTCCGACGGCCAACTCTACATCTTCTAGCGCGACTTCGCCGCGTTTCTGACGCGATCTGCGGAAAATCGTGTGCAAAACGACCGTCTTCAGGTAGGACCGGAACTTGCCTCTGGCCGGCTCGTAACGGAACTGTGGCATCGACTTCGTCAGGGCCATCAGAGTCTCCTGCACGACATCGTCGCAGTCGGCCGCCTGGAGCCCCTGCCGCTGGGCGAACCCGCGAATCAGCTCGCCATAGCGGTCGCAGAACTCCCGCCATGCGGCAGGGTTTTCACCGTCCGCCAGTCGCTTCAGGAGCGTCGCGTGGGTCGAGAGGGTCAGCATGATCCTATCCAGTATACCAAATATGTACCGCATCGTCTGGATCGGGAATCCGCGTCTGCTCAAAGGAGGTCCACTTGCCATCCGTCGTTTGGGCACGGAATCTGACACCCCAAGCCTTGCAGCCGCGATCGTTTCCCGCCTCTGGTGCCGCAAGGCTGGGCCACCCGTGCCCCAGATGGCGAGCGGCCGCTGTGTGACGGGGAAAAGCACGGAGCCCAGAAAACGTGTCAGAAGTTCCGTATCGCCCCGCCAAGTCATGTTGGAGGGCCGCGTATCGCACGTCCCGGTATCGCCGCCCGGAATCAGGAGGTCACAATGAGGTCGCTTTACCAGTTATGTCGAGTCGTACTTACACTGCTTGTCACCGCCGGAATCTCGTTGGCCCGACCGGCCTCCGCGCTCGCCGTGGCCAACCCGCTGGCGGAATCGCCGCCCGAGCAACCGCCGGCCAACGGGATCGACAAACCCGCGGCCAATGAGACCGAACTGCCCATCGCGTTTGATCCCCAGCCGTATCTGCACTCGGGCGAGTTCCATCTGTCCGCCACCGACCTGCAGATCGCCGGGCGCGAGCTGGACTTCGTCTGGGCTCGGAAGTATCGCTCCCGGATCGGACCGAACACCGCGATGGGCAACGGGTGGGACTTCTCTTACAACATTTACATCGAGCCGAGCGGCCCGGATATTCTCCTGCACGACGGCAACACGCGCGAGGACCTGTATCTCTTCAATCCCCTCACCGGCGCCTGGGAAGCCGACGAGTTCTTCCGGGAGTTCACGTTGGACCCGAATCCTCCGCCCTTCGGCGCCTACACGCTCACCTTTGCCGACACCGGCGTCTGGCGATTCCTCCCGCTCGACGGCAGCCCCCAACAGGGCAGGCTCAGCGAGATCAGCGAACGGAACGGGAATACGCTGGTCTTCGAGTATGACCCCGGCACGGGCCAGTTGATCGCCATTCACGACACGCTCGACAATCCGCCGGCCAACCCGCGGGTGATCACGATCGCTTACAATCCGTTCGGTTTCATCGAATCGGTCACCGACTTCACGGGCCGCAGCGTGGCCTACGCCTATTACGACGGCATCGAGCCGGGCGGCAACTTTGGCGATCTCAAGTCGGTCACGACGCCGGTCGCGGTCGGGACGCCCAACGGAAATGACTTTCCCGCCGGCAAGACGACGATCTATACGTATTCAACCGGTTTCGGCGATCCGGCGCTCAACAGCAATCTCCTGACGATCACCGATCCCAAGGGGCAGACCTATCTGACGAACGAATATGCCCCGACGATCAATCCTGTCGACCTTGAATTCGATCACGTCGTCCGACAGACCTGGGGCGAC
Organism: Phycisphaerae bacterium; assembly: GCA_046754505.1. Classification (GTDB taxonomy): domain Bacteria; phylum Planctomycetota; class Phycisphaerae; order UBA1845; family UTPLA1; genus JAPULF01. The sequence continues at coordinate 5,631 of JBHHVX010000129.1, read as the reverse complement.
CCCACCGACATCATCGACATCGTCTACACTTCGCTGGTTCCCGATCCATTCAACAACTTCGCCGTTGTCAAGGCGACGGTCAACGACCGGGTCGGCAACGTCAGCGAGCACTTTTTCGACGCGGCGAACCGGATGGTGATCGATCGGGACTACGTCGGCCGGGCCGATCCCGCCCTGCCCACCGACCTGGACGCTGCGATCAATCCGCCGATCAACCCCCTCCGCCTCGGCGATCCGGCGTGCCCGAACCAGCCCGCCCAGCCGTTCTACGAGACGCGATTCGAGTGGAACATCGACGCGTTGCCGACGCTGATCACACATCCCAACGGCAACGTCACGCAGAATGTCTACGAACCGGACGTGAACTCCATGCCGGCTCGGCGTTCGCGGGGCAATCTGCGCGAACGGCACAGGCTGCCCGGCACGCACACGCCGGCCGGCGATCAAGTCCAGATCGTCGAGTTTTTCGAATACCAGGGCGGGTTTGGCGCCTGCTGCGGGATGAACTTCGTCACGCGCCACGTGGACGGCCGCGGCAACGAGACGCTGCATACCTACGACCCCAACGGCAACCGTCTCCATACCACCCATCGCATCCCGTCGATCGTCGAAGACTTTACCTACAACGCCTTCGGCCAGATGGCGACGCACACCTGGCCAGACAACGGCAGCCTGTCGCGCCGGGTGGACACCTTCACCTATTACGATCCCGCCGACGGCTGCATGAACGGCTATCCCAAAGAGAAGATCATCGACACTCCGGGCTTCGGGCTGACGACGACCTACGAGTACGACTGTCTGGGACGACTGACTCGGACGATCGACCCCCGCGGGGCCGACACGCAGTACACGTTGAACGCTCTCGATCAGGTCGTCCGGGAGATGTCACGGGAGGTCGCGCTCGGCGGCGGCATCCGCTACGAACGTCTCTTCTGGTACGACGCCAACGACAACGTCATTCGGGTCGACATCGAGAACAAGGACGATCTGGGCGTGCTCCAGCCCAACACGCATTTCTCGACGATCTACGAGTACGACATCCTCAACTACCTGGTCCGCGAGTGCCGCGAGGTCGGCAGCGCCAACCTGCTCCCCGCCGATCTGACCTGCGCCGCCCTGCCGGCCGCCGAATCCATCACCACCGAGTACGCCTACGACGCCAACCGCAACCGCTCCCTGGTCCGCTACGGAGAGGCCGTCAACGGAAACCAGCCTGCCAACACGGCGCAAACGCTCTTCGACGAGAGAGATCTGGTGTTCCAGGTGATCCGTGCCCCCGGCGACGCGGACCAGTCCACGGCGCAATACGACTACGACTGCAACGGCAACCTGATCGCCGTCCGCCAAGGCCTGGAAGGGCCGACGAGCGTTCCTCCCAGCGTGGTCCGGGTGACGATGCACGCCTACGATGGTTACGACCGCTTGGTCCAGATCGCCGACCCCATGGGCAACGTCACGGATTACCACTACGACGCCAACGGCAATGTCGGCGGCGATCAGGCCCCCGCCGTGCCCAATCCATTCGGCTTGCGCATCGGAGGAGAGTTGAACGATGTCCCGGGCGGGGCGGGCAATCTGCCGCTGTCGGTCACGCAGTACGAGTACGATCCGATGGACCGCATCATCCGGACCGTAGTGGATTTCTTCGACACCGACACGCAGCTTCCGATCAACGTCCCGCCGACACCCGACGGCAAGTCCATCACCGAGGTCCAGTGGACCGACAACTCCCAGGTCCGGCTGGTCATCGACGACAACCTGCACCAGACTACGACCGTCTACGACACCGCCAATCGGGCCCTGACCGTCACGGACGCCAAGGGCAACACGGCCACGCGCGCCTACGATGCGAACTCGAACGTCATCTCGATCGCCGAGGTCGAGAAGTCCGATCTCCTGAACCCGGACCAGTTGTTCACGACGACGTATGCCTACGACAATCTTGACCGGTTGATCCGAATCATCGACAACGTCGGCAACACGCACGAATCCGCCCATGACTCCCGCAACAACCGCACGCGCATGACCGACACCCTGGGCAACGAGACCCGCTACGTCTACGACGGCGTCAACCGGCTCATCCGGACCGTCCGCGATATGGACGGGCTGGGCGCGAACATGGCCGCCGTCCCCGGCGACGGAGACCCCGACATCGTGACCGTCAAGGTCTGGGACGACACCTCGCGGCTGTTCGAGGATACGGAAGACAACGACAACGTCACGCGCTATATTTATGATGCCCTGGACCGCAGGATCGTCGAGCAATACGCTGATTGCACGCAGCATGTCTCCACCTACGACGTGCACCACAACCGGTTGACGAGGACCGACCCCAACGGCAGCGTGATCACCTGCACCTACGATCTGCTGAACCGTCTGTCGACCAGGTCCATCGCACCGGGCCTCGGTGTTTCCGACGATACGACGTTGGAGACATACCTGTACGATGGCCTGTCGCGGCTGATCGGCGTCGAGGACGACGACTCGCGGGTGACACGGAGCTATGACTCGCTGTCGCGTGTCACGCGCGAGACGCTCAACGTTGTTCCGCCGTTCAACGCGGCGGACGACCGGACGACGACCTCACTCTACGACGGCGTCGGCAATCAGCTCACCTGCACCTATCCCGGCGGGCGGGTGATCACCTGCACCTATGACGAGCTGGACCGCAAGAAGACCGTCTCCGACGGCGCCGGCACGATTGCCACGTATGACTACATCGGTCCGTCCCGGGTCGAGCGCCGCGAGTACGGCAACGGCACGCGGACCGACGACCTCTACGACGGCATCACCGGCAGTCCCAACCCGCCCGGCGATCTCGGCGTCAAGCAGATCATCGGGACGACCCATTCGCGGATCGCCGACGGCACGATCATCGACGACCGCTCCTACCTGTGGGACGCGATGTACAACAAGAAGCAGCGCAAGGACGTTCGAGTCGCCGGGCCGCAACTCACGCACACCTATGTTTACGATTCGATCTATCGCCTCACGCGCGCCATCGTCACCGACCCCGTCCCGGCAACCGTTCGTGACACCCTGTACGACCTGGACGGCGTCGGCAACCGCAACACGGTGACCGGCACGGGCGTGACCGGGCCGTACGCCCTCGACCCGGCCCTGTGCGAGCCGGGCGACTTCCAGATGAACCAGTATACCGGCACGGCTTTCGACAATCGTCGATACGACGCCAACGGCGATCTGATCGACGCGGCCCCCTGCATCGTCGGCGACACCAACGGCGACCTGGCCGTCGATCTGGGAGACCTGCCGTCGTTCGTCGCCGGCCTGCTGGCCGGGGGGCCGGTCTCATGCGAGACCGACGTCAGCCGCGACGGCAGGCTCGACGGCCGCGACATCGAGCCGATGATCACGGTTCTTCAAGGCGGTGATCCACCGGCCCTGTACGTCTATGACTACCGAAACCGGATGGTCGAGCACAACGACCCGCTGGCAGGTTTGGTCACCACATACGCCTACGACTCACTGGACCGGCGAATCGTCAGGGTCGTCGACACGGACGGCGTGCCGGACGAGACCCGCTACTACTACGACGACTGGCAGGTCGTCGAGGAGCAGAACGCTGCCGGCACGACCGAGGCCACCTATGTCTACGGTCTCTACATCGACGAAGTGCTCACCATGCAGCGCGGCGGTGGGGAGTTCTTCTATCACACCGACGACCTCTACAACGTGATGGTTGTCACCGACGCCGCGGCCGCCGTCGCCGAACGCTACGGGTATGACGATTACGGAGCCCCGGAAATCCTGCTGGCGCGCCAGGCCGGCGACCTGTCGGCCGCCGTGGCGTCCGACGACGACCTGTTTCCCGGCCCGAACGTCGTGCAGATCCTGGCCGACGACTTCACCTTTGCCCAGCCCACCCGCATCACGGGCCTACGGTGGTGGGGCGGCTACTCGACCGACCCGATGGTACCGGCCACGGACGAATTCACCATCGATATCCTCGCGGATGACGGGCTCGGCGGCGCCCCCGGCACGCTGCTCCACCGGGAAGCGGCCGGAGACGTCGGTCGAGCCGACACCGGCCGCACCATCGCCTTTCCGCCGCCCAACGGCCTGACGGAGTTCGTCTACCAGTACCGGCTCGATCAGCCGTTCGACGCCGACGCCGGTGTGACCTACTGGCTGGAGGTCAAAGGCAACACGACCGGCCACGCCTCGACCTGGGGCTGGGAGCTGAGCGCGGACGGTAACGGCGTCCTCGCATTCACGGTGGATGGCAGCCCGTGGGCGCTCGACGTCGGCGACCTCGCCTTCGAGCTGATCACAGACCAGTCGTCGATCGGCAACCCCCATCTCTTCACCGGCCGCCGCTACGACCCCGAGTCCGGCTGGTACTACTACCGCACCCGCTACCTCGACCCCGTCGCCGGCCGCTTCACCACCCGCGACACCATCGGCATCTGGGGCGATCCGATCAATCTCGGCAACGGCTACGCCTATGTCGGGAACAACACCTTCAGCAGCGGCCGGGTCGATCCCAGCGGGATGATGGCGTACGCGAATCCTCTACCGCCACCGCCCCCGGTCGATTTCGGTCCAACGCCCGAGCAGGAATGGGAGGAGTTCGATCGGGCTTGGGAGTTGTACGTAAGATTACTGGATGAATGGGAATTAAGACGAGAATTGTGGTTCATACGAGGGGCAACACCGGGTAGCAGCTCGCATACGCTGGATTATCCGGAAAGACCTCGGCCACCGGACTGGCGACCGAGCAGCCCACGACCATCGCCTCCGCTGATTCTGCCGTCTGAGGAGCGCAGCTCGCTCGATCCGTTCGGCAGGCAGACCATCATGGGTATTACCTTCACGACTCCGATGCAGAGCATGGGTTGGTGGGGCCCCGGCGGCTCGATTATCTTTGTTACGTGGTGGGGCACCGGCCCCGCCCGCCCCGGATTCACCGGCTTCCAGTGGGGCACAGTCCCGGCGGCCATGATCCCGACGATCCTCTCGCCGCCGGGTTTTCCCACCGGTTTCCTGCCTATACCTCAGTGGCCCGGCGGCGGGATACCGGCCCCCGGTCCGAAGCAGAGGGCTGGATTGTGCGTCGATGGATCCTGCAGGCTGGTCACGCCCGACGGCCCCCGGCCCTTGGCCGAGGTCCATATCGGCGACGAGGTCCTGACGCCCGGCGGCGAGTTCCGCAGAGTCGTCGATAAAGATTTCGGCAGTGTTTGGAACCGACGGCGCAATGACTACGTGCGGATCACGACGCCGAGTGGATCAATCGTGCTGACGCGCGACCACATCATCGGCGGCAGGCCCGCCGGGCAGTGGCGCGACGGTGACTGGATGGCGCTGCGCAGCGGCGAAGTCTCGCGCGTGGCCGTCCGGTCCGCCAGCAGCGAGGTGAGCGGCGATCTGCAACTCGAAGGCGATGCTGACTATGTGACCGCCGACGGATTTGTCGTCGGTTCGATGATGAGCCGGTCGGCGGTTTCGAACGGGGCGTCGTAGCGACACGATCGAGCCGGAGGGCCGAAGACCGATCCGCCCCGGCCGGGAGCGTCGCGCCGAGCAGTGCCGGCAGCCGCGCCATCACCTGACATTGTGAGCGCCCATGACAGCCATTCTTGACAGGCGGGCTATGGTGGCGGGGGTGTT
>JBHHVX010000128.1:0-10204 GCA_046754505.1 Phycisphaerae bacterium | reverse complement strand
TCCCCCGATTCTCCTGATTCTCCTGATTCTCCTTCTCCTGATTCTCCTGTGATTCTGTGTCCCCCGATTCTGCGATTCTGGAGTCATCTTCAAACGGGGCCTTGCATGGAGGTTTCCGGACCACCCTCCGCACGGCCGACGATGGCGATCCCGTGGCGGTTCGCCAGCTCGATCGTCCGGTCCCGTTCCAGCAGCAGGGTCTTGCCCGCCTCGACGATCACCGCCTTGCCGCCGGTGGCGGCCAGACGTTCGATCGTTTCCGGACCGATCGTCGGAACGTCGAACCGCATGTCTTGATCCGGCTTGGCGACCTTGACCAGCGTCCACTCTCCCGACCGACACAGCGACCCCGCACGCACGATCATGGCGTCGGTGCCCTCGATCGCCTCGACCGCGATGATGTCCTTGTCCTTGACGGCGACGGACTGGCCGACGTCCAACCCGCCCATGGCCTTCGCCACGCGCCAGCCGAGTTCGGCATCCGCCCGCCCCGCGGGCGAGGGGGCGGCTCGCGTCAGGACGCCCTCGGGGGCCATGGCGTCGCGGCAATAGGCGGTCGAGTCGATCAATTCCACACCCCGGCGGTCCATCTCGTCGGCCACGGCTCGCAAGAGCGTGTCGTTGCGCCGATCGGCCGCGCGGAAGTACCAGACCTTGATGCTAGTCCAGTCCGGCAGATACGCCAACCAGAGCCGCCATCGCGACAGACCCACCGCGCGGGCCTTCACGACGCGGCCGGCCATGATGACTCGGTGGACGTTCTCTCGCCGGAAGATGCGGATCCACCGTCCCAGCCGCGCCACGCCCACATCGTAGAAGACATCGGCGTGGGCGCGCAGTGCGGCATCGACCGACCCGCGAAGTCCGACCACCACGACCCGAAGCCCCGCCCGCCGGGCGCCACGGGCGACCAGCACCGGAAATGTCCCGGCTCCCGCGATCAGTCCCAGAGCCGCCGGCTCATTCGGTGTGTCCATGCCTGCCATCCGCTGACGGTGTCCCCGATCAACGCGTATCATAGCCGCAATGGTCGATCCGCAACTCGTCGGGCAGTGTACGGACTACGCCGCTTCCAAGCTGGAAGAACACTTGGCGCAAATCGAACGATGCGCGGCCCTGCTCTCAGATGATCAGGTCTGGTATCGGCCGAACGAATCCAGCAACAGCATCGGAAACCTGTTGCTGCACCTTCGCGGCAACGTGATGCAATGGATCGTCGCGGGACTGGACGCTCAGCCGTTCGAGCGCGATCGGCCGGCCGAATTCACACAACGCAAGCCAATCCCAGCCAAGACGCTGATGGACGGCCTTCGGGCGGCGGTGCGGGCGGCGACAGAGGTAATCCGCCGCCTAGACGCCGCGGCGCTCGGCCGCGACTACCGCATTCAGAACTACGCCGTCAGCGGCACGGCCGCGGTTCTCCACGTCGTCGAGCACTTCGCCTTCCACACCGGGCAGATCATCACCACCACCAAGTGGCTCCTGGACGTGGACCTCAGCCTCTACGACGAGCAGGGACACCGTGGGGACGGCCGCAACCAAGGCACGCCGTGAAGGGCCTCCCACAGCGGTCGGTCAGACAGGCACGGGGCGGCGGGTGCGCTGGGTCAGAGCGAGCACAGTCGGTCCCTACGGCGTCGGAGTCTGCTGGATCAGGCTGAAAAGCGTCTGTAACAGGGCCGGCACGGCTGCCAGCACGGTATCCAGGATCGACTGAAAGAAGTCGAAAACGAACTGAACGAAGATGTCCCTGAACTGATTGACATCGACCGGTGTTGGGTCCACCACATCACCTCCCGGGGTTGCACTGCGAGGCCTCCCGCGGCCGTCATCTCAGCATGATACACGAAACCGGCCCCACCGATTGCAATCGCGTGCTGGACCGAGAATCCTTTCTCGGACCTGTTTTCCGAGGAATCTCTTCCCAATATCATCTCCACACGCTTTCATTGCAGCAGCGGCGCGCCTCATGTTTTGCAGGATGGGGATCCTGCGAAGCCAGTGCCGAGAAGGGATTCTCGGCACAGCACAGGATTCCGCATCCGGCGCAGAAAGAACGAGGCTGGCTCCGAGACCGGGGACAAGCCCTGACCCAGCCCATCCGGATCATCACACAGCGAGGTGATGAGGCAGGAACGCGGTCGGCAGAGACGGGTCGAGCACGTCGAGCCCGAGGGCCGCTTCCAACCATGCTTCCAGCACGTCGATCCCGTCGCCGGTCAGGGCCGAGATGCGGATGGCGGAGCGGGGAGCGGCAACGGTTCCGGATACCGTCGATCCCTCGTCCGCGGTCCCGCATGGCTCGTTCATCAAGTCCGTCTTATTCAGAACGACGATGCGGGACCGATCGAGGAGGGTCTTCGCCGGGGCGGAGCCGAGCCAGCGCGACGAGGCGTCCGCCGGGACCGTTCCGTCCAGCACCACGACCGTCAGATCGGCACGAACGGCTTGCTCGTGACCTCGGCGGATGGCCTCGGCCTCGATGGTGCACTCCGCGACGCGGATCCCCGCCGTGTCAATCAGCGTGACCGGCCATCCCCGGATCAGCGCTGTTTCAGATATCCAGTCGCGCGTCGTGCCCGGCGTGTCCGAGGCGATGACGCGGTCACGGCCGACGAGGCGGTTGGCCAGCGTGCTCTTTCCGGCGTTCGTCGGACCGATGATAGCGATGCGGAGGCCGGCAATCAGACGACGTGCAATTTCACTCCGCTGTCGGAACGCCGCGACTTCGGAGAGAGGCAGGGAACGCAAACGATCCAGGTACGGCGGAAGGAGGACTCGCTGAGCCAGGAGCCATTGCGTCAGTCGACGGCTCGACGTCTGCAGCAACGCTCGATCGACGTCGCACCGGACAGGATGGAGAGCCGGCCATGCGGAGGTCATGTCCTTCGCGGGCACGACACGCACGCCGTGGCGTTCCAGAAGCAGCAGCACCCGCTGCACGATCCGTACCCCGCCATGTGTGTTCAGCTCGGCGCAGGCTTCGTCGCCGCCTCTGATCCGGACCGCAACGGCCTCATCCGTCGGCGCTCCATTCTCGACGATTCGAACGAGCTGCGGTCGCCGATCGACGAAGTACGGCGACCGATCCTCATGGGTCCGCCACAACATCGCGGAGAATATGGCATCGATCTCCGGTCCGGCGATCCGGATGACGGCAATCGCGCCGGGCGCCAAGGGCGTCAACAGGGTGGCCCGCGTGATGCCGGAAGCATTCATGTATCTTCGATCGGCGAGAAACGCCTGCGGTGCGCGAGGGCGATGCCCCGGATGCAGAGATCGGGCACGACACTGTCGATGAAATCACAATGATTGTGAATCAGCTCCGCCTGTCCGCCAGTCGCCACGAGTTGCGGCCACGCGTTCAGCTCGCCGGCAAAACGCTCCGTAATCTCTCGCAAGGCTCCGACGACCCCATAGATGATTCCGGCGCGAATCGCCTGTTCGGTCGTCGTGCCAAAAGGGGTGTCCGCCGCATCCGCCGCGTCCACCGCGACGCAGGGCAGGGCCGCGGTGCCCTCATGGAGCGACTGGGCCTGGAGCCGGATGCCGGGCAGGATCGCCCCCCCCATGAACACGCCCTCATCGTTGACGCAATCGACGGTGATGGCCGTTCCGAATCCCGCAACGACACACGCCTTCCGGATGACGTCGTAGGCCGCAGCGGCCGAGCAGACCCGGTCGATCCCGACTTGTTCGGGAGCCTCGACGGCGAGCGACAGCGGGCGGTGCAGGTCGTCACCGACCACACGAAGTGGGGTATCGAGTCGATCGGCCAGACTGTTCCGAACCGTCCGCAGCAGCGAAGGCACGACCGAGCAGACCGCCGTAGATTTCACGCGGTCGTCCGGAAGGGCCTGCCACGACTGCTGGGCGGTCTGGACCGCCTCGTCGAGCCGGCAGTGGGGGAATCTCAGCAGGGTTCGCACCTCCGCCTCAATGGAGGTCGCCACGCTGACGTGAGAATTGCCAATCTCGATGATCAGCAAATTGGCGTGGGCGAGTTGTTCGGAATGGCCGGTTTCAAGCATCAGCGGGCGCTCCGGGTTGCAGGCCGCACGACGGCCGTGGGCGGCCATTTTAGCCGATTGCGCTCTGCCTGACACGCTGACAGACTCTGTTATGACCGCATTTTCGAGGATGACCCCAAAAAAAAAGCCGTTCCGGGAATAAATGGGGCTTGCCGGGAGTTATAGGGTGCATCAGAGGCAATCGTGCAGACGTCCTCCTTCCCTCCTTACGGTCGACACTACCCAGAGGTCGATCGTCAATCGCCCCGTCCCCGACGGGGCGAATCTTTTTACCGGCGCCGCGAAATTGGGACACCGCGATTCGCGCGATACAGGATTCAGTCTGTCGAGGGGAGGTTGCTGCGGAGTTGCTCGATCAGGGCCTTCATCTCGGCCAGCTTGTCGGTCAGCGCATCGATGGCGTGGTCGTGGGCGGCCCGCTCGATACCTCCGGCCTGCTCGCTGACCGACGGACAGCCGCTTGCGTGCCCGGAGACTCGGAGTTGATGGGCCAGCGAGGCCACTTGTTCATAGGAATCGTCACGGAGGGCTTCCTGAATGGCGATCAAGCGAACGGGCAGGGTGCAGATGAACTCATCGACGACGCGCTGGATCTCCGGCGACTCCGCCAGCATCTCGGAGAACATGGCCTCGGCGCTCGTACCCTGCGGATCATTGGTTTCATCGGCCATGTGAAGACCTCCTGCTGCTCGGATCGCCATCGGGCGAGACCGAGCAGGCCCCGAGCAGGCTCGCGTGAGCGCTCACGGTCTGTAACATCGTCGCACCGCGACACGTCCTTGAAATCGACCGGCCGATCTCGCGGAAATCTCAATCGCGTCCGAGAATGGGTTGCACCGGGAATGGGATCTGTCTTTGGGTGAACCTCAATCGAGACCTGCGTGACCGCCGCACGCGTCATCGCGCATTGCCGCTCTCTCGGCGGCTGTATCTTGCATTGCGGCGACGGGTGGGGTGATCGGGCGGGGGTGTCAGGAGGCGCTGCCGGCGAGGTCGTCCTCGGAGTCGTCATCCTGGAGAAACTCGAGAGCGGCATCATCGATGTTTCCGGCCTCGCCGACATCGGTCAGGTCAAGGTCACTCAGGTCGTCGATATCGAGGTCGCTGAGATCGTCCAGGTCCAGATCGTCGTCGACGTGCGTCTTGGAGTCCGCCGACGGTTTCGTCGGCGCCTGCGTGGATGCGGGTTCCGGCTTGGAGGGACGGATGTTTTCGGGCTGACCGTCGATCTGAACGACGAACGTCACCGGGCCGATCGTGATCTGGTCTCCGGCGTGGAGGGCGACTTCGGTGATGCGTGTGTCGTTGACGAAGGTCCCGTTGCTGCTGCCGAGGTCGCGCAGGGTCACCAAGTTTCCGTTGATCGCGAGCAGGCAATGTGACCGCGACACGCGGTCGACGGGGATGCGGAGGTCCGCGCCCGAATTGCGGCCGACCGTGTAGTCGCCCGCTTCCAACGGGATCTCTTTGCGAGTGCCGTCCTTCTTGAAGGTGACCAGCGTAAGCATCAGGGCGCCTCCGCGCACTCAGCCGCACCGACGCGGCCGTCCCAGAAACCCTCGCGGAAAGCGAGGCTCCACCACTCCCAATTTACCGGGAATCGTCGTCCCTTGCAAGCCCCACCCGATGCCGCTGCCCAAGCTCCCAGCAGGGCATGTGTCGCCCGGCCGCGCGGGATATCGGTCGCCACCGGCGGAGATCGACTCACGGGCATCGTGCCGGCATGTCCGATATGTGCCCGACGTCCTTCTCGCGCGAATCGCCGCTGCGCGATGAGCCGTCCCGCAAGAACGGAGAATGCGGCCGGAGACACTGCGTCGAACTCGTCAGAGGCCGAGCTGCGCCCGGGCGGCCTGTGTTTCGTCCTGGAGGATCTGGTGGAACTGGTCGGCCAGCGCGGGGTCGCGATTCAGGACGCCGTCGAGCCAGCCGTTCACGACGTTGCGACAGAGCACGGGGTCGAGGAAGACCTGTGTTGCGTGTTCGCCCTGCGTCGCAAAGAGGTGCTTGGGCTGGGGGGCCAGTTGAAAAACCTCCCAGGCGCCGGCGAATGGTGTAACGCTGTCGTCCGGCGAGTGGAGGAACAGCTTGGGTTCGGTGACCAGCGTGATCCAATGCTTGATCTCCCAGTCGGGAGACGTGCCGATCGCGGCGATGGCGTCGGCGACCGCCGCGAGGGGAGACGGCAGCCCGTGGGCCGCGAGAAACAACGACGGTTCGTTCCAGATGTTAATCGTGCTCTCAAAGACGCAGGCCGACAGGTCCAGGTCCGCCGCCACCCTTGCCAGAACGGGGGTTCCCAAACTGATGCCATATCCGACCACGACATCATCCTGCGCCAAGGCGTGCTCCATCACGACGCGTGCGCTGGCCATGACACCCTCGAACGAGGCCGCGCCGGTGCTCTCGCCGAAGCCCGGGTAGTCCATCAGGATCACGTCCCAGCCGGTCTCCGCGAAGATCGGCAAGGCGGCGGTGTAGCGGCTCTTGTTGGCGTCGTTACCGGGGATGATGACCAAGGTGCCCTTGCGTTCGCCAGAGGCTTGAACGTGCCAGATGCTGATCTCGCCGCCATCGGGCATCGGCAGCTTGAGGGTGCTGGCCTTGAAGCCGAATTTGTCGGGGGTCAGTCGGATGTTGGGCGAAGGTCGAAGGATCAGGCTGTCGAGCACGCCACAGCCCGAGACGGACAGGATGAGGAGGGTCTTCAACAGGACGGGGACAGTCTTCATTACGGGGTTCTCCGAATCCACAAGAGCTCGCGTGGGGTATATCGGACGTAGGAGGAGGCTGGCATGAGGACTGTGGAGGGTGAACCCTGCTTTGGGGAGTCGAGGATTGCTCACGGGGGGGTGGGGCGGGCGAAGGTTTCGTTGAACGCCCGGAGCGACTCCGCCGTGACGTTGAGACGCCAGTTTGGCTCGCCCTCGCGGCGCTTGTCTAAGTTGAACCAGATGGCCGCCCGCACCTGGGGGTAACGCGCGAGGGCGGCGTGGGCGTCGCGAATCCACTGCGGCCGTCGCCGACTCTTGCCGGAGGCACAGCCGAATTCGGAGAGGATGACCGGCTTGGAGGGGTGGCGTTTCTCAAATTCGCGCAGGGGCTTGCCAAAGACCTCGTCGAACGACTGCCAGTGATGCCACTGATCGTGGTGTTCGCCGAAGTTGTAGCCGTCGAGGGAGAGCCAGTCGACATGCGTGTCTCCGGGATAGTAGCGGTGCATGTCGTTGTCCGGCGTATCGGGGCAATTGGCCGCGTTCGGCGACCAGACCCATTCGACGTTGTCGGCCTTCTCTCGGCGGAAGATCTCCCGGGCGTGGCGCCACGCGGCAACGAAACCGCGGGGATCGAGGGACCATGTGAACCAGTTGCCGTTGAACTCGAACCCGAATCGCAACAGGACGCGCCGGCCGTCGGTTCGGGCTGCGCAGGCCCAGTCGCGAAGAAAGGCGTCATAGTCGCCGCGGACGATCGCAGGCAGATACGAGTCCTTGTTTCCGCCGTGCCAGCGCCACAACTCGAGCGACACCATGGGCGTGGCACCGATCTCGTGGATCGCGTCCACTGCCCGCCGCGGAAACGGCCGGCCCAGGTCGCGATAGAACATCACATAGTTCGGCCGGGAGGCGAACCGGGCGACCTCGCGGCGCAGCTCCTCCGCGTAGGACCGCGACCACAGAATCTGATAGAGGCCCCACTCGAGATGCCCGGAAGCCGCCGGTGCAGACGTGCGGGGCTTGTCGCTCCGAACGCCGAGCGCGATGAGGACCAGCGCGGCGCCGGCCCACAGCCATCCTGGCCGTATGCGTCGCATGACGACATTCTGATGCGACGAGTGGTGTCTGTCAAACATGGATATCGACGCGTCATGGCACCCGGAGGGGCGTGTCGAGGATCGTATGACCTCGGACTGCGGTTGGCGCGGTACAATGGGGGGCACCATGCGACCCCTTCCGGAACTGCTTGGCGTGGAATGCGGGCTCGACGATCTCAATCGGGCGCTTCGCGGTGTCATCGAGCGAGGCCACCCACCGGTGATCGGCGCGATGCACATCACCTGCTCCGACGAGTCGGAACGGGAGTGTATCGATGCGTTTCAGAAGCATTTCGCCGACCGCCTGCTGCCCGAGTTGAAGTTTGGCAGTCGGTCGCCGTTCCGGACGTCGAACCTCGGCGGTCGCTACGAGTGGGGGGCGATCCGCATCGCCGAGCAGCACTTCGCCGTGCCCGCTTCGCGCGATTCCTTCAAGACCATCGTTGTCAAGATCAACGCGCATGTCGCGGTCCGGCAGGACGGCGAAGCCCTGCGCTTCGGTCCGATGGACCGCTACCGCGCCGACTCGGTCGCCTGCGGAGCACTGCACGCGCTGCTTGATGGCGTTCGGCAGCCCTATACCGACGAGCTGCGCGAGGCCTTCGCCTCCGAAGGGATGGATCGGCTGGCCCTGCTGAACGATCCGGATCGTGTCGATCCGGCGAACCGGTCGCTGTTTGCCGCGATCGCCAACGCCCGGATGCAGGCCCGCCACGTGATTCTCGACATCCAGGACCATCGTTCGATGACGCCGACGGTCTATATCGTGGCGGCGTGCGTGACGTTCAATCGCCCCGGGCCGGACACCGAGTTGTTCTGCGGCTACTATCACGCCGATTGCCGTGGCGACGATCCTCGGATCGAGTATCGCGGGCTGTCAGATGACCCGTCGAAATATCGGCTGGGCGGCCGGCTGCCCCGACTGCGGGTCGAGGGTGAGCACTTAAACGCTCCTCGCCCCGCCCGGGATCATCGCCGATTGGTGGCCGAGTTATGGAGACGTCGAAAGGAGGCGTCGCGTAACGTCGGAGACGGCCCGGTCGAGGGCGCACCGGCGCCTGCGGCGGCGGTCGGGCAGGAGCCACGTTTCGCGAAGATCGCCGAAGAGCTCCGCGACCAGCGGCACCACGATCATCCCTACGCCAAGGCCATGCTTCGCAGCCTAATCGACGTGCTATTGGAGGTGTCTCCGGTGCCGGCGGCGCTCGTGCTGTTCGCCGAGGGTCTCGGTGCGATGTATCACGCCCATCGCATGCACCATCTCGTCCGCGATTCGGAGCGGCACGCCGACGCCCAGCGTCTGTTGGTCGAGGTCCGCGACCGGATCGACCAACTTCCGCCCGAGCGTGTGCGTGAGGTGATCGGAGTGCTCCTGGCGGAGTACGGTGCATAGCCACCGGCCTCAGCGCACCCGTCTTCGCATGGCGAATCCCAAGACCTTGGAATAATTCGGCTGGAACGCGCATTGTATCAACTGGCGAACCATCGTGAAGGAGAGATGTAATGGACAGGAAGCCGAGGGTCCATGACGGTCTTGGCGGCAACGTCCGACTGCCCCGATGGGTGCCACTGGCGACTTGTCCGCCAGTGCATCGACGCAGAGCGCCGTTCACGGACACGGGCAGGCAATCTGCCCGTGGCACCCCACCGCCAAGACTGTCACGCACCCGAAAGCCGACGAACCGCGTGACCGCCGACGGGCGTGCCGCCTTGGCGGCTGCACTAATCCTGGCGTCCGGTGCGTGCCAGACGCAGCCCGTGTCGATGGTGGCGCCGTCCAACGGGCAGACGGTCTCATTCTCGCAGCAGGTGCAGCCGATCTTCAACGAGTTGTGCATTACGTGCCACGTGACCGGCGGGCTGGCGGACCTGGAAGGGATCGCGTTGAAGCTGACGGCGGCCGAATCTTTCAACCGGCTCGTGAATCAGTCCAGCGTGCAAGACACCAGTCTGACGCTGGTCGTGCCGGGCGACTCGACGAACAGCCTGCTCTTCAAAAAGGTCAGCTCGAATTCGCCGCCTGTTGGAGCGACGATGCCGCTGATCGGCCGGCGGCTGACGTCAGACGAACTCGCCCTCGTCCGCGACTGGATCGACCAAGGGGCGATGAACAACTGACGCGAACTGCGTTGACCGTGCTGGACCGAAAACCCGTTCATGTGCTGGACCGAGAATCCGTTCATGTGCTGGACCGAGAATCCGTTCTCGGTCCTCGTCACATGGGAATCCGTTCCCATGTTCTGCTCCAGCGGCGGAACCAGCCGGACTCACCGCGTGCTGGAGAGGAGAGGAATCCTCTCAGAAGACGTGTCGAGAAAGGATTCTCGACACAGCATGGAAAGGATTCTCGACACAGCAT
>JBHHVX010000127.1:0-10309 GCA_046754505.1 Phycisphaerae bacterium | reverse complement strand
GTTCCAGCGGTGTGTCGACAAACTGGCCGAACTCGGCCTGCCGCCGGCCAACCCCTGGCGGTGAGCGGGTGAGCGGGTGTCGGTCGGAGCGCGGGTGAGGCGGGTGGTGCGCAGGCCTCGCTGCCGTAGTTCGCGTCCGCTCGACATCGGATCACGAGATCGTATAATATGAGGGTCGCGACCGCGATCCGGGTGCTGAGGCGATCACCGCTCCGGCAACAGACGCTCCCGCATCGCGCCCGCGGCGGCCCGGACGCCGACCTCGCAAGACGCCTCGGACGGCCGGTCCCGCCGGTCGCCCGGTCCCGCAACAGGAGATCACATGCTTCGGCGAGCCTGGATCATCCTCATCGCGGCCCTCACCGGCTGCGACGTGCTCTTTCCCTTCATCGCCCCTCCGCAGAACATGACCGTGATCCTCGGCGGTCCCGCCGCGACGCAGCCCTTTTTCGGCCGTTTCAGGCCGGCCGAGGGCGGAGCCGAAGTCGGCGATTTTGTCCTTGCCAGTTGTGGATGCGGTGATTGGCGCGCCGTCCTCGCCGCCGACGATGGAACTGCTCCCGAGCAGTTTCCCGTCAGATTCTTCACCGCGGGCGACTATGTGCCTACCGGCAGCGTCGTCGTCTATGCCGAGGAGGACACACGGGCGCTCAGCGGAACCATCGACCAGGATCAAGGGGTCGTCGAGGGCCGGGCCAGGCTGGATGTGCGGCGTTACACCTTCGCCGCCACGCGCAGCACCGACCACGGCGCCGCCGTTCGGACCTGCGCGTTCTGCCACCTGGGCGCCGATCCGATCTGGCCCCTGCCGGAGACCCATCCGCCGGATTATCTCCGCGACCCCACCATCTGCCTCGACTGCCACTCCCTCGGCGGTCCATGAGCCCGACGCAGCCGCGGGAAGCGACCTATCCGACTACGGGAAAGCACCAATTCCTAATTCTGGCGGGGTGGGGTAGGGTAGTAATGCGTTGGACCGGGTCGACGATTCAACGGAGTGGACCGCCGACCGTTGTTTTTTTCGGACCGACCGCCGGCAGCCGCGTGGGGCGGTGTCGGCGGTCGGTGTCCATGAGCCTCGCCGCATCTGAAATCGGGTCCCTTCTTTCGGCAACGAACCAGGAGTCGCAGGCTCGGCGGCAATGCTTTCAGATTCGCACCCCAGCACCCCGCGAAATAGATACGTCAGTATAAAATAGAGACCTGCCGGCGCGGCAGACAGGCCCGCGTCCGCCCGCCCCACGACACAGATCACATGCGCCCGAGTGCGTCTGCAACGCCGCAGTCGTCCCGCGGTCGCTCGTGGCTCGCGATGACGCGGCGGCGCTCCGCCGCCATTTCCTCGAGCTGCTTCAGCGAGGGCACGTCACGCGTCGCGATCACGAAGATGCCGCCGGCCCTCCGCCACGCCGCCCGGATCGCATCAAAGACGTCCTGGAAACCGGACGCGTCGATCCCCAGAAGCCGCGCCTCTTCGTGCACCGTCGCCAGCGCCTCCCCGGACGCTTCCGGCTCCGTCAGCACCCGCGCGATCAGGCCCGACACCAGGAGCGCCTGGCCGAGTCGATACGGACGGCCGTCTGGATCAAGGCACTGCGCATCCGGAGCGTCCTGCGACCGGACCGCGTCGCAGAAGAGCTCCGGCAGATGCCAGTCCGCCATCATCTCCGCGGTCAATCCGTTATGGTCAATGCCGAAAGTGCCCTGCTCTTTCTCGGCGACGGCGGCCGGCGCATCGCGGCCGATCGTACGGAGCAACACGGCGTAGGATTCGGGGTGGGCGGTCGCCAGCCCCAGACGGCCGATCTGGGAAAGGAGTCCGCACGTGAACGCCTCGTCCGGCGCAAAGTCGCCGACCCGGTCCGCAACGTGACGGGCCGAGACAGCGCGGCCCAGCGACTCCGACCAGAATCCGTCATAGTCGAAACCGGAGCAGCGTCCCCGCCGCGAATTCGATACAAGAGAAAAACCGAGCGCCAGTCGTTTGACCGTGCGCAGGCCCAACAGCGCCACGGCCTGACGAACCGATGCGATCGGTCGCGCGATGCCCGCGATCGGCGAATTCACCAGGCCGAGCAACTGCGCTGACAACGCCGGGTCCGATTCGATCACCGACGCGATCGCGCCGATGGGGGTGTTCTCGGCATCGACCAGCCGCAGGATCTCAAGGGCAACTCCCGCCGGTGACGGCAGCTTCTTCGTCGCCTTCAGCTTCTCGTAGATCGCGTGCGCCATCGATGCCTCCCTGCGTCGGACACAGAACCCCGGCCGCCATCGCGTTGTTGCAGCGGTTCCGCCCGGAGCGGCATGTCCTCGCCAGTCGTATCGTCCAATCGGCGCATCCCGTCGATGAAACGCCGCCGTTTTGCCGCAAGGCTCTGTCCGATAAGGCGGACAACGCAAACATTGTGTGTCGAAGCTGGGGCGCTCGGGACCTCTGCCATGCGGATGGTGCGAGTGTACCGTCAACCTTGATTCTGTGGGTTGGGCGAGGTCTGTGGGAGGGCGAGGCTCCTGGCGAGCCGTCCGTTCGGATCACCCTCAAGCCGCATGTGAGGCTCGGCAGGAGCCTCGCCCTCCCACTGGGCACCCGCAAATTCAAGGTTGACGGTACACTAGAACTCGACCTTGGGCGCTTCCTTCGCGGCCTCGCCGGCTTGGAAGTATTCGGCTTTTTCGACGCCTACCCAAGAGGCATACATCGAGCCGGGAAACGCTCGAATCCGCGAGTTGAGCTGCTTGACGGCGGCGTTGTAGCGCTTGCGTTTCTCGGCGATGCGGTTTTCCGTCCCTTCCAGCTCAATCTGGAGTGCGTGGAAGCTCTCATTGGCCTTCAGCTCCGGATACGTCTCGCGCAGAACCATCAGCCGCGACAGGACGCCCTCGAAAGCCGATGCCGCTTTGGCCTTCTCGTTCCTCGACTGGGCGCTGAAGTAACTCTTGCGGACGTCGGCGATGCCCTGGAGCAGGTCCTTCTCGTGCGACGCGTAGCCCTTGACGGTCGCGACAATGTTTGGAATCAGGTCGAATCGCCGCTTCAGCACGACTTCGACATCGGCCCAGGCGCTCTGGACGGATTCATCCAAGGCGATTGTCTCTTTGTAGCCGCCATAGCCGCAGCCGCCGATGATCAACGCCCCCAACACCATGACGCCGACGAAGATGAGAAGAACCTTCGATGCACTCATGCCTGAACCTCCGCTCACAATCAGCGGAGCGCCACACGATCCGCAGAACCGGGCGCGCCGACCGTTGTCTGAACCACATTTCGGACATGCTCTACCAGCCACCGCTACACCCTCCGCCGCCGAACGATCCGCCGCCCCCGCCGCCGAATCCTCCACCGAACCCCCCGCCGCCGAATCCGCCGCCGCCCCAGCTCGATCCGCCGAACCCGCCACCGCGGCGTCCCAATCCGCCGAGCAGGCTTCCGAGCAACATGCCCTGCAACAGTCCGCCGCCGCCCCAGCTTCGATAATGACCGTACCGGCGGCGTCCGAACAAGCCCCCGCCGCCTAGCAGAAACAGCATGATGAGCGGCCCGGCGCACACGAACAGGCCGGCTCCACCGCGACGTCCGAGGCGGCGCCGGCGTCCCTGTCGGACCACCGGCGCCGGTGGTGCCCCGCTCAGGCGGACGCCCGAATCGGCGGCGATCTTCTTCGCCAGCGCCACCGTCGCGCCATAGATGCCGGCGTTGTAGTCGCCTCGACGGAAGTTTGGCACAAAGTACTTCCGGGCGATCGAATCGCAATACAGGTCCGGCAGCGTGTCCTCGATGCCCTCGCCGGTGATGACGGCGTAGCGCCGGTCGCGCACCGCGACCACCACCAAGGCGCCGTTGTCTTCGCCCGCCTTGCCCAGCTTCCACCGCTGCGCCGTCTCGAGGCCGAACGCATGGATGTTGCGCCCATGGGTCGTGTCGACCGTCAGCACCTTCAATTGCGCCCCGGTCTTCTGTTCAAGCTCGAGCAGCCAGGCGTTGAGGCCCGCCTCGATGCCGGCGTCGACGACACCGGCCGAATCGACGATGCCCGTTCGCGGCGTTTCTTTCGGCTGCGCCGTCACCAGCGCAGGACATACCCCGAAGCACGCCAGGACCAGCCAGGGTATCACGCGTGAAGTGTCAGAGTTCAT
Source organism: Phycisphaerae bacterium (assembly GCA_046754505.1). GTDB lineage: Bacteria > Planctomycetota > Phycisphaerae > UBA1845 > UTPLA1 > JAPULF01. The sequence continues at coordinate 6,172 of JBHHVX010000127.1, read as the reverse complement.
CCGCCACCCGTGCCAGACGCTCTACATCATGGTAAATCGCGTCGAATTGCTGCGGCCCGTGTTCCCCATAGAGGTCCAAGGCGCTCCGGACCCCGTCCAGTGAGACGCTGGCCAGTCGACGGCAGGCATCGAGCACTTCTTCACGGCGGGCGTAATGCCGCTCGCCCTTGAGCCACAACAGACCTCGGGCCGCCCGCATCACATGCTGACCCACGTCGATCTGCAATTCCTCCAGGACCTGCTCCCGACCCGCGGCGGCCAGCAGACCCTGTCGCAGCCGGATCAGGATGCGCTTGAACTCTCGCTCACATTGAAGGCGCAGGTGCTCCGGCTGAATCTCCATGTCGGCGAAGTGATCGTCTCCCGCGAGCGTCTTGTGGTGCTGGTGGATCTCCAGAAGCTCCAGCGGAAACGTATCCAGCGATGCGGAGATATAGGCGGGTGTCATCACGATCGGCGCCGCCATGTGTTTCGCCCCCAGCTTCGGGCCGTGCTCGGCCAGCCGCCGGAGCAGCGAGAGATCGATCTCGCGAAGGACCAGCACGCAGGTGGCCGTCATGCGGGCCACATCAAAGTCGGCATCGAGGACGGCTCCATACGCCGTCAGTCCCGCGAGGCGATCGCCCACAAGCCTTTCGATCAGCTCGGTGCACGCCTGCAGCGGGGACTGCATGAAATCCACCACCTGAGGCGGGTCGCCGGAGTGTGTCGCTGCGTCGATCAAGACGGTATTCCTTTCGTACGCCGAGATCGTCGGCGCTGCCTCTGTTCCGGAAGCCGGGAGCCGGGAGCGAAGCCGTCGCTTCAGCCGATCACCCGATTCCTCACACGGGAGCATAACGCCGCCGCTCGCGCCCGACCATTACATAAATGCCCATGCTTTCTAATCTCCCGCGCCATAGAATCGCACCATGGACCTCTTCGCCGACCAGCGACAGGCCGCCTTCCGGAGCGTCCAGCCCCTTGCCGTCCGAATGCGCCCCCGAACGCTGGACGAGTTTGCCGGCCAGCAGCACTTCCTCGGGCCGGGCAGGCTGCTGCGTCGGCTGTTGGATGCCGACCGCCTGACCAGCGCGATTTTTTATGGCCCGCCCGGCACCGGAAAGACCTCGCTGTCCGAGATCATCGCTCTGCGGACGCGGGCGGCGTTCGAGTCGGTCAACGCCGCGGCGATCGGCGTGAAGGAAGTGCGGGCGATCCTCGAGCGGGCGCGGGATCGGCTGGCCGCCGGGGAGCAGCGGACCGTGCTGTTTCTGGATGAGATTCATCGATTCAATCGGGCGCAACAGGACGTGCTGCTCGGCGATGTCGAGGGCGGCTTGATCATCCTGATCGGGGCGACCACCGAGAATCCGTTTTTCAGCGTCAACGCCCCGCTCGTCTCGCGGAGCCAGATCTTCCAGTTCGAGCCGCTCTCGGAGGCCGACATCGCCGAGCTGATCCGCCGGGCGCTGGCCGACGCCGAGCGTGGTCTCGGCCGGCTCTGCGTCGAGATCGATGACGACGCCCTTCGGTTTCTTGCCACCACGAGCGATGGCGACGCGCGCCGCGCCCTGAACGCCATCGAGGTCGCGGTGTTGTCCCAAATCGCCGCACCGACCGGCGGCGACGGCGGGGCGTCCGACCGCCAACCTCCGATCGCTCTGTCCCTCGACGTCGCCCGCGACTCGATTCAGCGCAAGGCTCTGGTGTACGGCGGCGCCGGCGACGAGCACTACGACGCGGCCAGCGCCCTGATCAAGTCGATGCGTGGCAGCGATCCGGATGCGACGGTCTACTGGCTCGCCCGCATGTTGGAGGCCGGCGAGGATCCGCGCTTCGTCGCGCGGCGGATCGCGATCTGCGCGGCGGAGGACGTGGGCAACGCCGAGCCGATGGCCCTGATCCTGGCCAATGCCGCCGTGCAGACGACGGTCTTTGTGGGCATGCCCGAGTGTCAGTTGCCGCTCGCCCAGGCGGCGATCTACATCGCCTGCGCCCCGAAAAGCAACGCCGGCGCCCAGGCCATCTGGACGGCGGCCCGCGACGTCCGCGAGGGCCGCACGATTCCCGTGCCCCGGCACCTCCGCGATGCTCACTATCCCGGCGCCGGGCGGCTCGGCCACGGCACCGGTTATCAATATGCCCATGATGCGCCGGATGGCGTAGCGGACCAGGACTACCTCGGCGTCGAAAAGACCTACTATGTGCCGACCGACCGCGGACACGAAAAGCAGATGAGCGTCTATCTGGAGCGTTTCAAGGCCCTTCGCTCCGGCGACCCGAGGACCGTCCGCGGGTGACAAGGCCATACATGCGTCGCGGGAGTCCTGTGCCGGCGTCGCTGGCGTCCGTGACACAATCGGTGGCCGGGTGCCACGGGCAGCTTGCCTGTCCGTGTCCGTGCATGGTACCGTCCGTTCATGCACTGGCGGACAAGCCGCCAGTGGCACCCGTTGGGGCTGCCCGGCAGTGCCGCCGAGGCTGTCACGGCCCCCACGCAAACTCGCGAGGGATGTCAGTCATGCTGCGTCGCCTGTTGACAGGAGTATTGATAAGCGTAGCACTTTCGGCTTCGGCGCCGGCCGCTCCGCGTTCGATTCTGAGGCTGGTCCCCGCCGACTGCATCGTCGTCTACACCGCCAAGCCTTACACCGACTGGGTTCCCGCGGCTCGACCCATGACCACCGCCCCGGCCCGCGGCGGGTCGCAACTGGCGGCCATCCTGGGTTTTCTCAACGCCAGTGGCCTCATCCCGCACCAGGGACAGGTCTACGCCGACATTGCGGCACGCCTCCCGCTCCTTGGTCGCTATGAACACGCCATCGCGCTGCTGGATGTATCGAGCAAGCTCGTGCGCAAGCAGGGTCGGACGCCGGCGGATCGAAACATCAGCCTGCGCCTCAAGCAACTCCAGGCGGCCGTGCTCTTCCGTACGAACGGTGAAAACTCCGACGTGTTGGACCACCTCAATGAGATCGTGGGGCGCTACACCAATTCCGACGTGGCGCATCTGATGACGGAGAAGGCGGGAAAGCACACCTACCGCAGACTGGTCGATGATCGCCTCATCGGCTGGGCGATCTGGGAATGGGGGCGGCTCGGCGAGTTCTTCGTTGTGACATTTGGCGCCGGGGCGTTTGACCGCATCGCCGACACCTATGACGGCCGCGCGTCCAGCCTTGCCGAGGACGATTGGTTCAAGTCGGCGACGCGGAAGACCCACGGCGATCGCGCTCTGGCCCAGTGGTTCGTCTCGTTGTCGCGACTGGAAACCAGCCTGCTCGAACCCGGACTCAGCGACGCCGCCCAAAAGCGATACCGCGGCGTCATCAGCGCGCTCGGTGCCGCCGGCATGACGCACGACCTCTGGACCGTCGGCCTGCCCGGACGGGCCATGTCCTGGTATCGCTGTTTCCAGCGACAGGTCAGCGGCGGTCCGGATCGGGACGAAACCCGCGTCTACAGCGACCCTGAACGATATCCGAAATCTCTCCGCCGGATCGTTCCGGATGCGGCCACCCGGTTCGCCATCATACACGTCCCGACGCGATGGCTCGTCGACAACCTGCCGCGGGCATGGGTGCAGGCACAGTCGGAACGTCATGTGCAGCGCCTGCACGCGGCATGGGAGCGGCTCGAGGAAGAAACCGGAATCGACATCAGTAGCAATCTGGTCCGCCACCTTGGCGAAAACGTCGTCATTTTTGACTACCCCCCGCATCCCCTCCGCGTGCCGGTCGCTCTAACGGTGGTCATCGAAATCGACGACCGAAAGGCGGTCGAGGCCGCTACGGACGCCCTCCTCGGCGCCTGGGGCCGCTATCTCGATGAGCGGGCGGAACGAAAGGGGACGACCCTGCTCCGGATGTACGTCAAACATGACGACGACGGCGTCTGGTACATCGAGGCCGGAATCCTCGGTCCGGCCCTGAAGGTCACCGACCGATATCTGGTCCTGAGCTGGTCGCCGGCGGCCCTCCGCGAGGCCCTCGACGCCATGGGCCGAGGCTCTACGTCCGGAAGGAGGTCGGGCGGCTGAGATCCGCCCGGACGTCCGTTTTCGCCGCTCGATGGACCGAAAACCGTCGGCTGCAGCCGCCTTCTCCGCGACAGGTCGTTGACTTCTCACCCCAAAGCCGGTTAAATACAGTGGTTGAAGCGTGCGAACAGCATGGCCTCCTCCGGAGGAGAGGCGGCGTGCGGCCCTCCATTGCGATTCCATTGTGACGTAGATCAGCCTGTTGGGAGTATTTGTCGTGGCCAAGGGTTCCAACTCCGTTATTGGGGGTACGTTGGGTGTGGTTCTCGGGCTCGCCCTGGTGGGCGGGATCGCCGGGACGCCGTTCTACCTGTCACGGCTTCGTTCCGAGGCTCGCACCCTGGACGCCCGCGTCCAGGACGACGTGGAGGCTATCCGGCGGATCGTCCTGCACATCGACGAAAACCTTGCCGCCATGAAGGACCTCCGCGACATTGCCGGAAAAGACAACCTGCTGTCGCCGGAGTCCGTCGGCGATCTCGAAAAAGCCCATCCCAAAATCTATGACGCCGTGAGCGGCAAGCTCGACGCCACCGCCGCTGTCTTGCGGAAGGCCGTCAGAGCCGATCAGAAACGCGGCACGACGCCCGCCGCAAAGGCGACGATCGCCACAGGCCCGCCGAACGGCCGCCAGGCGGTGCAGGCCTTGGAGGGCAAGTACCTGCCCGAGACCGACCAGTTGCTTGCCAAGGCCAGAACGATTGCCGCCCGGCTCGTCGCGATTCGCGAAGGAAACGAGGCCGCTGGATCCAACCTCGCCGTCAATCGCATCCTCGCCATCCTGAACCTGACCGACGCCCGTATTCAGGCAAACCGCGCCGAACTCCAGCGCCGACAGGCGGAGGACATGTACGCCGCGGCGGAGGACCGCCTGCATGACGTCGCCCTCGTGCGCCTCGCCGAGACCCGGTTGGATGCCGAGCGTCCGAACGACCAGCTCGCTGCCCTGGAACAGTCGATCACGCAAGGCTCGGCCCTGATTGGACAACTGGATGCAGCCATCAGTCAAATCGAGGGCATCATCGCGGACAAAGAGACGGCCCTCGCCGAGAAGAGACAGGAGGCGGCTGAGGCCCGCGAGAAGCTCACCGAGCTGACCACGAAGGGCTTTACGTCGGCTCGGCCGGATCGAGCCGGTGACGAGTTTGCCGGCTTTCGCGACGATTACCTGCGTCTCGCGGCAGCCGCCCGCGAGGCCCGTGCGGCAGCGGAGGCGTTGGAAAACGGTACGCTGAAGGGAGCGACGCTCTCCGACGATGCCGATGGAGACCTGTTGCACGGGGCGTATGACGGCGGCGTGCCCGATATCGGATTGCGGGACCTGCGGCACCACCTGGCGATAGTCAAAGCCACTCGCTCCTCACAGGTGCGAACTCAGTCCGATCTCGAAGCGGAAAAGGCGGGTCTCGCCGCCGAACGCGAGTCGCTCGCCGCCGCTCGAAGCGAGGTCAGCGAGACGGTCCTGTCGCGAGCCGACGAGATCGCTGCCACCCTCGATCAGGCTCGGGACCGCCACGAGGCGTTCGAGCAGACCAGTTCCGCGGCAATAGCAACATTCCAGAAGGCGGGCCAGTTTGCAAAAGCGGCGCTGACGGCGGCCAAGGCTCGTACGCGCTTGGCGCGCGAGGCGATGTCGGGCTCGTCCGGCAGCGTCATCGAGCATCCGTTCAAACGAATCGCGGCCGACAAGGAGGTTGAAGCCTCGTTGCACATGCTGGCCGGCGAGATCACCTATCGAATCGCCCTCGTGCAGCGCGGCCGGATCGAAGCGAGGCAGGCCCGGTACCGCGCAGCCCTGGTCCTCTCCAAGCTCGCCGGACGGGCGACGCCGGAAGCCATCGACGATGACATCGATGCCCTGCGCGGTCAGGCCGAGGAGGCCCTCACCCGTGCGAATGACAGCTACACCACGGCCGCCGGAATGCTGAAGACCTCTCGCGCAACACTGCCCGGAGGGTCGGTCGCCGGCGAACAATATGTCTGGCAGGTCCAGCTTGGTCAGGCGTCGGTCCACCTGCTCCGCTCGGAACTCGCCGTCGATCTCGAGGCGGCGCGGTCCGACCGCAAGCAAGCCTACGAGCTGCTCACCGAGGCGGTCCGCGGTCGTGAGCAAAGCCCTCTGCTCCTGTCCGCCGCCGATGCCCTGCTCTA
>JBHHVX010000126.1:0-10325 GCA_046754505.1 Phycisphaerae bacterium | reverse complement strand
CGGACAGGTTGGACGCCACCACGACGGCGGCGACGCTCATCAGAACGACATACGGGAACAGCAGCTTCAGACGGTTCAACGGGTCTCTCCCGTGAAGAGGCCGTCGGCGTGTTGAGGTGTCTCTCGTCGAACAGCGCCGCGCGGGCTGAAGCCCGCGGCTCCTGGTGTTGCGTTCGTCGAGTCCGGCCGGCGGCGTTTGTCTCGGCGCCGACGTTTTTTCTGCACGGCCCGGATCACGACAAACACGAGCACGAGGGCAAACGCCGCGGCGATGAGGAAGGACGTCGTGGCGGTCGGCTCGCCGGCGACCATGAGAAACGGGATCACCTCCCGCTTGCCCTCGACATCGACGGACAACTCGACGACGTACTCGCCGTCATCCGGAAACGCAAACTGGAACTTGTGCTCGTTGTCGAAGGGCCGGCGCTCGGTGGACGGCATGACGACCGTGCTGTCGCCGAACGTACTGGTTCGAAGAATGCGAACGGTCACGGGAGCCGCATAGACGGCATTCGTTTCACGATTCTTGATGTAGAACGCCAGGTTGGCGGGCTTGCCGGGCTTCGGATGGCCGGGGTACGACATCAAGAGAATGTCATATGGACCGGTGGTCGCCGGGTATTCCAGGGTCGGCCGTTGGGGATAGTTCTCCTTGTACGAGTAGTGCGGCAGACCCAGGATGTGGTGCGCGGCGGCGGGCTTGGCGCAGACCAGGACGACGAGGATTGCAAAGAGCTGGGTAATAGCCGCCGGCGGAAGCCGGCGGTCCCTGCGCGAAGTACGTGACGGCCCCGCCGGGGTTGTTCGCGACAACTTCGGCAGGACGATTCCGTAGTACAGCGCCCCGTCGCCGCAGTGGTGGATGCAGACGCCACAGTTGTCGCACTCAATCGATTGTGACTGCGTGATCGGATTGATCCCCGCCTCGCAGACCGGAATGCAGCCCCGACAACCGGTGCACGCCTCCTGCCGGAGTTTGACACGCAATGGGCGAACCCGCCCGATCAGACCGTAGAGCGCCCCGCCGGGACACATCGTTCGACACCACCAGCGCGGCGAGACGAACAGCTCGAATGCAATGATCACGCCGAGCAGGACAAGCATACCGGCGAGTTCGGTGCCGAATATCCAGGCGTGGATCGCGCGGCTGATCACGGCGGGCGGATAGATCAGCGCGAAGAACGGCGCCGAGAACACCACGGCCAGAACCAGCCCTACGACCAGAAACACGTACTTGTTCCTGTGGGAGAAATCGACGGCACCCGGTTCGATCTCCGCGAATCGGAGCAGTCGCCGGAGCTTGCCGGTAACCTCAAACAACAGATAACCCGGGCAGATCCAACTGCAGAAAACCTTGCCCAGCAGCAGCGTCAATACGACAGGAGCAAGAATCGACACGACCAGCGGCCAGTGAACGTGCTTCGAGGCGGCCATCATCTCCGCCGCGGCGAGCGGATCGGTCACGCTCACACCCAGAAGCCGCATCGACCAGAGCGTCCCCTGATTGCCGTCGAGAAACGCCTGCGGATCGTCCAGCCTGTCCAGGTACGGGTGCATCCGTTGGGTCACGGCTTCGCCGCGCAGACCCGCCATGAGCTGGGCGTCGTCGATCGCCCCGGCCGCCCGATAGTGAGCATAAAGGCTGAGCAGCGCGACCGATACAACGATCAGCAGAACACACCCCTGCACGAAACGACGGACACATTGCAGGCCGACGACCCTCCATCGACGGTGCGCCCCCGGTGTCGGGCGCGGGGGGTGCGCATCGCCCATGTGACCATTGGACGACGCGGCCGTAGGGGCCGGCCGAAGCCGGCGGCTCGCGGTGGACGGTTCCGGCGGATGGATCTTGTTCATGTCCGATGCGGCTTGACCCGGACGGCGTGCGGATAGCGGATGCAGGCACGCTCACAGCAGCCGCAGCCGACGCACGCCTCCGCGTGAATGATCGGACGCTCCCACGAGCCGATGGTCATCGCCCGGCCCGACAGTGGACACGCCCGAACACACGCGCCACAACTCCAGTTGTTGTAGGAGTAACACAGTTCAAAATCGATCTCGGCGACGCCGATGTGGACGCCCTCCTGAATGCCGGCAAGGTCTTTCCGGACCAACCGCAGGGCGCCGCTCGGGCAGACTTCCGTACACTTCAGCAGGTCGCCGTCCTGACCGGCGCACAGCATGCAGGCGGCTTCGCGCGGACGCATCGTCGGTGTGCCCGCGCGGCCGTGGCGGTCGCGGAGGGATATCGGGACGAGAGCGCGATTCGGACACGCGTCCATACAGCGCTGGCAGCGAATGCAGGTGGCGAGGAAGTTCCGCTCGGAAAGGGCACCGGGCGGGCGCAACGGAGCGATCGAGGCGGCCGACCGCGGCAGACACAGCACACCCGAGAGGTATGCGCCGCCCCCGACCGCTATACCTACGGCGGCAGACTGCTTCACAAACTCACGTCGGGTGGTTGGCATGCGAGTCTGTCTTCTCCAAAGCGTAGGAACGGCTGTTGGCCGACCTCGCACAGGCCGTCAGCCTGTCTCACACGGGGTCCGTGGTCCGCGCCGCGCGGGTTGAAACCCGCGGCTCGGGGTGAGCGTCTAAATGATCTCGATCCGCGCGGCGGATTTCTTGTAATCGCACTGTCCGCTGACCGGGTCCCACGCCCGGTGGCTCGTGGCGTTGACCAGCCACCGGTTCTTCTTCGGGTCGGCGCTGTCCGCCACCGAGAGGTTCCACGGGCTGAACAGATAGCCCGGCGGCGTTTCGGTGCGGGCCGGACGGACAATGCTGTTCAATCCGACGCTGACGCGGGCTTCGTACGAACCGCGTCGCGTGACCAGCCGCACGCGCTGGCCGTCTTTCAGGCCGTAGCGCTCGGCATCTCCGGGGTTCATCTCGACGTATTGCTCGGGAACGAGCTTCTTCGTCGTGGCCCCGCGTATGGTCTTGGCGGTGTGGAAGTGCTCATAGACGACGCCCAACCCGAGCCAGAACGGATAGAGGTCTCGGGTCTTGTGGTCCGACAGGGCGATCGAGGCGTCTTCGTACGCCTCGAGATGCGGCAGTTCGGGCGTCACGCCGTTGTCGCGGGCCTCGACCAGAATTCGCGGCCGGCCCTTGTTCGGACCGTCGGTGTAAAGGTCGTCGATGAGGAAGGGGCCTTGCCCGGGACGCGCCTTGTTGCCATAGGTCATGAGCTTTCCGGTGATGGCTTCGATCTTCGTATAGTCCTGATTGCAGAGCTTGAAGCGCGCCTTGCCGTCCTTGTGGCTGAAGTCCCCATACGGCCGGCCCGCCCAGCCTTCCTGGCCGAGATAGCGCCGCGGCGTGCCGCCGGCCTTCGCGATGTCATAGGTCGGAGCCGGCCATTGAATGCCGCGCAACGAGCGAAGCTGGTCATACGGCGTCGTGCCGTCTCGCTTCTCGACCTCCAGGATACCGGTCATGTCCGCGTCTGAGCCGGCGCTGGCGGCCACGATGTCGCGGAAAACGTCCTGGGGGTCGTACGCCATCAGGCCGTTGCCCATCTTGATCGTCTTCTTGTAGGGAAAGATCTCGTCCGGATCGAGTTTCGCCAGGCCGGCCCGGGTGAGCGTCCGCGCGAGCGCCTTTCCCTTGTCGATCGCCATGTCCATGTCGGGACGGCAATGGGGCGGCGGGTTTCGGGTCCCGTCGCATATATAGACCCGGCGCTCGGATTGGATGTAGGTCCCGCCCGTCCATTCGCCCCAGGTGGCCGCCGGAAAGATCACGTCCGCGTAGAGGTTGTTCGGTGCATGGCGGTAGATGTCCTGGACGACGGAGAACATCCGCTTCATCGCCGGCCGCACAAGCGTCTCAATATCCGGCAGGTGTATGTGCGTCGTATACATCCAGAACATCGCGTCCAGGCCGCCCTTGAGAGCGCGCTCCATCATCCCGAGCACCATGCCCGGGTTCGGCAGCACGGTCGTCTGGGCGAGCCGCTCGCGCGGAACGCGCCACGCGTCGGCGATGTGGTCGCGCCATGCGACGTTCTTCAGCGGCTGGTTAAACGGCAATCGCCCCGTCAGGCCACCCATGAGCCGTTCGCTCATGGCATTCGGTTGTCCGGTCTGAGAGTGGCTGCCGCACCCGGGCCGACCCACGTTTCCGGTCAGCAGGTGCAGATTGATGATGCTGATCGTGTTGTGCTGGCCGTGGAGCATCTGGTTATAGCCGATGCCCCAAAACGTCAGCACGCCACCGCGCCCGCGCTGGCGACCCTTGATCGACGCAGCCGCCCATGCCCGCGCAACGCTGTCCAGCAAGCCAACCGTCACCCGGCCTTTCTCGATCTTCTTGAGCCGTTCGACAACTTGCTCGGGGGAGTATCGCGCGAGGACGCCCTCTCGATAGTCCTTCCAATTGTGGGTGTGCTGCTCCAGCCAGGCTTCGGGCATACACGCTCGCGGATATCGTTTCATCAGGATGTAGGCAATAGCGTTCAGATGGCTGATGTCGCCGTTGAGCGTCGGGAGGTGGAAGCTGTTCCGGGGATTGATGTCTTCCAGCCCGATGACCGTGCCCGTACGACGCGGATCGGCGACACTCGTCGGGATGTCGTGTCGGCGCTTGTGGTCCGCCACACGCCAAAACAGAATCGGATGGGCATCCCGGGCATTGTGGCCCCAGAACGTGATCATGTCGGCTTCTTCGATGTCCTCGTAGCTCGTCGGTGGAGCATCCGATCCGTAGGAATGGAAGTACCCCGTGACCGCCGACGTCATGCACATCCGGGCGTTGGCCTCAATGGAATTGCTCGCGAGGACGCCCTTCATCAGCACGTTTTCGATCCACTGGGCTTCCATCGTCAGTTGCCCGGAGCCATTGAGACCGACCGCGTTCGGACCCTTGGCCTTGATGATCGCGACGATGCGCTCGGCGACGATCCTCTCAGCTTCTTCGTAGGTCACCTCCCGAAAAACGTCGTCGTCGAACCGTCCCTTCGTTTCCGAGACGTGGCCGGTCAGCGGGTCGCTCATGTCCTTGCGCACGAGCACCCTCGTGAGGCGGTCGATGTAGATGGGCTCGTGGGCGTTCAGGCCCTTGATGCATTGAATGCCGCGGTTGGTCGGATGCTTCTTGTCGGGAACCATGCCGACGACCTTACCGTTCTCCGTCTTGATGAGCGTACCGCAGCCGACGCCGCAGTAAGGGCACGCCGCCTGGAGCAGCCGCATGCCGGCACCGGACGCCTCGTTCAAGGCCGGCGCGGCGTGAGCCTGCACGAACTCATCCGGCAGGAAAGAGGTCGCCGCAACCGCGGCGCCGGTGCCGGCGGCCATTCGCATGAACTCGCGGCGGTCGAATCCCTCGCCGTACTTTGCAGTGCGGTGAACGGTGCAGGCCGGCTGCACGACATCCATGTCGCGTCGATCGAAATGGGTCATCGGATGGGTCTCCTTACGGGTATGCCGTCTTCGGCAGTTGCGTGCGGACGCGCGGTGGAACACCCCGTCTCGGGCTAGTCGCCCGGCTTGTTCTCGTCCGGCGCCCAAGTGCGAATGTACGCGACGATATTGTTGATCTCATCCGCCGACAGCTCGGCCACTCCGCCCCCACCGATACCGAACGCTCGCATCGCGGTGTTGGTCCGCCCGCGAATGATCGTGGCCTGCAGGCAGCCGTCCGTCGCTGCGGCGAGGAACTCGGGATTGTTCAGTTGCGGCGCCCAGCCTCCCTTGCCTTCGACCCCGTGACACGCTGAGCACTGCGATGTGTAGCTCGTCGCTCCGGCGTCGATGTCGGCCTCCGCAACGTACCGGGCCGGGATCCCCTTGATCGGCGACGCCTGTTCCCAACTGCGGATGAACGCCGCCACGTTCACAATCTCCTCTGCGGACAGACCGAGTTCCGGCATCGAGCGCTCCGTCGCAATGTTGGCGTGCAGGTATCCGTCGGAGGCAACCCGGAGGAACTCCGGCGTATACAGTGGCACGCCCGTCGGCTCGTCGGCCTCCGGGCCGTGGCAATCCACGCAGTTCTCCTCGTAGAGTTCCGCGCCGGCCTCTGCGTCTCCGAGGCCGAGGCGGGCCGGAGTGACACGTGGCTGGTGCTGCCATTTTCGGAGATACGCAATCACATCATCGACCTGCCAATCCGTGAGCTGGGGAAGATCGCCATGGCCCGCGCGCCGAAGTCGCGGTTCGCCGCCACCGATCCAGGCGCGCAGCATCGCATCGCTTGCCGACGCGAGAAACACCGGGTTGTTCAGTTGCGGCCCCGTCCCGCCCTCCGCATGAGCACCGTGACATGTCGCGCACGCGTCTCCGAACAGTGTCTCGCCACGTTTCACGTCGCCCTGCGCGGTATACGCGTCGAGAGTCTGGCGGCGGTCCTCGTTCCAGGCACGCATGAAGCGAATCAGGCCCGAGACGTCCTGTGCCGAAAGGCTCCGCAGCGCCGGCATCGCCGTGGTCGGCCGGCCGAGGACGATCGCATCGTACAAGTAGCCGTCATCGACGATCGAGAGAAACGCGTCGCTGTTGAGCGGAGGACCGATGGCTCCCTCGCCCTCACCGCCGTGGCAGGTGGCGCACTTCGTGGCGTACAACTCCGCGACCTTGTCGGAGGACGCCGGGGCCTCCTTGGCGGCCGCGCTGGTGAGGACAACCTTTCGGTCCGGAGCCGGCGGCTCCAGGGTGCGAATGTAAGCGAGGATGTCGCTTACTTCTTCCCCATTCAACTGCTTCCAACTCGGCATCGCCGTGTTGCTGCGACCATAGATGATCGAGTCACGCAGAAACGCGTCGGAGGCCGCGGCCAGAAAAGCCGGAAGACGGATATTGACCCCGCCCACGCTGCCGCCCCCGTCGCGCCCGTGACACCCCGCACAACGAGACTGGTACAACGCCCGGCCGAACTGTGGATTGCCGTGCGCGGCGGCGATGCTCTCCGCCGGCGGAGGACTCGGCTCCCAGCTTCGTATGTAGTGCACAAGCCGATCGATCTCGTCCGAACGCAGTCCACCGCCCTGCGCGATGCCCCAGCCGGGCATGTTGGTGTCAGATCGCCCGTTCGTGATGATGTAACGCAGGAAATCGTCGCTCACCACGGCCAGCGTGTCGGGGTTGTTCAACGACGGAACCATCAACTCGTAATCGTCCTGCCGCTGGACGACGATGTCGCGCGGCTCCAGCTGATGCCCCCACGGATCGGTGCCGGTCGGCCAGAACCCGCTGCGCATGGTCGTCCCGAGACCCTCGGCACCGTGGCACGCAGAGCACAACATCTGAAACAGCGCCTTGCCACTGGCAGGTTCGCCATCACCGTCCGCCACACGAGGGCGGGGCGTGTGACTCGCGATCGCGGTCTTGCGATGGAGGCTCATCATGTAGGTGGCCAGATCGTCCGCCTGCTGATCCGTCAATCCGTAGTCCGGCATCTTGGTGTTCGGCGATACCTCCCGCGGCAGCTTGAAGTGTTCGAACATCCAGTGCCGAACGGTATGTTCGCCCTCGACGTGCGTGAAGTCAAAGTCGTGCTTGATCTTGTCACCGACATAGGTGATATCGGGGCCGAGCGTGCCGCCGCGTCCGTGGTACTTGTGACACCCCAGGCACCCGAGTCGGGTCACGAGTGCCTTGCCGCGGGTGACGGGTTCCGCACCCGGCAGAGACCGGCTCAGAGAAGCCTGGCTGATCGGGCTGGGCTGGTTCTGGTCCGTGCCCTGCCCACTCGAATCGGCATAGAGGTCCGCCTCGCCACCAAACAGATCCACTTCCACGTGACACGTGCCGCAACTCGTATACACCGCTTCGCCTCGCAGCAGCGGCTCGGGAACATCCGGAACGGCGCTGCCGTCGGCCCGCCACCCGTGCGCCGCATCCTCCGAGATAGCCCGGCCCCGCCCGCGGTGGCAAATCGTGCAACCGAATCGCTCGGGCGGGTGCTGCGCCAGCAACTTGCCCGAATGCTTCTGCAGCGGCGGCGGCGCGTCAGTCACAGCCGGATTCTCGACCCCGAGATGGCAGGTCGTGCAGCGATCGATCCGTCCGAGCTCCGGAAGGTAAATCTGCTTGTGCTCGACAGTGAACGATTCGGCGGCGCGACGGGCGTTGTCGTCCGCGGCGGTGCTGATCAGCAGCGCCCGGTACTCCTCCTGGTTCGCTCTCCACTGTCCCTTGAAGTTCTCCTGATAGGCTGCCGACGCCAGCAACAGCAGAGAGGCGAGCGAACTCGCCAGCAGCACGATCTTCATGAGTCTGACCTGGCGGATGTCCATGGTTGTTCTTGGTCCTTGTCGCTGTCAGGAATCAGGGAATTAGTTATCAGTTATCAGTTGTCAGTAGCCACGCTGTCGGGACGGTGCCGACCACGGAGTCAGTGAACCGGCCATTGACTTTCGCTCCAGTAGAACTGCCAGTTCGGACCACGATGTACGGTAGCGAAATAGGTCAGGATCACAAATCCGACAAGAAAACAGGTGAACAGGCTGATCGCTCCGAGCCGGGTGGAGTTCGTCCGCTTCACAATGACGATCGACCAGACGGCAAATAGAAACACGAGGATCGTACCGGGATTGACGAAGGTAATGACAATCTGAGGAATCTGAGCCGTCGCCTCCCAGTTACGCATCCAACCGTACGATACGGTGAAACACAACATGCCGATCACGGAGACCACCGCGAAGGCCACGCTGGCCAGGACGATGCGCCGCCCGCGGACACCACTGAACCAGATGCCGGCGTCCTCCTTCTCACGGTCAAGGTAGGGCATGAGCGCCAGGCCGAGCACAACGATGGCGGGGATGCAGACACCACCCATGAACGCCGAGTAAGACACCATCTCCTGCAGACCGAGAAAATACCACGGCGCCTTGGCCGGATTCTCGGGCACGGCGGGGTTCGCCATCTCCTTGAGAGGTGCGTCGAACGAAACACCGAGGACCAGCATGGCCAGGACCGTGACCATCGACACAGCGGCGATGACATAGATGACATTGGGCCAGGTCATGACGGTGTTCTTCATGTTCTTGTTCACGGCGGGTGTCCGACCGTGCATGAGGCTCATCAGACCGTAGGTCCGTAACTCCGGGTCCAACGCCGGCGCCTTCGGGTCTCGCGCCTCCGCGTCGGCTTTGGCAGGACGCACCAGCCCGCCGTCCTTCCGGATGCGCCAGAAGTGCACGCCGATGAGAACCGTGGTAACAATCGGCAGCACCATCACGTGAAGGACATAGAAGCGAATCAGCGCCTCCTGGCCGACATAGTGAGCACCGAGGAGAAGCTCCTTCTGAAAACCTCCAATGTCGAACATCGAAGTCAGCCCGAGCGCGTCCGTCAGTTCTCGCGGCGACTGGGCGATGTTGGAGCCGATCGTGACGGCCCAGAAAGCCAGTTGGTCCCACGGAAGCAGATAGCCGGTGAAGCTCAGTGCCAGCGTCAGCACGAATAGTCCCATGCCGACGATCCAGTTGAACTGGCGGGGTTTTTTGTAGGCCGCCGTATAAAAGGCCCGCGCCATGTGCAGGAAGACGCACGCCACCATCGCGTGGGCCGCCCACCGGTGAACGTTGCGCATCAACCGGCCGGTCGGGACCACCGTTATGATGTCCAGCATCGAGTCATAGGCCTGATCGACCGACGGCTTGTAGTAGACCATCAGGAGAATGCCCGTCACGGTGAGCAGTATGAACAGAACCAGCGTCGCCACGCCCAGTCCGAAGGTGGTCGTCGCCCGGATCGAGTGCAGGTGCGTTCGGACCGGCAGGACATGCAGAAAAAAGTTGTCGAACAGCGTCTGAGACTTCGCCCGGTCCGACGTGGGCTTGCCGTGCCGGATGACGGAGTCTCGAAAGGCGCTCGGAACCGATCGAAGGTTCGAGCCGAACGCCGCCAGCGCGCCCGGGTCTCCGATCGCGCGCTCGCTGCGCGGCGATCTCACGGGCTGTTGCTTTGGTTTTGTGTCGTCCATGTTGTTATTCCTCGGGCGAACGCCGGTTGCGCATTCCTGTCGGATCAGACCTTCAGGCGATCACCCAGTTTCACTTCCTTCAAGGTGTCAGCGATCAACTGTCCTTCAGGAGAAACACTCAGTTCCAGCCAGACGAGTCCCTTCGGCGCGGGGCCGCCCTGAATGCGGCCTTCCGGGTCGAACTGGGAGCCGTGGCAGGGACATTCGAAACGACCGTCCTCTGTTCGCGCAGTGATACATCCGAGATGGGTGCACACCGACGAGATGGCGTGAAACCCCTGTTCACTGCGGAAAAGCCAGAGCTGACCGGCCGAGAAATAGGTCGCGGAGCCGAGCGTGTAGCGGTCCGGCGGCCCGAGCTTGACCTTGGAGTCGGATTCCGGAAACACCGA
>JBHHVX010000125.1:0-10491 GCA_046754505.1 Phycisphaerae bacterium | reverse complement strand
TCAGTTATCAGTTGTCAGTTATCAGTTATCAGTGAGTCGGCGTACGGGTTTGATTGTGGGGCGGCCGGTTGGCCGTCCGTGAGGCATGAGCGATGTTTCAATATGTAAGAGCATGTTTAGAAGGCCTTTTCATGGCCGTAACCGTGAGAGAGCGGGCAGCGTCTGACCACGAACCCCGCTCCCTCACGGTCGCGGTTTTGATCGTTGCGCTCGCCTGTGTCTTCGCGACGCCGCGGGCACGCTCCGACGACACGGAGACCGAGTCGCCGGCGGCGCCGGCGGCGATGAAGCCGACCGAGGTCGGCGTGCGTTTCACGCCGCGCATGGCCCACGCGATCAGCGGGGCGTTCCTGAAGCGGATGCGGAGCCGGTATGAGCTGGATGACGGGCAGTCGGCGGATATTCGGAAAATCCTGGCACAGCGGCTGATGACACTCGCGCGGGACAACGCCGAGGCGGGCCGCGACTCCATCGAACTCCTGATGGAGGGCATGATCGCAGGCGACGGCGGATTCTCGAAGGACGACGCCGTCGAGTTCGGAAAGCGGATGGAGCCGATCATCCCGGCGCTAAAGAGCTTTTTCACGGAGGCCTCGGCGGAGATCAGCGGCAAGATGACGATGACGCAGCGGTTGAAATACATGGGCGACATGGCCGGCGTGACGGCCGGACTGCTCGTCCTCGAGAATCGCATGAAGCGCTGGCGCGCCGGTGAGGTCGGCGACCACGTCAATCCCTTCGACGGACGCGGCGATGCAGACGCGAAGGAGGCGGACGCGACGCCCGAAGACCCCGACGAAACGCCCGAGCACCGCCGCGCCCGAAGGAACGTGGAGCGGCAAATGGACTGGCGCTTCAACATCGATCGTAAATGGAAGGCCTATGTCGATCAGGCCATCGAGTATTATCAACTGGGAGACGCTCAGGTCGAATCGGCCCAGGCGATCCTGAAGGATTGCCAGGCGCGGCTCGCGAAGGTGAAGACGCCCGAGTTGCGCGCGGCCCTCCTGGAGAATCGAATCGCCCAGCAACTGACGTGGCGGACCAAGTCGACCTACAACCAAGGCCCGTGGATGTACAAGCTGGAAGAGGAATTCGAACGGCTCAGAAAGCCGCTGATCGACCTCGAGAAGGAACTGAAGCGGCGGATCGAGGCCCTGCCCGACTCCCGGCAGCGCGCCGTCGCGGAGGAGGGCGTGCGAAGCGTGCTGCGCAAGAAGGGCCTGAAAAAGATCGGGGTCTGAGCGCCGGGGGTTTGCCCCGCGGTGATCGAAACTGAAAGGAACTCTCACACGTGCAGGCCATGCTGCAAGATCTGGGTCGGTGGCTGTGGCGGCTCGTGCCGGCCAACCCGATCCTCGTCCGCGTCGTCTATGCCGGCGGGCGGCGGCTTCAGCATGTCTACATCCGGGCGGGCTATCTGGGCGTGCTCGCCGCTCTCGTCATCGGCGGCGTCCTGTTCACCCAGAGCGGCACGCCCTCGCTGGCGGACCTCGCCAAGGGGGCGACGCAGGTCTTCAAGTACGTCTCGGCCATCCAACTCGGAATGGTCTGCATTCTCGCGCCCCTGTTCACCGCCGCCGCGATCACTCAGGAGAAAAACGCCCAGACGTTCAACATCCTCCTCTCCACGCCGCTGACCAATGGTCAGATCGTCCTCGGCTCGCTCCTCAGCCGGCTCTATTTCGTCTTCATGCTGCTGCTGGCCGGCATCCCGCTCTTCTGCATCATGATGGTCTATGGCGGCGTGACCGGCGACAAGATCCTGCTGTCGAGCTCTCTCGCCGGGTGTACGGCCGTCCTGACCGGCTCACTCGCCATCGCCATCAGCGTGATCCGGGTCGGCACCGGCCGGACGATCTTCTCGTTCTATCTCGCGATCGCGCTCTACCTGACGGCCGTCTATGCCCTCGCCGGCTGGTCGAACCTGATCCCTCCCGAGTCGATGCCCGCCCCCGGCGAAATGGAACGCATGAGCTGGCTGGCGCCCTTCCATCCGTTTCTCTCTCTGTGGGTCGTGCTCGGGCGGACGCCGGCACCGGACTTCGGCGCGGCGGCCCACTACGGTTGGCCGCTGAACATCTGGCTGGCCTATCCGCAGTACAGCTACATCGTCATGACTCTGGTCCTCTCGGCGCTCCTCGTGCTGGCGTCGCTGGCGTTTGTCCGGCGGTGCGTGAAGGAGGGCGAGCCGACCCTGATGAATCGCATCTTCGGCCGCTTCCAGTCGGCCGAGGGTTCCCCCGAGCGCCGGCGCAGGCCGCGGCGCGTCGGCCGGAATCCGGTGGCCTGGCGCGAGGCGACCTCGCGCGCGGCCGGCGGCGGCGCGGTGGCCCGATATACGATGCTCGCACTCGGCTTCCTCGTCGCAATGACGATTCTCGTCTACTACGGGCGGGGTATGATTAGCGTGCAGGAGACTCGGCTCTGGCTCTTCGGGGTCGTCGTCGTCGAGTTGGGTATCACCCTCTTCATCGCGACCGCCACCGCCGCCACGTCGATGACCAGCGAGAAGGAATCCAACACGCTCGAACTCCTGCTCTCCACGCCGATCACGAGCGGCAAGGTCGTCTGGGGCAAGATCAGCGGGCTGGTCCGCTTCGCGCTGCCGATGCTGGCCGTGCCCTACGGGACCGTGGTCCTTTTCGTGCTGTTCGACCTCGTCCGGGGCCACAGGTTCGGCAACACGGTGCCGGTGCCGGTGATGTACCCGGATGCCCTCCTGACGCTGCCGCTGCTGTTCGTGGCGTTCACGGCGGTGGCCTGCATGACCGGGCTTCACTACTCCATCAAACGCCGCAAGACGCTGGCCGCCGTCTTCACGAGCGGTGGCATCCTCGTCTTTGCCGTGCTGGCGCTCAGCGGTTGCGCCCGGGCGGTGGTCGGATCGAGCGAACCGATGGCCGCCGCCATCATGCCGTTCGCGCCCTATTACGCCGTCTGGCTCGCGATCGACCCGGCGACCGCGCTGGCCGAGAGCTTCGCGGCGCCCGTGACCGGAGCCGCCTTGGAATCGGCCCGGATCGCGGCTGCCATCGCCTCGTTCGTTGCGGCCGGCATCTACGGTGCCATCGGCTACGGTCTGCATACCTCCATGGTTCGCAACTTTGACATGACCATCCGCAAGCAGACGGCGTAGCCGGCGCAGGGGCTGTCCGGCACCGGACCGGCCCGCGCCGCCGGCATTTGCGTTTTTTTTCAAGTTCCGCTTGACTTCCTCCGACGGGTGTAGTAGGATTACTACGTTGGTAGTAGGAAGGCCCCTCGTTGGAGCGTTCAGTGGCGGATCGGCACTTTGAACTCGGTGACGCGGAACTCCAGGTGCTCCGTGCCCTGTGGGACCGGGGGAGATCCACGGTCCGCGAGGTCATGACGGAGTTGCACGGGGGGGGCAGGCGGGTGGCCTACACGACGGTCCTGACTTTTCTAACCCGGCTGGAGGCCAAGGGTTACGTCACCAGCGACAAGACCGGCCTGGCCTATATCTATGCGGCGACGCTTTCTCGGGAACGTGTCACGCGGTCGCGCTTGAAGACGGTGGTGCGGCAGTTGTATGACGGCGCGGCGGCGCCGCTCGTGCTGCAACTCATGCGGACGGAGCGGTTCTCTCCGGAGGAAATCGCCGAGTTGCAGGCGATGATCGACGGAATGGACGTCACGAAGCGACGCCGGAGCGCGTCGCGGAAGGTGTGACGATGGAATGGTGGGCCGACTTGATGACCGAGGTGCTGTGGCGCAACGCCCTGGCGGTGATTCCGCTCGCGTTAGCGGCCGCGGCGATCGGTCGGTGGGGGCGATGCCGGCCGAGTACGCGGCACGCCCTCTGGCTCGCGGTCCTGCTCGTGTTCATCGCGCCGCCGATCCTGCTGCTGATCCACTCCTCTCCGCCGCTCGCCCGGCCTCACCTACCAGACTCGGCGATCGATCTGAATACGGCGGTCGGCCTCGTCGAGAAACCCTCCGCACCCTCCGAACCACGGCAATCAGGACGCGCTCAGCCCGACCTCGTCGTTCCCGATTTGCCAGCGATGAGGCTCGCCCAAGGCGGCGCCCCTTGGCAACCGGCGCAGCGCGAGGAGCCGCCGGCGTTTGACAGCGGCCCTGTCCAATCGCCCACAACTCGTGCCCGAGCCGAGCCGGTCGTCCCACCGGACCCGCGCTCGTCAACACCGCCCGCGGCGGCTCGCCTGAGAGGCTGGGGCCGGCGTCTGTCGGACCTGCGGGATTCGATGGGGCGTCTGCCCGCGCCACCGCTCGAGATGTGGCTGGTCGGCGTCGCCGCGTGGGGCCTTGTGGCGGGCGCTCGCACGATTCGATTCCTGCGGTGTTTTCGGCGGACCCGCCCCGCGACCCGGGCCGTGCGGCGGGCCGTCGCCGGCGCCGCGAGGATTGTCGGCCTGCGGCGGCCGCCCAAGACGGTGATGACCGACCTCTGCATTTCGCCCATGATCTGGTGCGGCCGACGCGCTCGACTGATTCTGCCTGCTGCTCTGTGGAATGAGCTGGACGAACCCGGCCGGAACGCGGTCATCCTGCACGAACTCGCGCACCTTCGCCGCCGCGACCACTGGGTACGGTGGTTCGAAATCATCGTCAGCAGTCTGTATTGGTGGCACCCGCTCTTGTGGTGGGTCCGCCGCCGTCTGAACGAGGAGGCCGACGCCTGTTGCGACGCCTGGGTCACGTGGCTCCAGCCGCGCGGGCGCCGCGCCTACGCAGAGGCCCTGCTCGCGACCCAACGCTATATCAACGGAAGCCCCGCACCGATGCCCGCCGTGGGCATCGGCGTGACCTCCGTCCATGCAAAACGGTTTTCCCGGAGGCTTGCCATGGTGATGACACAAACGATGAAGCCGAGACTGTCCCTGTCCGGTTTGACGCTCGCCGTCGCCCTCGCCATCGGCGGTTGGTTGGCGACGCCCGCACGGTCCGACCCGCCGCGGCCGGACGCCGCCACCGCGCATTCGTCGACGGGCCATAACGCCGGTCCGGAGAGATCGTCGGAACGCCCGCCGCCCGAGGTCGAGGAACGGCTCCGGAGGCTCGAGCATCAGAACGCCGAACTCAACGAGCGGCTCGAGAAGATCGTCCGGATGCTGGAGGGCTTCCGTCAGACCGGCGGCCGAATCCCGCCGATCGTTCTCCGGCCCCACCGCGATCCCTTCGCCGCCCAGACGCCGCCCGATCAGCGCCTGATGCCTCGGACCTACGAACTGCCGCCCCGGAAGCTCGAACTGCTGACCGCGCTGATGGTCCTGCCGGACGTGCCGATCCAGGTCCGCCCGCTGCCCGAATGGGGGATCGAGGTTCATGCGACCGCCCAACAGCATGAGGTCTTTCAGGCCTTTCTGCAGATGATTCATCCGCACGACGGCATCGCACCGGTGGCACCCACGCACGACGGCCTCCGTCCGTCGCAAACGCAGGCCCAGCTCAGACACGCGTTGCGGCAAATGCAGGAGGTCGAGTCCCAGATGCACGCCGAGCAGGAGCGGGCCGAGCGGGCGGCCGGGCGACCGGAAACGGTCGGGCCAGACGAGATCGATGAGGTTCGGCACCGGCTCGAAGCGTTGACGCGCGAGATCGATCGTCTGCGAGAGGCCTCAGATCAGGCCGCCACTGAGCAGGATCGTCTCGAGGGCCAGGCCTCTGAGCTGATGGAACGGGCCGAAGACTTGAACGACCGGGCCGAGAAGGCCGACAGTCGCGACGAAGCCAATGAGCTGCGGTCGCAGGGCCGCGCCCTCGAGCTCCAAGCCCGACAAATTCAGCGTCAGGCCGAGCGCACGGGCCGGGACGCGGAAAAGCTGGAGCGCAGAGCCGACCGACTGGAAGAGGAATCGGAGCGCCTTCAAGAAGAACTCGATCGGCAGCGATGAACGGGCGCAGTGCAGAGGCGCGGGTCGGGTTACGTGATTCGTGATAATGCCTGGTCGGTCGTGTCGGCCAATTCGAAGAACCGGTTGAGTCCGGTGGCCTCGATCACGCCGCGGACGAAGGGCGAGGCGTTGCTCAGGATCACGCGGCCGCCCTGCGAATTGGCCCGAGCCGCGAGCTGGACCAGCTTTCCCAGGCCCGAAGAGTTGAGGTAGGTCATTTTTTCCAGATCCATGATGAGCCGGGCGTCCGGTTTGTCCAGAAGGGCGTTCATTTGGCCAAACCAGTGGGCGTCGTCGGCGCCTCGCAGCTCACCCGCACACGTCACGAACGAAACGCCGTCTCGATTCTCCAGTTCGATCGTCATCGCTTTCTCTCATGTGTCGATGCGACCGCGGGCGGCCGCAGCCTGTGCTCGCTGCAGGGTCGCCGCCCGCGCCGATCAGCGGTTCATCTTCCGCTGGCGGTCCTGGATCTTTCGGACGTTCCGGCCGTCCTCCCACCCGCGGTTGTATTCGTTCTGATAATCTTCCGGCATCGTCCACAACCAGACCCAGTTGGCGTGGAAGTCCGTGAGCGAGGCCATCCCGTCATCGAAGCCTTTCCGATAGCCTCCTCCGAGCGGCTGGCCGGCCTGCTTGGTGGACCCGACCGACGCGTTCGAGTCCGTCCCATCGCAACCGGCGTACGTCGCGAGGCAGGCCACGAGCATCGCGCCCGCCGCCGCGCGCCGCAGGAATCGGCCGGGCGTGCATCGTCCGACGAGGCGACCGGCTCGGGCACCCCGCATGTCACACTTGGCGTTCCGATTCTGCATCGAATTAGGTCGGCACTTTAGCGCTCGTGCTTGTGATAGACCCCGCGCTCGCAGGCGACCACAAACGTCTCCGCCGTGGTCTTGAGGCGTTCCCAGTGCTGGCGGATTCGGTCGGCCTCGCTGGGGTCGATGGCTCCGTCGTTCGCCACCGATCGGCTGACCTCGGCAAGCAGCCGGCTGAACGCGGCGACGAGGTGCTGCGTCGACTGAAGCAGGTCGGTGTCGATGTCCTCGCATTCCGATTCCGGATTGTAGACGAAAAACCCGTTCGCCTCGTGGCACAGCCAGCTTACCACGGGAATGTGACCGGTCACTCGAACGATGTCCCGCAGCCGGTCGAGCGGGTTCCGCGTCCCGCTGGCGTCCGGGTCATCCACGTCGGCCTGCTCGCACCACTTGTAGATCAGGGCCGGGCTGAGCCGCAGTTGGGAGGCCAGGGACTTGACGCCGATCTGTTCGGCGGCCTGTCGAAGCACTTCATGGGATCGCATGGTCGGGCTCCTTGCAGGAGGCGGGTCTCGGCTGTCACCTTATGATGGCAAGCCGCGGACGGCGGACCAGTATAGTCCCGTCCGCACTTTGGAGCCTCAGCCGCCGATCATGACGGACGACGCACATTTTCAGACGAAATCGGACATCCTGCGGATCCTGACCGCGGTCGGGCGGAGGCCCCGCAAACGCTTCGGCCAGCACTTCCTGATCGATCGCAACCTGATGCGCAAGCTCGTCGACGCCGCGGAGATTGGACCGCGCGACTGCGTGGTCGAAGTCGGTGCCGGAACCGGTTCCCTGACCGGTCTGCTCGCCGTGTCGGCGGGGCGCGTCGTGGCCGCGGAGATCGATCCGCTCCTCGCGGACATGGTCGAGGCGCAGACGCGGGCGTGCGGCAAGGTCGTCGTCGTGCGGGGCGACGCGCTCCTGAACAAGTCGACCCTCTCGCCGGAACTGGTGGCAGCGATGCGAGCCGGGCACACGTCGGCCGGTGGTGAACTGTTGCTGGTGGCCAACCTTCCGTATGACATCGCCACGCCACTCCTGATCGACCTGCTCCTGAGCGACCTGCCGTTTTGCCGTCTGTGCTTCACGGTGCAGACTGAGGTGGCCCAGCGGCTTACCGCCGAACCGTCGACACGCGACTACGGACCGGCGGCCATCGTGACCGGGGCGTTCGGGCGTGTCCGCCGGATCTGCCGCGTCCCGCCCGAGGCCTTCTGGCCGATGCCGCGTGTCCACTCGACGATGTTGCGTCTGGACGTGCATCCGGCCGGCCCCGCGGACGCGGCCGGCTTGGCGGCCTTCGTCCGGTCATTTTTTCTACATCGTCGCAAGACCCTGCTTCACACCGCGCGCCGCCGCACCGACGCGCCGCTCGCCATCGCGGCCATCGATTCCACGGGCGTGGACCCCGCCGCGCGGCCCGAAAACCTGGCGGTCGATCAATGGATGGCGCTGTACGCGGCGCTGGTGGCGGCAACGGGCGAGACCGCATAGGCGCCGCGGGTTGTGGGGTTGTGGCGCAGGCTTCCAGCCTGCACGGGTGCCACTGGCGGCTTGGGTGCAGGACCGAGAATCCTCTTAACAGACGTGCCGAGAAGGGATTCTCGGCACAGCAGGTCGCGGCCCTGACCAGACGAGGCTCTGGTTTGGCACTTCTCATACACGCTCTTATACTACCTGACTTGGAAGGCCAGACTCGGTGTGTCGCCGGGTTCCAGCCGGTGTCGGGGCCACAGCCCACAACGGTGGACCGCGGCCGGGGCCGATCACGAAGCCGGACTACCACAAGGGACCGCCGATGCCGCCCGATGCACCCGCAGACCGGGTCATGACCTCCAGTCACCTCGTCAAGGGCGAGGACCTGAACCATCATCAGACGCTATACGCGGGTCGATGTGTCGATTGGTGCGTGCAGATGGCCTATGTGACGGCCGAGAGCTGTTTTGAGCGTCCGCGACCCCTCGTCTTCATGTCCATTCGAAGCCTGTCGATGCGGACACCCGCTCGACTTGGGGAGATGCTGCAACTCACCGGTCGCCTGGATTACGTCGGCGAATCCACGATCGGCGTGCGCGTCGACGGCCGGCTCGTCCAACCGCGAGACGACCAGAAGCTCGTCGTCACGGGGACGTTTCTGTTCTGCGCGGTGGACGAGACCGCCAGGGCCTGTTCTCACGGCCTGCCGCCGCTCGCGGACCAGTCGTCTGCCGCCCGGAACCGATGGAAGAAGTACGAGGTCGAGGCGGCGACCCTCCTCGAGTGACGGCCGATTTGCGGTGACGAACGCCGATCGCCATGAACGTCGAAGACACCATCGTCGCGATCAGCTCGCCGCCCGGCTCGTCCGTTCGCGGCATCGTCCGGCTGAGCGGCCCGGCGGCGGTCGAAATCGCTACGCGGGTCTTCACTCCGGACGGATCCCGGCGACTGTCCGAGATCCTCGAAAACACGCATCTGGATGGAACGATTCGCGTGGCCCAGGCCGACCTGCCCGGGTCTGTCATGCTCTTCCGTGGGCCGCGCAGCTATACCCGACAGGACATGGTTGAGCTTCATCTGCTTGGGGCGCCGGGCGTCCTCGCGCTGACGGTCGAGGCCCTGCTCGCGGCCGGTGCCCGCCGCGCCGAGCCGGGCGAGTTTACCGCTCGGGCCTTTCTGGCGGGCCGGATGGATCTGGCTCAGGTCCACGGCGTTGCGGCCATGATCGCCGCTCGATCCGACCGCCAGCTTCAGGCCGCCGAGCGTCTGCTGCACGGGGCACTGTCGCGAACGGCCTTGGCCGCCCGGGAAGAGCTGGCGGACCTGTTGTCTCTGGTGGAAGGGGCCTTGGACTTTGCCGATGAGCCGATCGAGTTCATCGCGCCGGATCAGCTTCGGGCACGGCTGAGGTCCGTTGCTGATGCGCTGCAACGTGCCTCGGACGCCGGCCTGCGGGCGGAGCGCTGGGGGCGGCTCCCACGGGTCCTGCTGCTCGGGGCGCCCAATGTCGGCAAGTCGAGCCTGCTGAATCGCCTGACCGGCATGGACCGTGCCATCTGCGCCCCCGTTCCGGGAACCACGCGCGACGTCCTCTCCGCACCGTTGCAATGGGCCGATGCGGACTGTCTGCTGATCGACGCGGCCGGCGTCGATCGACCTCGGACGAAACTCGACGCCTTGGCACAGGATGCGGCCGGCCGCGCCAAGGCCGAGGCCGAGCTGGTCCTGCATGTCGTCGATGTGACCCATCCGCGGGCCTGGCCCGCCAGGCGCGAGCACGATGCCACGGCGTCGGATGCCGCCGTCGTGGTCGCCAACAAGGCGGACCTTCTCGCGGAGGATCGGCTGGCGGACGCGGTCGCGCGCCTGGAGGCCCTCGGCCTCGGACCGGTGTGTCCCACGAGTGCGGTCACCGGCGCGGGGTGCGACGCGTTGAAGGCGCTCATCGCCGGCGCGCTGCACGACCGAGAGATCGACTCGAACGACGCGACCATCGTCCTGATGTCCGAACACCGCCAGGCGTTGCGCGGGGCGGTCGAGGCAGTGCGAGACGCGTTGAAACTCGCCGCGGCTTCGGGCGACAGCCTCGACAACGCCGATCTGGTCGCGCTGGAACTTCACACGGCGGCCGATCGGCTCGGTCGGCTCGTCGGTCAGGATCTGCCGGACGATCTGCTGGGCCGGGTCTTTGGCCGCTTCTGCGTGGGCAAGTAGTGGCTCGGTCACACGATCGGCGGCGGGTGCCACGGGCAGCTTGTCTGCCCGTGTCCGTGAAAGGCACTGTGCGTCGATGCACTGGCGGACAAGCCGCCAGTGGCACC
>JBHHVX010000124.1:0-10969 GCA_046754505.1 Phycisphaerae bacterium | reverse complement strand
GCCGAACCGATCCCCCATCGGATTCCGACTGACCGCCAACGCCGCGTGCGGTATCATGTCCGCCGGACTGCGGAACGCCGATAACGGAGATCGATCGATGGCGCGACCCGACGGGCGACGACCGACGGAACTACGACCGGTGACGATCCACCGCCGCTTCACCTCTGCGGCGCCGGGGTCCGTCCTGATCCGATCGGGCGACACCCACGTCCTGTGCACCGCCACGATCGAGGAGGCCGTTCCCGCGTGGCGCAAGGACAGCGGGCGGGGATGGGTCACGTCGGAGTACGAAATGCTGCCCGGCTCCACCGGCGAACGGCGGCGTCGCAACCGCGCCGGAAAGATCGACGGCCGGACCCAGGAGATTCAGCGATTGATCGGCCGCTCCCTCCGGGCCGTCGTCGATATGGACCGGCTCGGCGAGCGCACCATTTGGCTCGACTGCGACGTCCTCCAGGCCGACGGCGGCACGCGCACCGCGAGCATCACCGGCGCCTATGTCGCCCTCGCCGACGCCATCCGCCAACTCCGGCGCGACCGCCGGCTTCGCGCCTCGCCGCTGATCGACACCGTCGCGGCCGTCAGCGCCGGGATCGTGAGCGGGCGCGTGCTGTTGGACCTGTGCTATCTTGAGGACAAGGAAGCCGAGGTCGATTTCACCGTCGTGCAGACCGGCAAAGGCCGTTTCGTCGAGGTGCAGGGCGCCGCCGAAGGCGCAACGTTTACAGGCGAGCAGATGAACCGGATGATATCCGTCGCCTCGCGCGGCATTCGCCGGCTGCACGAGCTACAGACACAAGCGCTGCGGAAACGCGCCTGACGGAACCCTTGAGATGTCCCTTCGGTTACTGCTCCCCCTGACTCTGTGCCTGCTCACATGGGGTACCTCCGGCTGCGAGCCGAGCCGCTGGAACCGCGACTGGGGCAGACCCGACGCCGCTGGAAAGCGTGACTGGAACCTCTTCCATTCCAAACGCAGCACAGAGACCTGGACCATCGAATGCGTGTTCTTCGAGGGACGCGGCCGCCGACAGGCAGCGGATCGATTGGGAACCGCGCTCCAGAACGTCCGGAGGCTCCGGCCCGACGCCGTCCGCGTCGTCCACGAGCCTGAGCGCAGTCTGGTCTACTACGGGACCTACGAGCTGAAACAGCCCGACGATGGAACCGCCCCCGCCTTCAGCGCAGCGCTTAAGGAAGACCTCAGATTCATCCGCGGGTTGTCCGTCGGAGAGACCCCGCCTTTCTTTCAGGCTCGCCCGATTCCGATGCCCATCGAGGACGCCGGCCCGCCTGAGTGGGACCTGCAACACGCCAAGGGTGCCTACACGCTCCACGTCGGTGTGACCTACAACACCCCCACGCTCCATAACTACAAACAAGCCGCCGTCGACTGGGTCCGCGACCTCAGGAACCGCGGCTATGAAGCCTACTACTACCACGCCCCGGACAAACCCCGAAGCGACATTTGCGTCGGCACCTTCGCTCTTGACGCCGTCGAAGAACTATCGCCCGGCCACCACACCTACAGCGAAGCGGTCCTCCGGCTCCAATCCGAGGCCGAGTTCCGCTGGAATCTCGAAAACGGCCGCAAGATCTCCAAACGCCGCGCCGGCACCCAGGGAAAACCCCTGCCCAACCAGTCATTCTTGGTCCGGATACCAAGAGTCGACACACCCGATTCGCAGGAGTAGCCGCTCGGCCACGCCGGCGAGCGACGCAGCCCACGGTCCGGACCTGCCAACCCCTGTCAGGAAAGCCGGGTTCGTGCCGGAGAAAGTGCCAACCGTGTCGGTGCCGGCCCTGTGGAAGGGCCCTCATTCCCAACGCCCGATGGTTTTGTGCTGAGCGAAACGAGTCCGAATTGCCTATCTACTGTGTAGCTTGGACTGGAACGTCGCAGTCTTCAGTCTTCAGCTTTCGACCTCCCCTGACCCCCGGTTTTGACTTTTTGACTTTTTGACGTTTCCCCGCCTTGCGGCCGCAGCCCGCGCCGCGTACAAGGGCGTGCCGCCATGCACCGGATTCTCATCGCGACCGCCAATCCCGGTAAATCCCGCGAGATCATCGCTGTCCTGACCGATCCAGCCGACGCACCCATCATGCCGCCGGTCCGCTGGCTGTCCCTCGCCGACCTGAAGCGGCCCGTGCCCCCCCCGGTCGAAGACGGGACCACCTTCGCCGAAAACGCGGCCTGCAAGGCCCGATACTATGCTCGAGAGACCGGATTCTGGACTCTGGCGGACGATTCAGGGCTGGAGGTGGACGCCCTTGGTGGAGCCCCCGGAATCCACTCGGCCAGATACGCTCAACTGCCGCCGGAGACGCCTCGCGCAGCCCTCGACCGGGCCAACAACAAAAAGCTGCTCGCCGCCCTTGCCGGCGTACGGGCGGAGGCTCGGACCGCCAGGTTCCGGTGCGCGCTGGCTCTCGTCGCCGGCGACCGCGTTCTGGCCGAGGTCGAAGGCGCGATCGAAGGTCGCATCATCGACACTCCCAGCGGGACCGGCGGGTTCGGCTACGATCCGTATTTCCTTGTCCCATCGATAGATACGACGACCGCGGCGCTCCCGCCCGACGAAAAAAACCGCATCAGCCACCGCGGCCAAGCCCTCCGCGGACTGCTAGCCCTGCTCCCGGGCCTCCTCGGCCAGCAGTAAGCGCCATCACGGATGGCCAGCAGGAAGGGGACACTTCGACCGCGCGGTCCGGCCCATCTGATATGATCTTCGGCATTTTGCCGAGCGTTTGCAGTTTTGGCGGGTATTATCATGTGGGTGGAACTCTTGGCGGAATCGGCTGGACAACAGTGGAGCCCACCGGTTACAATAAGGGTTCGGGTGAAGCCGCGCGGCACCGGGAGATATAGAACGTGCAACAGATCAAAATCGGCGTCATTGTTGTTGCCTTGGTGGGTGCGGGTGTCGCGTTCTGGCTTTCGCGCCCCGGTTCCAGCACGCTGCCGGATGCTCCGGAGAGCGCCACGGAATGGATGTGCGACGAGTGTCGCCATGCCTTCAGCCTGACGATCTCCGAGGTGTCCGAAGCTCAGGCCAAGGCCGGTGGCGCGTCGCCGCTGTTTTGCCCCGCCTGCAATGAGAAAGACGCCTACCGAGTTGCGACCTGTCCGAAATGCGCAACCAAGTATTTTTCATCGGATGTACCCGGCAGTTCCGGAGTCTGCCCGAAATGCCATCCGGACGTGCCCGTGCTGAAGCCAAAACGGCCGACAGAAGAGCCCTCTGTGGAGCCGAAAGATAAACCGGACGAAGAAGAGCTTTACTACGAAGAGCCGGTGAAGAAGAAGAAGAAACCGCCGCCGTCTGTGTGACGCGGCTCATAGCAGGCCAAGCCGGTTTGGACGAGACCGGCAGCCGTTTCGTGTGGAGTATGCGCGGCTGTTTCGGGATAAACAGTGGCCGCGCCGTTTAGGGAGGTTTTACGATGGAGAAGGAGTTGCGCGCAGGCCGGTCGGGCTTTACGCTGATCGAATTGCTCGTGGTGATATCGATTATCGCCTTGCTGATCTCGATCCTGCTTCCGGCCTTGGGCAGGGCCCGTGAAATGGGCAAGGTCGCCAAATGCCAGGGCCTTTTGAAGACACTCGGCCAGAGCAGCACGATGTACCTGGGTGACGAGGACAACGGCAGCACACCGGTCATCCCGTGGTACAAATTCCCCGCCCACGGTGGCACGGCAGGCAATCCCGGAGGCATCTTCAACATCTCGTTGTACACCCCGTGGGTATTCGGCGGTTTTGCGGCGCCGGACCCCGCCCCGGAAAACGCCAGTTTCAACGTCGACAGCACCCTCTACCCGGCCCAGGTTCGTGCGCTCAACAAGTATGTCTCTCCGGAAGCCCAGGGCGACAGAATCCAGCTCGATGTCTACAAAGACCCCGGTGATCGATCCTACACGACCTCGATCATCGGCCAACCCGGCAGCGTCATTGAGGATGAAGCGAGAACCTCTTGGCAGGCCAACGGCAGCAGCTTCACCCTCAACACCCGGTTCATGCAGGGCTACACGTGGAACTCCGGAGGCAATTTCAGCCTCTTTGGTCTCCGCAGCTACTCCGAAAGAATCGCCAAACACATGGCCGGCGGTGACGCGTCCAGGTTTGTCATGTGGCTCGAGCAGGGATGCTACAGCGCCTGCTACCGCGCCGGGCCGACCCTTCAGGAATCCCTGGCCGAACCCCAGCGCTATGGGTGGCATCGCGAGTTTTCCAAGTGGGACCTCGGCTTCGCCGACGGTCACGCCGAATACCGCTACTTCGACACCCGCGTCGCCATCCACTCCGAGTTCAGCATTTGGCAACCCAATTGGCGCCCCGCAGACGGCGGATAACCGCCGCTTCAAAAGACAGCCAACGGCCACCAGCCGTGAAGTCCTCCTGACGGGAGCCGGTCGCCAGCGACCGGCTCCCGTTTCCGTAGGTCGCAAGTACTCGCGACAAGGATCTCGCGTGTGGCGGTCCCTATTGGGTTCCGTATCATGTTGAGAGAGCGACGCACAGGGCATCGGCCGTCATGCTCCTCGTGAAGGATCGGCCCGCCCGGCGTCCTCGTGGTGAGAGAGTGCCTCCGGAACAGACCATGATACTCGCGCGAGACGGACTTCGTGAACTCATCCTCTCCAGCCTGACGCTTGGGTCGGGCGGCGGCCTGGCTGCGTGGGCGGCGATCACAGGCTCGCCGTGGTGGTGGCTTGCGGCAGGTCCGCTGTTGGCACTGTGGTTGTTTACCCTCGCCTTCTTCCGCGATCCAGATCGAACCATCCCGACCGAGCCAGGCCGGCTCGTTTCCCCGGCAGACGGCACCGTCACCGAAGTCACCCGCCTGCCCGAGTCAGAAGGATTCGAGGGACCGGCCGTCCGCATCGGAATCTTCCTGTCGCTCTTCAACGTCCATATCAACCGGTCCCCCTGTGCGGGCCGCGTGATTCGGACCGACTACCGCCCCGGCGAGTTCCTCGATGCCCGCCACCCCGAAAGCGGCGTCCGCAACGAGGCCATGACGATTCGGATCGAGCCGGACGCGGACGTGCCGGGGCCCATCATCGTCCGCCAGGTTGCGGGGCTCGTTGCCCGCCGGATCGTCTGCCGCGTCGCAGCCGGCGACCGCGTGACGCGCGGTGGGCGGTTCGGCCTGATCAAGTTCGGTTCGCGTACCGAACTGATCCTTCCTGATCGACCTGAAGTCCGCGCCGTCGTGCGGGTGGGCGACCGTGTCCGAGGCGGTTCCTCCGTCCTTGTCCACGTCGAAAGGAACTGCAGCCATCAGGCCGACGACGACGTAAACACAGCGGCGGCCGATGACGATATATCCACCGCTGCGGCGAATTGAATCGAATGGAGCCGTACTCGTGAGAATCGTCGGTCGCACAACCGGACAAACCCGGCGGAAACGCCGGCGTGAACGCGTGCTCAAGACCATCGCCGTATTGCCATCCCTGGCGACGCTCGGCAACCTTGTGTGCGGCCTCGGCGCAGTCTACCTCTGCCTCCTCAGCGTCCAAGCGGCCGGCGCCGATCTATCCACGAACACGCTCAACAACGCACGATTGGAAAACCTCTTCCCGACCTACCTGGCCATCGCCGCCTACCTCCTGATGGGCGCCATGGTGTTCGATGCCCTGGACGGTCGGCTCGCACGGTTCGCCCGTAAGACCAGTGAGTTCGGCGGCCAACTCGACTCGCTGGCGGACATCGTCAGCTTTGGCGTGGCGCCGGCCGTGCTCGTGCTTTGCATCGTCCAACCCGGACACATCGCCGACTTGACGATGTGGGGACGCGTCTACTGGCGCGCCGAGTGGGTCATGGCCGCCACGTTCGTCTGCTGCGCCGCCCTCCGACTGGCAAAATTCAACGTCGAGAACGTCGAGGACGAGTCCGCCCACCTCGGCTTCCACGGCCTGCCCACCCCCGGAGCCGCTGCGGCCATCATCACGCTCGTGATACTCCACGAAGACCTGCTCAAGGCCGTCGCCCCGACGTCGGTGTGCCATGTGGTCGCTCGCGCCCTGCCGCCCATGGCGATGGTTCTGGGCCTCCTCATGGTCAGCCGACTGCCCTACCTCCACCTTGTCAACAACCTGTTGCGCGGTCGGCGGCCCTTCCGGCAGGTTGTCGCCATCCTGATCGCCGGCCTCATCGGACTCGTTGTTCAGTTCCAGCTCACCATCGCGCTCGCGGCGGTGGCTTACGCGCTCAGCGGCCCGATCATCGCAACCACGCGCCACCTTCGCGGCCAGGCCCCTATGTCCGACACGGAACTCGATGGCGAAGCACCCGACTGGACCACGCCCGGTGATCTTTTCGAAGACGCCGACGAAGACCGCGACGACGATTCGGCGCGCCCGGCCATCTAACCGCCGACCTTCGCCCATCCCATGCACGACGCGCAGTCAGCTTCACACCCCATCGCCCAGCAGCGCAAACGCCTGGTCCTTGTCGGCAAGCCACTCTGCAGCCCGCGTGCGGACCGCCTTCACCTCGGGATTCGATCCCGGATCGCCGCCGATGAGACGAGAATAGACCAGCGTGGTGTCCGCCCAGATCTGCCCCAGCACCGCCGACGACGCCAGGTCCACCCGGTCCACCGTGATCACGATCGTGGGCATCTTTTCGCTGCATCGCTTGGCGTTGGCCAGCGCGAGGACGGTGTCCGTCTGCCCCGCCGTCAGGCCCGCGTGTGCGCTCCGAAGCGAATCGATCGAACCGCACAACAACGGGTGACCGGCCGGCTCACTCATGGACAGAAGGAAGATGGCAATCTTGTGCTCGCTCGTCCCCAAAATGGCCTCGAGGTTCATGTGAGAATCTCGCGGCAGCCCGAGATAGCGCGACATCGTCATGTCATTGCCGTCTCGATTGACACCCTCATTCCAGAACTGGCACAACTCGTCCGCCGAATAACGCAGAAGCGGATCGTTCGTCCCGAGGTAGATGTGATTCACACCGTATCGAAGCTGCTGCACCCGCAGGTAGGTCGCCAACGCCACCGGCGCCGACGCCGGGTCGGAAAGATCCATGGCGCCGCACGCTGCGCTGATCGTCCCCCAGTACGCCCGGACGTCCAGCCCCGCAACGTGCATCGGCGCCATCAGGATCGGCGTCTTGTTCCGCCCGTACCGGCCGGACACCTCGCTCGGAAGCTCCAGCACCAGATTGCCGTCACGCTCTGCCAGCTCGCGAAGCGGACCGGCGTTGGCGAACACCACCCGCCGCGCCGCTCGCGGGGTAAACTCGTGCAGCTTGATCGTCTCCTCTGTAATCCCGCTCCGCGAGAACTCCATAAACAGTGTGTTGTCGACCCGAGCGTCCCGCGGCAGCTCAGAAACGGCCTTCGGCGAGTTGGCCAGCAACCAGGTGCAGCGGCAATCCGGCCGCGCGTTGGCCAAGGCGCTGACGAAATAGTTGAATTGTTCGTTCGCCCCGATCCCACTGTTGACCAGGTACTGCGGTCCCGCATTCCCGAAGTGCGTGCCCACATACGCGTCGATCTTGGGCGCGTCCCGCGACAAGAACCGCTCGACGAAGGCTCCCGGATCATCGCGATACAACAGGCCGAGGGTGTCCCGCTTCGCCGTCGGCAAAAACGCGCTCAAGCTCGACCGCACCGATTCGAGAATCGACGCCGCAGCCATGGCCGGCTCACCGAAGCTGGGGTTCAACGCCCGAATCCGGACGCCCCGGTCCCCCGGCGAGAGCACTTCCGACGGAGCAAACGGCTCGCCCTGTATTTCACCCTCCTGGCCCGCCGCACTCGCGTCCGGTCGCAGCCGCGCCAACACACCGCCGAATCCGTGCTCCGCCAACACCGAGCGAGCCTGCTCCGCCGACACCCGCCACACCTCCGCGCAGTTGTTGATCATCTTCTGAGGATCGATCGCGTTCGCGAGTGCGTCATCCAGCCGCGACTCCCCGACCGGCGCCATGCCGAAACGATCCGCTGCCGCGGCAGACGCCTGGGTCATCCGGTCTGACAGCGTAGCTGAGACTTTTGTAGACATGACTTCGTGACTCCTTTCAAGCACAACCTGTGCATCGGTGGCGGCTTCCCCTGTGGCGCAGGCTTCCAGCCTGCGCGCTCCGGCGTCACGGCCTATCGGCGCCGTCGCAGGAGCGAATCCAGCTCCAGAAACCGGAAGTTGATCAGTTGCACGATCACACCGATGCTGACCGAAACGAGACCCATCGCCGCCGACGTCGTCCCGAGGACGATCAGCGACGTGCGATACACCGAACCCTCGTACGGCGGCGTCGACATCACCGTTACCGCCAGCGCCCCGGCGATCGCGAACAACACGATCCCGATGCCGCCGAAAAACGTCAGCGGCTTGTACGATCGAAACACGTTCAGTATCCGGAACACCACGCGCAACCCGTCCTTAAACGTGTTCAGCTTCGAGACGCTTCCCGCCGGCCGTTCGCGATAGGCCACCGGCACCTCCCGAATTACCCATCGCCGATATAGACATTGCAGCGTCATTTCCGTTTCGATGTCGAAGCCATAGGCGATGACCGGCATGTTCCGCGCGACGTGCCGCGTGAACGCCCGGTACCCGCTCATGATATCGGTCAACGTCGAACCGAAGATGGCATTAATCAGCGACCGCACGAGCCAGTTGCCGAAGACGTGAAACCGCCGATACGCCGCCTCCGCGTCGGTCGCCTTCCGAAGCCCCACGACCATGTCCGCCGCCTCGGCCCGGAGCGGCGCCAGCAGATCGTCCACGCGGTCCGCCGGATAGGTGTCGTCTCCGTCGACCATCACATACAGATCCGCCTCGACCTGTTCCAGCATCGCCGCGACGACGTGGCCCTTGCCCTGCTTCTTCTCGCGGATGACCGTCGCGCCCGCTGACCGCGCCAGGTCGGCCGTGCCGTCGGTGCTGTTGTTGTCAAACACATAGATAACCGCCTCCGGCAACGCGCGCCGGAAGTCCGCGATCACCTTCGCAACCGTCGGCGCCTCGTTGTAGCACGGCACCAAAACCGCAATTCGTGGTGATGCCTCCGCTCCGTGTGGCATGCATGTCCTTTCACGTGACCGCCCGACGCGCACCGCCGCGTGCATCTGGCAGCCACCGCCCGTCACGCCGTCCCGGCTGGCCGAATTTCGCCACCGAAACCGCGCGTAGCGCCTGGACCGATAGCGGCCATAGCTTCCATACGCTCCAATCCCTTGTCAACTGCATGCCGTCCATCAGATCGCCCGCTATCGACTCCGCGTTCGCCGCCAAACGGCCTCCACGCTACAATTCGCAGCCATGTCCGCTCGACCTCGGTACCGGATGTGCCTCCTTTGCGTCGTCTTCACGGTCGCGTGCCACGACGGCAACGGCAATCGCGTCTCCATGGCTCGTTGGTGGCAGACGCGATTCCATCCCGACCAAACGGGCGACGCCTCGGAACCGCCGCCCTCCCCCAATCGGGTCGAGCGTCCGGACCTCGCCGCGGCCACCACTCCCGAACTCGACGCGACCGCGACGGCCGACGGCCGGGAACATCCCTCCGAACCGACCGGCCCGACGGTCTTCATCTCAAGGAACGCGCAGCCGCCTCCCGCCGTGCCCTCGCCCCATGCGGTTCGTGCCAACGTCCTGCCGATCAACGACGACATGATCACCGTCGATGACGTTCTCGATCCGATCCGCACCACCCTCCAGCGCGACGCCCGGCAACTACCGCCCTCCGTGTACTTCCAGCGACGCAACGAGCTCATCCGTCAGACGCTGGTCGAAGCGGTCACCGAGCGACTGATCTGGCACGAGGCCCGCGCCCTCATCAATGAGACCATCGAGCCGCAACTCGAAAAGTTCGTAGACAAGATGGAAAAAGAGCGGATCAACCGCGAATTCGGCGGACGGGAGACACGGTACGAAAAGTTCCTGACCGCCCACGGAAAGACCCGCGCCGACGTCCGTGAAATGCTCCGCCGCAAGGGCGTGGTCCAGCAATACCTCCGCGACAAGCTCCTTCCCATGATCGCGGAACCTTCGAAACGCGAACTCCGCCGGGACTACGAGTCACACCACGCTGACTTTGACACCGAGCCCCGGCGCGAAATGTTCCTGATCGACATCCCGTTCGCAGCCTTCCTCGATCCGCAGGACGTCGCGACCCCGGAGGCCATCAGCACTGCCCGCAGCCAAGCCCGAACCGCCGTCACCGCCGCCCACGCCGAGCTTGCCCAAGGGACCCCATTCGAGGAGGTCGCCCGCAAGCACTCCCGTGGCCGCATGCGGAGCAACGGCGGAGCCTACGGCTTCATCTCGGCACGCACCTCCCCGCTTGTCAAGCGTTACGATCCCGCGTGGAAACGCCTCTGCCAACTGGACACCGGTGCATTCAGCGAGCCGTTCGAGGCAGCCAGGGCCTTCTTCATCGTCAAGGTCGGCCGCATCGAAGGCGGCACGTCCACCTCCTTCCAGGATGCCCAGCCGCGAATCGCCGCGCGCCTCCGCGAGCGCCGATTCGCCCGGCTTCGCACCGAGTTCCTCCAGAAACGACTCGACCACGCCCACATCGGATCCCTGGACGACTTCTTCCACCAGGTCCTCGAAGCCGCCCCCAGACCCTCAACGGCCCGCACCAAGGCCCCATAGCTTCTGCCGCCACGAGGACAATGTCCGGTAATAGTCAGCCATAGCAATGACACACCATGACGCGGTGACGACTCGTTGCGTTCCCTGATCGCGCCCGCCTCTCTCACGCGGCCGGAAAACCTCGGTTGTCAAAAAAACACTTGCCCATCGCGCGGATGTTGTTTAGACTCTCGTCCCTCATCGCCGTCGGAGAATATGCATGATCGTGTTCAACGGCATCGGCAACCTCCTCGACGTCGCCACGCGCCCGGACACCGTCGTCAACATCCTCATCGGAGTCGGCATCGGCGGTGCCTTGAAACTACTCAACACCGTGGTCCAGATCCTCGTCGTAGCGGCCGCTCTCTGACCGGCC
>JBHHVX010000123.1:0-11028 GCA_046754505.1 Phycisphaerae bacterium | reverse complement strand
CGGCGTCTTCGGGCGGGAGGACCTTGAGGACGACGAGGGCGTTCTGGGCGGCCTTCTGCTCGGATTCCTTCTTGCTGGGGCCCCAGGCGCTGGGGAAGCGGCGGCCGGCGAGGCAGACGGCTATCTCAAAGCACTTGCTGTGGTCAGGCCCTTTCTCATCCAACAGTTCGTAGACGGGCGTCGCAGACCATTCCTTCTGGGCATGCTGCTGGAGCTGGGACTTGTAGTTTTGCTGGTTTTCGCTGGCGACCGCCTGCTCGATCTGAGGCACGATGTGCGTGAGGATGAAATCGCGGGCAGCCTCAAACCCGCCGTCGATGGCGATGGCGGCGATCAGCGACTCGAGGGCCGCGGCGGCGAGCGAACTCGGAAGCTCCGGACGGGAGGCGATGCCCTTGCCGAGGTACAACCATTGCGGCAGACCCAACTCCTGGGATATCTCCGCACAGGTCCGCCGCGAGACGACCGAGGACTTGATCTTGGTCAACTCGCCTTCGAGAAAGTCGGGGTACTGGTGGTAGATGTACCAGCAGACGACAAGCCCGAGGATCGAGTCGCCCAGAAACTCGAGGCGCTCATTGCTCTCGAGGCGCGTCGAAGCGACCGAGGCGTGCATGAGGGATATCTTGAGGAGG
Source organism: Phycisphaerae bacterium (assembly GCA_046754505.1). Taxonomy (GTDB): domain Bacteria; phylum Planctomycetota; class Phycisphaerae; order UBA1845; family UTPLA1; genus JAPULF01. The sequence goes on along the minus strand of JBHHVX010000123.1, from coordinate 10,393 downwards.
TCGCGGTCCTTAAACCGATAGCCGACCGCCTCCTGGCAACGATCCAGCGCGTCGTCAGACATGAAACTCGACCTGTCGCACAAAACCGCTCAGGCCGGTGGCGAAAGTCGCTCTTGGGATACGCGGAGAACGGCTTTCGGCACGGGCCTCGCAGGTAACCGCCACGCCGCGGGTCGAACGATCGATTCCGCCGGGGCACCAGCAAGTATCCATTGTGCTTATACTATCGGCCCGCCCCCGGGTCAACTTCACTTGAGACGAGGAGACACGATGCCCCACGATGCAAACGACGCCCTCGCCCGGTTGCCCTTCCTGACGGAGGGCGTGCCGCCGATCTCAGGCGCGATCAAGCGGCGCTACGAGGACTTTCACGTCGTCGAGGTCCCGCTGTACGAACCCTGTGGCGAGGGAACGCATTGCTATGTTCGCATCGAGAAACGCGGTCTGGCCACGATGCGGGCCGTTCACGACGTGGCACGAGCGCTCGGCCGATCGGCCCGCGACATCGGCGTCGCCGGGCTCAAGGACGCCCGCGGTGTGACCGTCCAGACCTTGAGTATCGAGCACGTCGACCCCGAACAGGTCCGTGCCCTCGACATTCCGCGAATCCGTGTGCTGGAGGTGTCACTACATCGGAACAAGCTCCGGATCGGCCATCTCCGCGGCAACCGGTTTCGGATTCGGCTTCGCGAGGCGGACCCCGATCGGCTTCCGGACGTGCGAGCGATCTGTGAGGTGCTCGGCTCGCGCGGGGTTCCCAATTACTTCGGCCGGCAGCGTTTCGGCCTCCGCGGAGACACGGGGCGGATCGGGCGGGCCGTGTTGATGGGCGATCATAAGACTGTTGTCGATCTCACGCTCGGCCGGGCCGGTCCGTCAGATACGGGCGACGTGCTGCGGGCGCGACGGCTGTATGATGCGGAGGATTACGCCGCGGCGGCCGACGCCTGGCCGCGCGGCTTTCGAGACAACGCGCGGGCGTGTCGGGCCATGGCACAATCGCACGGGAATCACCGGCGGGCCTATCACACCCTCGATGCACGGCTCCGGCGGTTGTTTGTCAACGCTTTTCAGTCGGAGCTTTTCAACGACGTGCTCGCCGAGCGGATCGGCGACATCGATCGCGTTCGGGCGGGTGACGTGGCGTGGAAACACGACAACGGAGCAACCTTTCTCGTTGAGGACGCCGAGGCGGAAGGCCCTCGCGCGACGGCGTTCGAGATTTCGCCGACCGGTCCGATCTTCGGCCCGCGAATGGCGCAGCCCGCCGGCGAGATCGCCGCGCTGGAGGCGTTGATCCTTGCGGACAGCGGCGTGACCCTCGCCGACTTCAATTCGGTGCCGGGCGCGAAAGTTCAGGGCACCCGGCGTCCGCTGCGGTTTCGTCCCGAGGGTCTTGAGATCGATGCCGCCGACGACAGCCACGGACCCTTCATCGAACTGGCGTTCACTCTACCGTCGGGATGCTATGCAACCATGGTCCTTCGCGAGGTCTGCAAGCACGAGCTGAAGGAGGGATTGAGTGAAGAGGGGGCGGTGGAGACGGCGTGAAGGCGCGGCAGGCGCGTCGGGCGGTCATCGCGCGAGAGCGTGTGTGAGAAACGCCGAATCGGAGCCGGCCCAGTCGGCAGGACGACCGGTCCTTGCCTGAGGGTCGCTTTCTGGCGGTCGAGGGTCAACGACCGGAGGCGCGGATATGGCGAAAGTAGACAGCGGCGGGGGATGGCCGGCGGTGCGGTATGCCTGGCGGATGGCCCAGCGGGCCGGAGGGCTGGGCACGTTCTACCGGGCGCTTCGCAGCCCGAATGCGTGCAAGACGTGCGCCCTCGGGATGGGCGGCCGGCGCGGGGGCATGGTCGATGAGACCGGGCGGTTTCCCGAGGTCTGCAAGAAGTCGATGCAGGCGATGGCGGCGGATATGCAGGGAGGCATCGCGCGGGAATTCTTCGTCCGGAACGGATTCGCCGAGTTAAGGGCGATGAGCCCGCGCGACCTGGAACACGCGGGGCGGCTCGTCGAGCCGTTGGTTGCCGGGCCGGAGGACACGCGCTATCGACCGATCTCGTGGGAGGAGGCGATGTCGCGCTGCGTGGAGCGGCTGAGGGCGACGCCGCCGAACGAGAGCTTTTTCTATTGCAGCGGGCGGTCCTCCAACGAGGCGGCGTTCCTGCTGCAACTGTTCGCCCGGCTCTACGGAACGAACAACGTCAACAACTGCAGCTACTACTGCCATCAGGCCAGCGGCGTGGGTCTGAACAGCGCGCTGGGCACGGGCACGGCGACGGTCGTGCTGGACGATCTGCGGGGGTGCGATCTGTTCTTCCTGATCGGCGGCAATCCGGCGTCGAACCATCCGCGGCTGATGCGCGTGCTGATGGAGTTGCGGCGTCGCGGCGGGCAGGTGGTGGTGGTCAATCCGATGGTCGAGACGGGGCTGGTGCGGTTCAGCGTTCCGTCGGACGTGCGAAGCCTGTTCTTCGGTTCCGATATCGCGAGCGTCTATGTTCAGCCGCACATCGGCGGAGACATCGCGCTATTGACGGGCGTTGCGAAGCGGCTCGACGAATGGGGAGCGGTGCGAACGTCGTATGTGGCGGACCACACGGAGGGTTACGAGGCGTTCATCGGCGCGTGCCGGGCAACGCCGTGGGAGGCAGTGATACGGTCGTCGGGCGTGGATCGGGCGATGATCGACCGTGTGGCGCGGCTGTATGCGGCATCAGAGACCGCGATCTTCGGTTGGACGATGGGCATCACGCACCATCGGCACGGCACCGACAACGTGCGGATGATCGCCAACGTCGCGCTCATGCGGGGGATGGTGGGACGCCCGCGGGCGGGGCTGCTGCCGATCCGGGGGCACAGCAATGTGCAGGGCGTTGGCTCGGTGGGCGTGACGCCGGCCCTGAAGGCGGCGGTGTTCGATCGGTTGCAGGACCGGTTCGGTGTGAGCCTGCCGGCGGAGCCGGGGATGGACACGCTGTCGTGTATGGAGGCGATGGCGGCCGGGCGAATTCGCAATGCGTGGTGTCTCGGCGGCAATCTGCTCGGCGCAAACCCGGATGCGACGTATGCGGAGGCGGCTTTCGGGGGCGTGGAGTCGGTGGTCTATTTCAGTACGACGCTGAACACCGGCCACGTCCTGGGTCGGGGTCGCGAAACGCTGATCCTGCCGTGCCGCGTGCGGGATGAAGAGGCCCAACCCACGACGCAGGAGTCGATGTTCAACTACGTGCGCTTCAGCGAGGGCGGTCCGGCGCGGCTGGACGGCCCCCGGGGCGAGGTCGAGATCATCGCGCGGCTGGCGCGGGGCGTGCTCGGGGACGACGGCCCGGTGGACTGGCGCGCGATGGCGCGGCATCGCGACATCCGACAGGCCATCGGTGCCATCATCCCCGGCTATGCGGCGCTCGGGCGGATCGACGCGACGCGCAAGGAGTTTCAGATCGACGGGCGAACGTTCCATGAGCCGCGTTTCCGGACGCCCTCGGGACGGGCGCGGTTTCACGTGACGCCGATTCCGAAGCGGGAGCATCCGGCGGGGTCGCTGCGGCTGATGACCGTCCGGAGCGAGGGTCAGTTTAATACGGTGGTCTATGAAGAGGAGGATCTCTATCGCGGTCAGGACCGGCGGGACGTGATCCTGATGAACGCCGACGACATCGCGCGGCTGGGATTGCGGGCGGACGAGCCGGTCACGGTCCGCAGCGAGGCGGGAGAGATGCGCGGCATCCGCGTTCGTCCGTTTGCGATCCGCGCCGGCAATGCGGCGATGTATTTTCCGGAGGCGAACGTGCTGGTTCCTCGGACCGCCGACCCCGAGACGCGGACGCCGGCATTCAAGGCGGTCGACGTCACGGTGGAGCGAGACGGCGGTGGCTGAGAGGGTGTGTAAAAAGCCTTTTCAGAGCCACGCCCGTGAGGAAGCGGGCCGCGTTTGGCCACGAAACCCGCTCCCTCACGGTCGGGGTTCTGAACATGTTACGGCTTTTCAAACACCCTCTGAGAGGCCACCGGCGGGCCGTTGCCCCTGTGTGCGGGCGCAGATTGTGCGCCCGACGCGGGGCTGGGGCCGGGCGGCGGGAGACCGTCAAGGCGTTGGCGGGGAGGACCGATATCACATAGATCAGAACAGCCTTCCTGAACGGGTCGCGGGTCAGGCCGAGTGAGCGGCTGGCCGTCTGAGACGCCGACCGTGTGGCGGTCGGGGTGCCGCGGGGTTCGCGGGCTGGGACGGGAAGTATTCATGGCCGATGCGGCGATCCGGGTTCAACACGTCTTCAAGAAGTTCCGGCGCGGTGAGCAGTTTGACTCCGTGCGCGATGTCGTCGCGGAGCGCGTGCTGCGCCGGCGGCGGGCTCACCGGATCCGCCGGACGGAGTTCTGGGCCTTGCACGATGTCAGCTTTGACGTCACTCCGGGGGAGTCGTTCGGCATCATCGGGCCGAACGGAGCCGGCAAGAGCACGATGCTCAAGCTGCTGGCGGGGATCATGCGGCCCGATCGCGGCGTGGCCCACATCCGAGGGCCGGTCTCCCCGCTGATTGAACTCGGCGCCGGGTTTCACGGCGACCTGACGGGCCGCGAGAACATCTACCTCAACGCGAGCATCCTGGGCCTGCCGCGCCGGCGGGTGCGGTGCAAGTTCGATGAGATCGTCGAGTTTGCCGGCATCGGCGATTTCCTGGACACGCCGGTCAAGCGATATAGCAGCGGCATGTATGCGCGGTTGGGTTTTTCCATCGCGGCCCACGCCGATCCGCGCGTGCTGCTCGTCGATGAGGTGTTGTCGGTCGGCGACCGCGTCTTTCGTGCGCGGTGCATGGAGCGGATGCGCGAGTTTCTCAGAAAGGGCGTCGCTGTGGTGTTTGTGTCGCACGATCTGGGAGCGGTCAACAAGTTTTGTGACCACACGATGGTCCTGACCCGCGGCCGGACGGTCTATTGCGGCGCGACCGCCGACGCCGTGCGATATTACTATGACGCCTGCGCGGACCCCGTGCCGACCGGGAGCCGAGAGGGGCGTCCGGCCGTCACGGTCAGCGACGTTCACCTCTGCGACGCGGACGGAGCGCGGGTCACGAGCGTTCTACCCGGCGCTCTGGTTCGATTCCATTTCGATGTGACGTTCGATATTGACATACCCAATCCGTCCTACGGTCTGTCGCTGGTCCGGCTGGCGGATCACCTCGCGCTGTTCGAGACGAGCAGCACCCGTCTGGGGGTGGAAGCGGCTTCGGCCCATCGCGGCGACCGGCAGCAGGTGTGTTATACGTTCAGTATGAACGTCCCTCCGGGTGAGTATGCCGTGGGGCTGCATGTTCGAGACCGCGACGGACTGACATACGCGATCGCGGACTCGTACGCGACGCAGATCGTGGTCGGCGGACGCAGCGCCTGCGGTGGAATCGTATACCTCGACCCGCAGGTCGCCGTCGATGCGAAACCTTCGAACGGACGGCCGCGGGTCGATCCTGTCGAGGCAGACTCCGTCACGCTGGGGCGATGAGTGGCGTGCGCTGTGCGGACCACATCACATGGGTCACATTCGCACACGCAATGGTCCGCACAGCGGACCCTTCTGTGGTGGGGCGCTGAGTCAGTAGGGCCGGCTGTGCGCGATGGATGGTTGCGGTCCGGCGGCTGCGATATACTTCAAGGCCGGCCCTGGGGGTAACCGAAGCTACGGTAGAGGATTCAAGAGCGGATGGTCCGATTCGGGCGTTCGCGACGGAGGCGGTGTGTGGCATGCTCGTCGCGCACGACCAAAACAGACAAGGTGCCCAATGCTGACAATCACGCATGTCACGCACGAAGCGGTCCAGAAGATCGGCGGGATCGGAACGGTCCTGGAAGGATTGATCACGTCGGCGGCGTATGGGGCGGCGGTGGATCGGACGATCCTGCTGGCGCCGCTGTTCACGACGGAAGGCGAGGCGGATTCGCGGCTCGGGCCGGACGGAGAGGTGCTCTACTCTTCGATCGACGGGCGGACCGACCACGCCATCGCCGAGGCGTTTCAGGCCATTCGAGAGCGCTACGGTGTCGAGCTGGTCTACGGCCGGCGTCTGCTGCGCGATCCGCTGACGGGGCGTGAGTCGCGGCCGGAGGTCGTGCTGGTCGACGTCGGTCGCGCCGAGGCCGGAGCCGTGAACGACTTGAAGGGACGGTTCTTTGACGCCTACGGAATCGCCTCCGATCGCTACGAGCAAAGCTGGGATTTTGAGCAGTACGTCCGCCTGGCCGAGCCGGGGCTGGCGGCGATCCGGGCGCTCGGCGCGTCCGGGCCGAATCGCGGGTGTGTGGTGGTGGCGCACGAATACATGGGTCTGCCGACAGCTCTGGCGGCGAAGCTGCGTCCCGAGTGGCAAATGCGGACGATCTATCACGCGCACGAAGTGGGCACGATTCGCGGCATCGTCGACCAAAGCGCCGGTCACGACACGATGTTCTACAACGTGCTCCGAACGGGCAAGGAGCAGGGCCTTTTCGTCGAGGACATTTTCGGCGATCAGCACGGGTCCTATCGGCACGCGCTCGTCGAGGCGAGCCGGCACCTGGATGTGACGCTGGCGGTCGGGGATCTCGTGATGGAGGAGCTGAAGTTCCTGTCGCCCGATCTTGCGGCGTCCGACATCCGCCTGGCCTATAACGGCATCCCGGCCTATGAGATCAGCGCCGATGAGGCGGCGACGAGCAAGTCCCGATTACAGACCTATGTCGAAACGCTGCTCGGCTATCGTCCGGACCACGTTTTCACGCACGTGACGCGGATGACGCCGAGCAAGGGTCTGTGGCGCGATCTGCGGGTGATGGAGTTCATCGAGGAGGCCTTCCGGCGCGAGGATCGAACGGGCGCGCTGATCGTTCTGTCGACCGAGCTGTGCGGTCCGAGGCGGCGGGACGACATCCTGCACATGGAGCGGTGGTGGGACTGGCCGGTCGCGCATCGCGAAGGCCCTCCGGACCTGTCCGGCGGTGAGGCGCTGTTTTACGCGGGCGTTCAGGCGTTCAACGCCCGCTCGCAAAACTGCAAGGTGGTCTACCTCAACCAGTTCGGTTTCGATCGGGGCTGCTGCGGCGAGCGCATGCCGGAGGAAATGGCGTTCTGGGACATCCGGCGCGGCAGCGACGTCGAGTTCGGACAGTCGATCTACGAGCCGTTCGGCATCGCGCCGCTTGAGGCCCTGTCGTTCGGGGCCGTGGCGGTCATGAGCAATGTCAGCGGGTGCGCGGGGTTTGTGGGCAAGGTTTCCGGACCGAAGGGGACGCCCAATGTCGTGGTTGCGGATTACACGGCCGTCGACGCGCCGAACGACACGGTCGAGGCGTATCTGCACATGGACCGGGCGCGGCGTGAGACGGTGGAAGGCCGCGTGGCCGCGGAAGTGGCCGGCACGCTGCTGGAGCGTCTGCCGCGCACGCCGGAGGCCAAGGCGGAGTATGTTCGCCGCGGATACGCGCTCGCCGAGCAGATGAGCTGGGAGGTCGTCGCCCGGGATTATTTCCTGCCGGCGGTCCGGGATATCTGTGAGCCGGGCGGCATTGCCCACGTGGCCTGAGTTCGCGTACGATCCGACCCCATGATCGTGGAGACGCTGCTCGCATCCGCGGCCCGCTGCGCCGACCGACCGGCGGTGGCCGATCCGTTCCGATCGCTCGACTATCGCAATCTGGCGCGATTCGCGGACGTCATGCGGCGGCAGGTCGAACGTGCGAGCGATGCGGCGCACGTCGGTCTCATGATGCCTTCGACCTGCTCGTTTGCGGGCACGTTCTACGGCATGCTCTGGGCCGGTCGCGTCGCCGTTCCGCTCAACTTCCTCCTTCAGCCGGCCGAGCTGGCCGCGGTCGTCGAGGATGCCGACATCGACACGATCGTGGCCGTCAGGGCCTTTCGGAAACTGCTGGACCCGCTGCCGGTTCGTGTTGTCTATATCGAAGACCTGCCGCTGAGACGAGAGATGCTCCTTCAGCGACTGCGGCGGACCACGCCGACGCCGACCGTGCCGGAGGACGACACCGCCGTTCTGCTGTATACGTCGGGCACCTCGGGTGAGCCGAAGGGCGTGTGTCTGACGCGGCGCAGCCTCCGCTGTGATATCGACGGCTGTATTAAGTTGGCGGCCCTGAAGGGCAAACACCGCTTCCTCGGCGTCCTGCCGCTGTTTCATACGTTCGGGTTGACCGCCATGTTGCTCGTGCCCGTCACACTCGGGGCGTCGGCGTATTACCTGCCGCGTTTCCAGCCCGCCGCAGTGATTCGAACGGTGCGCGAGCAACGAACAAGCATCCTGATGATGATCGCGAGCATGTACGCGGCGCTGCTACGCGTGAAGAGCGGAGGACCCGATGATTTCCGGACCGTCGAGTACCCGATCAGCGGCGGTGAGGCGCTTCCGCGAGCAGTCTTTGACGCGTTCAAGCGGAAGTTCGGCATCGACATCGTTCAGGGTTACGGCATGACGGAGGCCTCTCCGGTGGTGAGCATCAACGTGCCCTGGGACCGCCGCGTCGGCACGGTCGGACAGGCCATCGAGGGCGTGACGGTTCGGGCCTTCGATGACGACGGAAACGAACTACCCGCCGGCCGGATCGGTGAACTCCGGATTCGCGGGCCGATCGTCATGCGCGGCTATTACAAGAAGGAGGCGGCGACCCGCAACGCCCTCACGACGGACGGCTGGTACAAATCCGGCGACATGGGGGCGGTCGATGCGGACGGTTACATCACGATCACCGGCCGAAAGAAGGAGATGATCATTGTCGGTGGCGAGAACGTCTATCCGCGGGAGATTGAGGCGGTACTGGACGAGCATCCGGCCGTTGCCGAATCGGCGGTCATTGGCCGGCCGGACGCGTCACGCGGAGAGGTCGTGGCGGCGTTCGTCATTCCGACGGAGGGCGCGGAAACGACCGAGAGCGCCTTGCGCGACTACTGTCGAAAATATATCGCCGGCTACAAGGTTCCGCGGCGGATCGTCCTCGCGACCGATCTGCCGCGCGGTCCGACCGGCAAGATTCTCAAGCGGGCACTTCGCGAGCTGCTCTGACGCGCGTCAGCCGCCCGTGTTCAGGTGGCGATCGATGACCTGGCCCAGTTGGGTCGCCGACTGAAACCCCACAACCATCTCCGACCCGACGAAGAACGTCGGTGTACTGGACACGCCGAGAGCCGTTCCGGAGTTGACGTCCTGCTGAACGCGGACGGCCTTGCCGTTGCCGCCCGCGCAAGCGTCAAAGGTCGTCCGATCGAGGCCGACATTGGTCGCATATCGTTTCAGTTCGCTGTCCGACAGGTTCGGACTGTTTGCATAAACCTCTTCCAGATAATCGAAGAAGCGGCTCTGATCGTCGGCGCACTCGGTGGCGCGGGCCGCCGGCTCGCTGCGGTCGTGGATACTGGTCAGCGGGAAGTGCCGATAGACCCACCGGATCTTGCCCGTGTCCACATACTGCTGTTGGATGGTCGGAAACTCCGACCGGGCGAATGCCCCGCAGAACGGTCACTGGATATCGCCGTACTCGACGACCGTGACCGCGGCGTTCGGGTCGCCCATGACGTGGTCCGACGGCAGGATGTTCGGTCCGCCGACGTTGCCGACCGGCGTCGTTCCGTTCGTGGTCGTCTGGCACGTCATTCCGCCCGCCAGAAGCAGCATCGAAACGGTGGCGGTGGTGGCCAGGCAGGCCTGCATCGCGAGCCCGGAAGTGTGTGTCCTGATGAATCCCAATGTCATGAATGCGGTCTCCCATAGCGTGTGTCTGCGAGCGCGGGCAGCGACGGCCCAGGCACGCGGCGAGGCCATTGGCCGGGCAGCCGACCCGGTTCGGCACGTTGATCGTGCAGCGTAACACGGGACGATACCGACATCTCAGTCTAGGTCCGGCACCACGTCGGGTCAAAGGAGACGTGACACGCAACCAAGAATGACGAAAACAGATGAAGCGAAGACGCAGGAATAGGCCGCTGGCGGTGGCGTCAGGGGCGATCTCGTGGCTCACCCGCGAGATCACGAGATTGGAGCCTATGGGACGCGGCGCTTCCACTATGATTCGCCGGCTGTGTCGACAATCACTTCTAGACACCTCTTCTCAGAGAATCTCCGTTCTTTCCAGCACCCGGTAAGCCGGCTCCGCTGCGTGGGAAAAGACATCGGAGGGCATTCCCATACGCAGGGGACCGAGAGGGGATCCTCGGTGCAGCGCGACACTCTCTCGGTCACCCAGCCGACCGTTGTCGTGGACAGTGCCCATCTTCCTATGCTTGGCCATGCCGCACCGGCCGGAGCCAAGCCGAACAAGCGGCTGATAAAGTAGCCTGACCCCCTTCCCGTCCAACGACCCCGACAAGGCCCTTGCGGTGGCCGAGACGGTCTGGGCGCGCCGGGGC
>JBHHVX010000122.1:0-11119 GCA_046754505.1 Phycisphaerae bacterium | reverse complement strand
GGCTTGCGAAGAGCCCCCGGCGGGAGCCGAGGGTCGCGACAACAACCGACGCCGGCGATACGACAGCGGATATCTCGGAGACACGGCGATGACAGCGGGTTCGGGTGAGGAAAAAGGCGGCGCGAAGTCGTCCGGTGACACTTTGCAGGGCATGTCTTCCGGCCGCCGATTGTTGATCGGCACCAATGTCGCGGTCACGATTGTGGTGGCGGCCGCATTGCTGATTGCGATTAACTGGATCGGCTCGTTAAAGCACGTCCGGCGGGATCTGGCAACGCTCGGCGCCTACGGATTGACCGATCGGACCAAGAGCATCCTCAACGAGCGCCACGGTGACCTGTCCATCTGGATGCTCTATCAGCCTGATGAGGAGGACGAGGAGCAGCAAGAGCGCATTTCGCGGCTTCAGGACTACCTCGACGAACTCCGGGCCTTCGCGCCGGATGTCACCGTGACGCACGTGTCCACACTGAGCCAACGGGAGAAACTGGTCACCCAACTGAGTTCCGTTCTCGGCGGAGAAGCCGATCAGCACAAGAAAGCCCTGACGGAATTCACCAACATGCTGGACGAGATCAAGACCGAACTCCAGACGCGCTCCACGCAGGCCCAGGCACTGATCGAGCAACAGTCGTGGTTGGGCGATTTTCCGCTCTTCGCCGAGGTTGCTCGCATGTTGCACAGCCGGGGCGACGAACTCGACAAGGCTCGCGAGGAAATCGAGGAGCTGATCCCGCCGGACGGGATACCCAAGTATGCCGACGCGGCCACTCGCGCAAAGACCGCCGTGGGCGACGCCAAGAAGGATCTGTCGAGTATTGCGGGGTTCCTGTCGAAATTGAAGACGCTGGCGGATGAAGCGGCTCGGCCGGACTCCGTAAACATCCGCATGTTGCGGGAGGTGGCCGCCGAGCCGGTTCAACTGATCGCATCGTTGCGGCGAATCGTCGGACCCGAGAACAGCTCTCTGCCGTCGGATCGGGCCGCGATTCTGAAGGCCTATAGCGATCGCGGGGTCGAGGTTCGCAAGAATATCGAGACCCTGGTCCGGCGTGTTGACGCCTTTGCCCGAAAGTTCCCCTCGGTCACGCAACATCCCAACTGGTCCGCGACCGTGAAGATCGGTCCGTTCCAGAGTCGGATGGAGGTCGCCACGATCCTGCAGAAAGCGGGCTCCTCGCTCGGCAAGTCACGGTTACAGATTCTGGGGACGATTGACACGGGAAATGCGGAGGAACTGGCGCAGGCCATCACCAATGTTCGTCGAGATGTCTCTATTCTCGAACAGAACGCCGCAGCCTCGAACGAGTTGCTCAGTGGTCTGGCCGACCGCCTGACCAGCCTCGACGCCGGCTCGAAGTCCCTGTTGGACGAAGCCGCCGGCGGAAAGCTCTTCGACACTCGCATCACCGCCCTGGCCGAGCTGGAAAAAAAGTTTGAAGCGCTTCCCGAACTCAAGCTCGGGTCGATCGCCGATCAGTTAAAGGAAGATAACATCGTTGTTGTCCGGGCAAACGACAAGGTTCGCGTCATCGCTCTCTCCGAAGTGTTCCGGATACGCGAAAGCGTCGCAGGGGGACTCGGCAACAAGGATGAGGGACTTGGCCGCACGTTCAACGGTGACAGCGCGATTTCATCGGCCATCCTGGCGGTGATGCGCGACCGGCCTTTCGCCACGGTAGTCTTGGTCTCCTTCGAGCCACCCGCGCCACAGCAGCGAAGCCCGTTCCCACCGCCGCGAAGCCGCGTCCCCTCGGCTATGCTCTCGGAGTTTCGCAAGCATCTCGAAGCGGCCAATTTCAAAGTGGTGGACTGGAACCTGGCGACAACGGAGGAGGCTCCGAAGCCCGAGGAGGGCACGAAGAACGTCTATGTGCTCCTGCCTCCGGCGGCGCCTGCGCCGCCAAACCCCTTCGATCGGAATCCCCAACCTCAAAAGACCTTCGGTGACAAGGAACGTAAGAATATCCGCGAGGTCTTGGCGAACGACGGCCGGGCCCTGTTCGTCGCCGCCTGGGAAATCCAGCAAGGCAGCCCGTTCGGCGGCGGCCTCGTGACGCCGGAATACCGCTACGGGCCGATCCTCGAATCCGACTGGGGCATCAAGGTCGATAATGCCGTTCGCGTCGTCTGGGTCATCCCGGAGACCCGGGCGGCCAACAGCTTCAGTGTGGCCGGGCCGCGCTTCGCGTACATGCCGGCAGGGGGGTTCACCGACCATCCCGCCGGCAAGCCGTCGCGTGGCACGCGGTTCCTCGTCAATGATGCCTGCCCGATCACCTTTACGGAGACCGAGCCGGAGGGGGTCATCCGTCAGGTCGTCCAGCGTCTCCAAGAGAGCGAGAACTACATCGGGGCGCGGATCGAGGATTTGATTTCGATCGTGAACGCCCTGCGCAACCCGTCGTCTGAGGGCGTCGTGACGCTCAAGACAGAGCCGAATCACGGACCGTTCGATCTGATGGTGGCCGCCGAGCGGAAGGAAGGCGACAAGAATAAGGGCCGTATCGCCGTGATCGGCTTCGGCGGGAGCTTGGTCGATGGCTACTTGAATCAGCCCGTCATGCGCGAAGGTGCGAAGATACGCTTTGACCCTCCGCCGACCGAGAGCGCCGACCTGGTGGTCAATACGCTCCACTGGCTGCAGGGGCAGACCGAGTGGATCGCGCGCGGCCCCGTCCCGAAGCCGACGGTCGACGCGATTCCAAAACCGGAACTCGAAACCGTACAGGCCTTCGTGTGGGCTGTCTGGCCCATACTGGTCCTCGTGCCCGGTGTCATCTTCTGGTTCGTACGCCGCAAGTAGCCGTCGCAGGACCGGCGGTTTCGGAATGTTTTCCAGACAAGCTTTGACGGACGGTTAAACGCCATGAACGTGAGGACGACGTTAGGACTGGTGATCGCGCTGGTGGTGGCGGTATTCGGTGTGTGGTGGGCGACGTCGTCCGAAACCGAGGACGAAGCCGGACACGCCGGTCGCACGCCCACGGCGCTGGTGGATCCGCCGCTCGGCGAGTTGGCCCGCTTTGAGATTCAGATTGGATCAAGGCCGGCCGCCGTATTCGAGATGGTGGAGGAGAAGTGGCGTATGACGGCGCCGCTGAAGGGTCCGGGCGAGCACTTCGCCGTGAATGCCGACGCCCAGCGCATCAAGGACCTGAAGTCTGTCAAGGCTTATGGCGCGGGGGGTCCGGATCGCCCCGACGAATAGATGACCTCCCTGAACGCTCCCTTGAGACGCGTCAAGCTGACCGACAAGGACGGGAAGTCCGCCGTGGTCCGAATCGGCGCCCGGCAAAAGCTTTCCAACAAGACCTATGTTCAGAAGGAGGGGGACGACACGATCTACCTGGTCGACGCTGACCTGAATCGGCAGATGAAGAAGAGCCTCTCCGACTACCGCGGCAAGCAACTCGCCCAGTTCGCCCAGACCGATGCCGTTCGCGTGGAAGTGACCGGAGAACGGCAGTACACCCTGGTCAAGACCGACAACAAGTGGGTGATCGAGTCGCCGATCAAGGCGAGAGCCGCACAGGCCGCGGTCAATACGCTGTTGACTTCGCTGTCGAACATGCGTGTGCGCGAATTCGTCGACGATGCCCCCAAGAGTCTGCGCGTGTATGGGCTTGAGCCACCACGATTCGTTGTTTCCGTGACGACGGAGAAAAAAACGCCGAAGCCGGTGTCGGAAGGCACCGAAGGACCGGTCGTGCCGGAGTTCGATGTCGAGTCACAGGTATTTCGCGTGGCATTCGGTGCCACGGCCGAGGACAAACTGTTCGCACGCCTGGGCGAAGCGGATAGCCCTGCCGTGTTCGACGTCGCCAAGAGTCTGGCGGATCAGGTGGCCCCGGAATTGTCCGTCCTCCGCGACAAGCGCGTGACTGAGGCCGCAACGGCCAAGGTCCAGCGCGTGGTGTTCACGCGGGAGAAGGCTTCGGTCACTCTGGTCAAGACCGACGGCCGATGGCGGATCGAATCGGGCCTTGGGGCGGAAGAAACTCAGGAGGCCGAATTCGCGGCCGTCGACGACCTCCTCAAGGCCGTTCGCGACCTGAAGGCCGTCGGCTTTGAGTTTGCACCGCTTCCAGTATTCGGTCTGGAGACCCCGCGTGCCACGATTGAATTGACGGCCGAAGGGCTGTTGGAGCCGGTCCGGCTGCGTATCGGCGGGCTGACCCCGAGCAAGACAGGTGTGTATGTAAAGAACGAACGAGACGGCACGATCGCTGTTGCCGCGGTCGACGCTGTCACCCCGCTGCTGGTTACGCCAGAGTCGTTCCTCAGCCGGAATCTATTCCGCATCTCGCGAATCTGGTCCCGTAAAATCGAGCTGTCCCGGGGCGAGCGGAGTTGCACGCTGGAAAAGAACGCGGGCCGATGGCGCTTTGCGTCACCCGTGACCGGCGTCGTGGATCAGCCGGCGATGACTGCCGTGGAGTCGGACCTGACGGCCCTGCGGGGGCGGCGCGTCGTGGCACTCGCCGATCAGGCTGCTCGCTATGGGCTGGACAAGCCCGCGATCCGGGCGACCCTCACCAGCCTGACACCACCCGAACTTCCGACAACCCAGCCGGCGAGTCGACCGACCAGCCAACCCACACAGGAGCCACCCAAGCCTAAGCCTCCGATCATCGACACACTCCTGGTTAATCGGCACACCGATGGGAAGGTGTATGCGATGGTGGAGGGCGGACGGACGATCTGCGAGGTCGACGCCAAGGTGTTCGACGACCTCAATGCCGAGTTGCTGGACACGAAAGTTCTCCCCGTGGAGCCCTCGCAGGTCATCGGCCTCGCCTACGGTGCCGAGAACGCGTTCGAATTCACGAAGACCGGCGATCGATGGAGCCTGAAGGGCGAGGCCAGCTTTCAGATCGATGTGACGAAGATCACCGGCGTGCTCAACGCGTTGCGGGATATGCGAGCCATGCAATACGTCCGCTACAAGGACGCGAAGCCTGAAGCCTTCGGCCTCGATGCTCCGGCGGTAGAACTGACTGTGTGGCGCGAATCCGGCGACGCGGTGGCGCTGAAGATTTCCGCGAAAGGTCCCCCCGAAGGCGGCCGATATGCCATGGTCTCGTCTACTGCGGGTCGTGTGTTCGTCGTGAAGCCGGAGGACGTGGACAAGCTCGCAAAGAAGGTCGCGGATTTTCATAAGGCAGGCTAGCTGTTTCGGCACGGGACTTGCGTATCCATTACACATGCAGGTCTTGCCATCCGATAAGAGCATAATGCGAATCGAAAGCGGACCGACCCGTGAGCGGACCATACGAACCACGCTGGCGTTCCTCATGTTCACGGTGGGCGCCGTCCTGTTCGTCTACGACGGCTGGATCCGCTACCCCCGGCAGAATCTCGATGAATACCTGAGCCAGCTTCCGCCGGAGCAGCGCGATCAGGCTCGCGCGGGCCGTCATCTTGCCACCGTCACGATGGACTCCCAAGCCCGTGCCCGCGAAGCGATCGCCGTCATCGGCACCGACGCCAAGCGGGCCGCGCTGGAGAAACTCTATGGCGGACCGCCGTCCCACGAGAATTCAGACGCCTGGCTCTACTACGGACCCGCCTGCATCATGACGGTCGAATTGTCCGGCGGCCGTCCCACTGGACAGGTCACTGCACACGGCCCGAAACACAGTGAGAATGACCTCCTGATCCAACGGAGCATCGGCGTCGGGCTGGCGATGGTCGCCGTCATCCTTGTCTGGCAGGTCATCCGAGTGCGCCGGACGCGACTGATCCTCGATGATGCCGGGCTCTCCTGCCGAGGACACAGACCGATTGCCTGGGACGAAATGCAGCGGCTCGACTCGCATCGATTCGAAGCGAAGGGGTGGGTTGACCTGTACTACGACCGGAACGGGATCGAGCGGTTCATTCGCCTGGACGAATACCATCTTGCTGCGTTTGACGAGGTGGTGGGCGCGATCTGCAAACACAGAGGCTTCGAAAGCCCGCTGCGAAAGAAGGCCTTGGAGGACGATACCTGATCCCCACTGCCGCATGTGCGCATGAGATGGGCCGCTGGTCGGCCGCTCCGCGACGTTAGACTGATGGGGTCGGGGGATGCAGCGGTCTTGGGCGAAGGGTCGGCACCTTCGCTTCGTCGGCCTCGATCAGCGTCCGTTCCGCCAGGTCCGACAGAGGGTCGTCGATCAAGGTGGCTTCACCGCCCGGCGAGGAAGCCAGCCGTCGGGGATGCGTCATCTCCAACCGCCCCTCGAGGACACCCCCATCGCGAACGATGATCTCCGCGGCCTTCACGTTGCCCGTCACTCGGCCGGTCGGGCCGACTTCGATGCATTCTCCCGCCGTCACATCCCCCCTGACGCGGCCGTTGATGAAGACGTTGGTGCCGAAGATCGCGAGATTGAGATTGGCCGTCGGTTCGACGTGAATGTCACCACAGGTCGCCAGCGTCCGCCCGGGATGGGAGCCTGTGATCCGAAAGCTCTCCAGCGGAGCGCGCTTCTGGCAGTGCGGGCAGAAGACAGACATCGCGCGCGTCGATACGCGCATCATCCCCTCGCAGTGGCAGCATCGAACGATCTTCGTATTCGGAGTTGAACCCATCGGAGCTGTCCCGCGACCTGAATCTCCGCTCGGGTCGCCGCCGCGGGCCGGGGTGCTCGGGATCGGCCGCGTTGCGCCGCGATCGCAGCCACCGGTCCGTTCCGCGCGGCGGCGCCGCACCGACCGCACGACGACGCCTGACTTGATCAGGCGGTCGACACCTGCTGCGGGCGGGGTCGAACCGGCTGGGGCGCAGCGCCGCGTCCGGCCTCTCGCGCATGCGTTGCGGTCGTCGTCTCATCGTGTGTGTGCGACGCCTTGCGGGCGCCCGCTTCCGCGGCCGACTGGCCGACGGTCACGTTGCCGACGAAGATCGCGCCGTCCGCGATTTCGAGGCGCGTCGTTCGCAGATCGCCCTCGAGTCGGGCCGTAGCCATCAACTGAAGCTTTTCGCTGACGACGACATTGCCCTTGCACTCGCCCTCCAGGCAAACATTCGCTGCGTCGACGTCGGCGACGACCTTGGCGCCTTCGGCGATGGTCAGCGATCCCTTCGAGCGAATCCGCCCCTCGAACGTCCCTTCAATCCGGACAGACTTTTCGAAGGTCAGTTCGCCGTTGAACTTCGCGTCGGTGCCGAGCACCGTCGGAAACTCGCCCGTCTGGTCGGTCATTTGCATGTCCTCCAAGCCCCTGCGGCGGGACCACAGTTTGGTGTTTCGTTCGTCTGTGTTCGAATCCTGCCCCTCCGTAGGCGAGCCACAGCCGCGCTAGTATACCGCCCGCTCGGCGAAATACAACCGCTAATTGACGCACGATGCGGATATCCGAACGCCGTGCCCGGCTCCCAGACGCACTTGCGGGCGCCGGCAGCCGTCAGCAGGACTCGACGCTGATCATCCGAACAGGCTTGTCTCTTCCTCGCCTTGCACATGACGTCGGTGGCGAGCGGCGCGATGGGCGTCCCGATAACCGGTCGGCCGTCCGCTGATGACCGGATCGGCCGACCCGTTGAGAGCCTCGCCCTTTTGGGTGGCGGCGAGCCTCCTCCTGGCCTCATTCGCGTAGTTGTCCGACACTTCGAACCCGACAAAGCGCCGTCCGAGTTTCTTGGCGACGACCAGCGTCGTCCCGCTCCCCGTGAACGGATCCAGCACACAATCGCCCTCGTTGGAGCACGCCCGAAGAATGCGGCCGAGAAGCTGCTCCGGCATCTGGCAACCGTGCCAGCCCTGTCGCTCACGAAAGGTGCCCGCGACACGCGAGAAGCACCAAACGTCGTCGTCTGGCCTAAAGCTGCCGGGGATGTCCTGCGGCCGCAGCGCGAACGCATCCGGCATGTGCGGCGGAATCATCCAAGTGTCGTCCGGCACACGCCCGTTCGGGTTGGCCCGCTTGTCCGCATAGACCAACTGCCGGGCAGACGGCACACGGACGGCGTCGCCGTTGAAGGTGAACTGCCTGGGGTCCTTGACGAAATGGAACAAGTGGGCGTGGCTCCGCGTAAACTTGCGGTTGCAGTGCACGCCGAAGGTGTAATACCAGATGACCCAGCTTCGGCAGTGAAAACCCGCGTCTCCGATCGAAAGCTCCGGTAGGGTGTTCTGCGCGATCAGCTTCAGTTCGGCCGCATACTCGTCACCGATGGCCAGCCAGAACGCGCCGTCCGGTTTGAGAATGCGATACACCGCACCGATCCATCGACGACTCCAGTCGAGATAGCTGGCGCGGTCCTGACGATCATCGTATTGATCGTAGGCGTAACCGATGTTGAACGGAGGATCGGCGAACGCCAGATCAACCGATTCAGCCTCCAGACTCGCCAGGCCTTCGAGACAGTCGGTTTGGTGTACCCGATCGATGGCATCCTTCACGGCAGGTGACCCTTCTGGTGCGACGCTTCGTTTCCTCCGGGGGCACCGGGCGCGATGATATCGTGCGTGGGCGAAACATCCAACGAATCCGCGTCTGGACGCCCGGGCACGGCGTTGGCATAGCGCGGCGAGACGGCAACATACGGCCGGTCCATCCACCGCTTGAGAACGATCACTTCTCCCATGTCGTTGCCCTCGATTCGGTGGCCCACCCATTGCAGCAGGTAGCCGCCGATCAGCAGGACGGCCGGACGCCACCACAAATCCCATCGCCCATCCAGCCACTGCGCGATGGCCAGCGGAACAAACCCGATCGTCAACGGGATACCCACGGCGTGCAACACGAGCGACACCGGATGACGGTGCCGCGTGCGCCAGTTCCTCAGCCATTCGAACACTTCAGGGTCCCGCATTTCTCGTGGGGGCAAGCATTCTGCGTAACGAGAAGTCGCCGGCCGCTCTCTGTCCTCACCGTGTCCGGACCAGTTGGTCCCGCACGATGCCGAGGCGACGAAGGTGCGGAGCGACGTCGCGAAGGAATCTCTGTCCGTCTTGATAGTACCCTGCGGTGGGCCGGAGGCCGGGAACCTGCTCCGACCAATAGGCATTGAAACACCCCATCAACACTTCTCGGAGATACTTGCTGACCATGCTGGCCATCGCCACGGGCAGGTGTTGAGATTCGCCCGACTGCCGAAAGCCGATTTGCCAAGCCGCTGCGCCCCCGGTCAACTCGTAGACACTTTGATCATGCCCTTCCAGAACAACATGCAAGCGGCGATCCGCAAACGAGCGCATGAGAACAGCGCCGTAGTGATCTCTTGCACCCTGTTTGTCGATAAAGATTCGCAATTCGTGGTCCGGCCAGATTTGGGCAACACGCTGAATCAGCCGCATCGTCAACCCCAGCAAGACGACGGCCTTGTTGCGTGTCGCGGCGACGCGCCGGTTGTAATGGGCTTCCGGAAGCACCTCGGACCAAAAGCCTGCCGAGCGGATGCCGTGTGCCTTCATATCCGCTCCTAACAGGGAGGCCGCGATTCGTACCGCGCCGCGATCGGCGGAGACGGGCAGCGGCCGTTCCGACGCGCCGTACCACGGATAGCCGCGAAGCCGGTCGATGGCCTCCGGTGCGACCAGCCGCAGCAGGGCCGCCAATGTCGGCGGAATCCCGCGCCAAGTCCCGACGACCCCAAGCACCGATCGTTCAAGTCGCCCCAGTCCCGCTTTCTGCTTGAAGAGTCTCTTGCTGTCGACGATCGGCACGCGGGCGTCACGAACCGACGGAGAAGGACTAACGCTTCGCCGCAGAATATCCCATAGCGAGTCGCTCGCGTCCCGTGCCGCGATCCGCCACGCCGTAGCGCTCACGACGAGCGGCCCGAGGATCGGACCGTAGCCCGCCTCATCGATTCCGGCAATGATCACGTCTCTGCTCATCGGGCCGGTATCATGGCGGATCATCGCCCGGACGGCCAGATACGGAAGGTGGAATCCGTCGACCGCGCCGGCTCCCCACTTCAGGTCCTGCGGCGCCGCAAAACCCCCTCTCTGCTGCCGCCGTCCACGCGGGTTGCTACAATGCCTGCGGGTGAACGGGAGCTTCACACCGGTTGTTCGGCTCCCAAACGAGCCAGGCGACCACGGCCGACCGCTCGGTGGCGTGGCGGCTTTGGATGTGCAGAATCCCGTGGTAGCAGCGAGAGCCTCCGTTGACCGATTCGGCAGCCTCATCCTTGAATGTGTCGCAGTGGACACCGATGTTCCCTCTGCCCGACGCCGTCCTGCTGCCGCGAGCGATCCTTCCGCTCCACGTCTTCGAGGAACGCTACAAGAGCATGACGCGCGACGCCCTGCGCGGCTCTCGTAGAATCGCATTGGCACTGTTGCGGCCCGGATACGAACCACGCTATCACACCCTCGATGCTCCCGTCCACGACGTGGTCTGCGTCGGGAGGATCCTGCGCGAGGAGCGCCTGCCGGACGGCCGCTTCAACTTCCTGCTCCAAGGGCTCTTTCGCGCCCGTGTGATCGAGGAAAACCACCAGCGCAGTTATCGCAGGGCGCGCCTGCTGCTCGTCCCCGACCGCGATGTCGAGCCTCAGGAGGAGTGCGCCATTCGGCGGCAACTCAAGTCGCTCATGCAGGATTCACCGATCGCCCAACTCGCCGAATGCGGAAACTGGCATGGGCTCATGAAGTGCAGCGACATGAGCCTCTCGAATATCGTCGACGTGCTGGCCTCCATCGTCCTGCAAAGCCCGGAAGAGAAGCAGTCCTTCCTGGCGGAATCGAGACTCTGCGCCCGAGCGCACTACCTGATCGACGCTCTACAGGGAACGGCGGCCGCGCTATGCAACCACGTACGGCAAGCCCAACTCGCACGGTCCTGGCCGCGATCGACGTACCGGAACTGACGCCCGAGTCCGCGCTTCCGCCACACGACGGCGCGATACAGACGCCCGTAACACGCAACCGAAAATGACGAAAAAGGATGAAGCGGGAATACTGGAACAGGCCGCGGGCGGTCGCGTCAGGGGCGATCCCCGGGGAGGGCCATCTCGGTGCCCGCTGGAAGAAGACAGACTGGGGACGCCGGCCTCGCACGGCTGAATCCGCCTTTCCAATGACCACGTGATCGAGCTGTTCGATCAGGCTCCGGCCGGCACGCCCGTCTTGATTACCGCGTGGTAGGCAGCCGTCGTGTTTCCGATTGGTCCTGCGAT
>JBHHVX010000121.1:0-11334 GCA_046754505.1 Phycisphaerae bacterium | reverse complement strand
AGCTGAAAGCTGATAGACGGAGGTGAGTCGAGTGTTTGGTGTGTTGGATATCAGTACGTCGGGGCTGGTGGCGCAGCGCACGCACCTCGACACGATCGCGGGCAACATCGCCAATGTGCAGACCACGCGTCGGGCGGACGGTCGGCCGGGGCCCTACCTACGCCAAGTCGCGTTGCTGGCGCCGGGAAACGGTCACGGCGGACCGGGCGTGCATGTTCAGAATGTCATCGAGGACACCAAGGGCAAGCCCCGCGAGGTGCTGGATCCGAGCCATCCGGACGCGGATGCAAACGGCATCGTCCGCTATCCGAACGTCGACCTCTCGACGGAACTGATCAATGCCATGGTCGCCGTCCGGGCGTACGAGGCCAACGTGACGGCCATCGAGGCGACGAAGTCGATCATGGCGAGCACGATGCGGCTGCTTGCATAGCCGCTGACAGGATCGATATGAGTTGCCGGACCGACAGGATGACTCTGAGGGAGCAAATAAGTCATGGCTGATCCGACGATTGGAGCGAGCGGCCTAAATCCGATTCGACCGATTCAGCCGCCGACCACATCACCCATAGCAAAGCCTTCGAGCGTGGAAGGCAAGGACTTCAAGTCTTACATGCTCGACAGTCTGGCGACGGTCAACCGGCTTCAGAACGAGGCGGATGCCGGTGTCCAAAAGCTGCTGACCGGTGAATCTGACAACGTGGCCGAGGTGCTGAGCGCGTCGCGGAAGGCGGGAGTCGCCTTCGATCTGTTGATGCAAATCCGCAACAAACTGCTCGATGCGTACAACGAGGTTCGACAGATGCGGGTGTGACGATGGGCGCTTCTGCGCTGCTTCCACCTGTTGATCGGGGAACGGCTTCGGCATGTGGCCTATGGACTTTCTGAAGACACAAATCAAACAGATCGGCGAACAGTTGCGGGGCATGTCGAACTCGCAGCGTGTCGCCGTGATTCTGTCTCTCGTGATCGCGCTGGCGGGCGTCTGGGGTATGTTCACGTGGGCCGGCGGCAGCGAGTGGGTTCCCGTGCTCGACCAGCCGCTGACCGGTGACCAGATACAGCGGATCGAGTCCGCGCTGCTCGTTGCTGATATTGAGACAAAAGTAGCAGACGATCGTGTCATGATCCGAGGCGACCGGGACGCTCGCCGCCGCGCCGAAGCTCTTCTCGCTCAAAGCGACGCCCTGCCGCGGGACACGACCCGAAGCTACGACTCGCTGATCAAGAACGAGAACCCGTTTACAGGCAATCGAAAGGAGATATGGAAGGAACGCCGGGGCCTGGAATACGAACTATCGGCCGTGCTCCGTGAGTTTCCGGGCGTGAAGCACGCCCGCGTCCTCTTGACCCTGTCGGATCACCGCTCATTCAAAGATCGTGGAAAAGCCTCGAGCGCGTCCGTGGCGATGACCATGGCAGACGGCCGGCCGATCCCCAAGAAGCAGGTTGTGTCGGTTGCCCAGTATGTCGCAGGTGCCGCCGGCTTGAGGGTGGGAGACGTCAAGATCACCGATGGTTCCCGCTTCTACAGGCCTCCGGATGACGCCGATGCGATGCCGACCGAACAACTGGAACTCCAGCGGCAGTTTGAAGATCGATATGCCCGGAAGATATACGATCAGTTGCGTCACATTGTCGGCGTCGTCGTGAACGTACACGCGACGCTGCGAACCACGGCGGAGCAGATCCAGGAAAGCACGGTCGGCAAACCGCGCGTCTCCAAGGAAAAGAGCCGTACCGAGGAACTGAGCGGAGGAGGCGGCGCCGTCGGACCGGGCGTGCGCCCGAACACCGGACGGGCCCTTGCGAATGCCGGAGCGGGACAGACGAGCACGAAAGAGGAGACTGAAACGATCTTCGAGGGTGAGACGGACCGCAAGACGTCAAGCAAGACTCTCAAGGCGGGTCACCTCGAGCGGTTGACGGCGTCGGTCAGCGTGCCGCGGAGCTACCTGGAGCAGATCGTCAAGACGGAAGACAACATCGATCCGGTCAAGCCGCCGGATATCGAGCGCAAGGCCAAGGTCGTTCTGGCGCGGATTCGCGATCGCATCAAACCGTTGCTGGGCGCTACGGTGAACGAGCAGGTTGTTGTGGATTGGTACTACGACGCGACACCGTCGGGCACCGCTGCGGCAACGGCCGGCAGCGAGCCGTTCGACTACATCGCGTTGGCGAAGGATTATGGTCCTCAGGCCGTCCTTGGGCTATTCGCCCTGTTCAGCGTACTCACCGTGATTCGCATGGCTAAGAGGTCCGGCGGTGTCGCCGGCGGACCCGTGCCGGCCGGCGCGGGAATCGGCGGAGTGGGAGACATTCCGATCGTTGGGGAGGGTGGGGAGCGACCCTTGGCGTCGCTCGGGGGTGCGCCGTTGGCGGTGGGCGAGGCCGAGGAAGTCGGGGGTGTGCTGGAGGCTCAAGAGGTTGACGAGGATGCGGTCCGCACGCAGCAGATCGTGAAGCAGATCGGTGCGATGGTGCGGGAGGATCCGCAGGTGGCGGCGGGCTTACTCGAACGCTGGATCGATCAGAGTCGTTAGAGAGGAACCATCGATGGCGAGCGCGGCTGCTGTGGCTGAGTCCGAGACCGGCATCGAGGAGATGACCGGGCTGCGCAAGGCGGCCATCCTGCTGGTGAGCATGGATAAAGATGCCGCTTCGCAGATGATGAAGAAGCTCAGTTCGTCAGCCGTCGAGGATGTGACTCAAGAGATCGCCATGTTGGGGGGGACTACCGAGGCCCAACGCCAGGCAGTCATCGCCGAGTTTCACGGGTTGGCCCTCGCGAAGGCCTACTCGGAACAAGGGGGAATCTCGTACGCGAGAGATCTGCTTCACAAGACGTTGAGCAAGGACGAGGCGGACCGAATCATCGCTCAGATCGAGCACCAGGTCTACTCAAAGCCGTTCAGTTTTCTGCAGAAGACGGAAAGTGAGAATCTGCTGACGTTCATCCAGGATGAACACCCGCAGACGATCGCGTTGATCCTGGCGCACCTGACGCCGCAAAAATCGAGCGAGGTGCTTGCCGGCCTGCCGCTCGAGAAGCAGGTGGAGGTTTCCAACCGGATATCACGGATGGAGCAGACCAGCCCCGACGTCATCAAGGAGGTGGAGAAGGGGCTTCAACACCGGCTCAGCGGCATGATGAGCGAGCGATTGCAACGCGTCGGCGGTGTGGCGGCGGTAGCCGAGATGTTGAACCTCACGGACCGCGCCACCGAGAAGGCGATTCTCGAGGCCATCGAGGCGGACGACCCCGAGCTTGTGGAGGAGATTCGGCGGTTGATGTTCGTGTTCGAAGACATCCTGCTTGTCAACGACCGTGGCATTCAGGCCGTGTTGAAGGAGATCGAGAATAGTGAGTTGATCCTCGCCCTTCGGACCGCGAGCGAGGAACTCAAGGAGAAGGTCTTCGCGAATATGTCGGACCGCGCCGTGCAGTTGATCCGGGAGGAGATGGAGTACATGGGGCCGGTCCGCGTTCGGGATGTCGAAATGGCTCAGCAAAAGATTGTCGACGTCGTTCGGCGGCTCGAGGATGCCGGCGAGATCATCATCGCCGGCCGCGGCGGCGAGAGCGAGTTGATCGTCTGACCCGCGCGTTGACCCTTGAATCGGAGCCTTCGTGAGCAACACGATCATCAAGGCCGGAGAGCACAAACCGCTGGCCAAAGGGGCCTGCCGGCTCGACCTGCGGGATATTTCCGCGATGGCGGAGACTGCACTGGCAGCCGCCCGGTCGGAGGCCGATCGCATCGTCGCGCGGGCGGGCGAGCAGGCGGCGGCGGAGCGTGAAACCGCGCGGGAGGTCGCGCGCCGCGAGGGATATGAGGCAGGCTTCGAGGCAGGGCAACAGGCGGGGCGAGAGGAGGCATTGGAGGCATCACGGCAGACGTTCGCCACGGAGCAGGCGTCGCTGGTGACCGCCCTGACGTCACTCGTTGCTGATTTCACTGCGAAGAGAGAACGCATGCTGCTCGCGGCGCGGCGAGACGTGGTCGTGTTGGCCATCGCGATCGCCCGGCGTCTCTCGCAACACCTGGCCGGCATGGAAGACGTCGCACCCGAAATGGCGGTCGAGGCCTGTGAACAAACCCTGTCGCTGATCCGCAACCAGACCGATGTCGTCGTGCGCGTCCATCCTCAGGATGCGGCGGCGATGCGCCGGTTTCTCGATGGAAACGCCGGCAGATCCGGCGAGGGAGCCACCGCTCCGGCGAATGCCGCCCGAGCCATGGCTGCCTCGGACCATTTCCGCATCGTCGAAGACGAGAAGACCGGACGTGGTGGCGTGCTTGTCGAGACAGCGGACGGGCAGGTGGATGCCACCGTTTCGGGACGTGTCGACCGCGTCGCGGACGAGCTGATGGCGGCGTGGCGTCTGCGATGGAAGGAGCTCGGACTGTGACGGTCGCGCGAGCGACCTGTGACACTGGCCTCAGATGCTGACTCAGAATACAGGACGGACATGACGGTCCTCGCCGAACAAATCCAGACGGCTCAGACGGCGGCGCTGCTCGGCGTGGTCGGTCGAGTTGTCTCCGTTACGGGGATGACGGTCCAGGCCGTCGGACTTCCGGTGCCGGTCGGGTCGGTCTGTGAGATCGGCGAGGCCGGCCGCAGCGTGGCCGCGGAGGTCATCGGCTTCCGGAACGACGTCACGCTCCTGATGCCGCTGGCAGACTCGGGCGGCCTTTCTCGAGAGCAGCCGGTCCGCTTCATGACTGACGCCCGAAAGGTGGCCGTTGGGCCTGGGTTGTTGGGACGAGTGGTCGACGGAATGGGCCAGGCGTGCGACGCCGGACCGCCGATCGCCGCCGACATGAACTATCCGCTCGATCGAACGGCGCCGAAAGCGATGGATCGCACGCGCATCGACACACCGTTGTCCGTGGGGATCCGCTCGATCAACGCTCTCCTGACCGCAGGGTCCGGGGGGCGACTGGGCTTCTTCGCCGGAACCGGAGTCGGCAAGAGTGTCCTGATGGGCATGATGACGCGATTCACGTCGGCGGATGTATCGGTGATCGCCTTGGTGGGCGAGCGTGGCCGCGAGGTCGGCGATTTTCTGGCCAAGGAGCTGGGGCCGGATGGCTTGAAACGATCCGTCGTCATCAGCAGCACGTCGGACCAGTCGCCGCTGCTGCGGGTCCGGGCGGGATTCGTGGCCACCGCCATCGCGGAGTATTTCCGAGACCGCGGCAATGAGGTGCTGCTGTTGATGGACTCGGTCACGCGGCTGGCGATGGCCGCGCGGCAGATCGGTCTGGCGGCGGGCGAACCCCCGGCGACCAAGGGCTATCCACCCAGCGTGTTTGCCCTGCTGCCGCGGTTGTTGGAACGCAGCGGCCGGACGGCGCGGGGGTCCATCACGGGGCTCTACACGGTGCTGGTCGAGGGGGACGACCTGAACGATCCGATCGCCGATGCGGTTCGCGGCATTCTGGACGGGCACATCTGGCTCTCCCGGCGGATCGCCGGGCGCGGCCAGTACCCGGCGGTCAGCGTA
Source organism: Phycisphaerae bacterium (assembly GCA_046754505.1). Taxonomy (GTDB): domain Bacteria; phylum Planctomycetota; class Phycisphaerae; order UBA1845; family UTPLA1; genus JAPULF01. Next base: position 5,819 of record JBHHVX010000121.1, on the reverse strand, counting down.
TTGGACAGTGTGAGCCGGCTGATGCCGGACGTCACCGACGCGGAGCACATGGCCGCGGCTCGAAAGATTCGAAGACTGCTGGCGACATGGGCGGAGATTGAGGACCTTGTCAACATCGGGGCCTACGCGGCAGGCAGCAACGCCGAGTTCGACCTCGTCATTCAGATGCGTCCGGAGATCGAATCGTTTATGCAGCAGGGCATGCACGACGGATACGATTTCGATGCGTCCCGAGCAGCACTCCTGGTGTTGTCGAAGAGGATTGATGAGGCTTCGGAAAAACTGGAGAAGGGTCAATCGAAATAGGCACGGCGTCCGGCCGGGCGGCGTTTCGTCTATCGGTGTTCTGTCTTTTTGGCGCGCGACGCCTCTGCCGCCGCGATTGACAGTTGGAGTAATGCATGGCGATGCAGCGAACATTTCGTTTCGAGACGCTCCGGCGTTTGCGGAAGGCCCGGGAAGATGACCGGAAACGGATCGTCGCCGCGAGGTTGCGGACCATCGCCACGCTCGGGCGGCAGCGCGATGCGCTGGAATCGCAGGTGCGGCAGCAGACCGACGTCCTGCGCGAGGCGCTGACCCGGCCTCGAGCCGAGATCGCCGGGTTGAGGTGGGGCCGACACTGGGTCAGCCGGCTGCGCCGTCAGGCCCTCGAGATTGAAGCAAGAATTGCCGAAGAGCGGGCGCTCCTTGCGCAGGAGCGGGCCGAACTGACCGCCGCGCGAAAGGAAACCAAGGTCATGGATCGATTGAAGGAAAGGCAGCGCGAACTGCTGATGGCCGAGGAAGCGCGGCGTGAGCAACAGGACACGGATGAGTTGAACACGGTCCGATTCGTATTCGCGCGAATCGCCGCCGGAGACGACGAATCGTGAAGCGGCTGGTGTCGACTCTATCCGTCGTGTCCTTGTTGAACGCCATGGCGTTGGCGGCCTTGGCGGGATACGCATGGAGCGGAGGCTGGCTGGCGCCGGACCGTGTTCGAGCGGCAGCGAACATCCTGCGGGACGGGGTTCCGGAGGACGTCGAGGAGGCTTCTGCGACACAGCCCACCGGCGCGGCAACGACGATCGGCGAGAGGATCGAGCAGAATGAGGAGGCCGTCCGCGTTCGCCGGGCCGAGCTGGATCGCCGAGAGCGCGAGATCGAGCAGGCATGGCAACAGTTGGAGACCCAGCAGTTGGCGTTTCTCAAGGAGCGAGAGTCCTTCGATGCGGCAAGAAAGCGAGAGACTGCTGAGGCCGAGGAGCGGGCTCGGAAAGCGGGCAATGGTGGCTGGCAGCGGGAACTGGAACTGATGGGAACCGTGAAAGCGAAATTGGCGAAAAGCTTGTTGAAAGAGAAGCCGGACGCCGAGGTGGTCAAGGTCTTGATGGAACTGGATGTTCGCAAGGCCAAGAAGATCGTCGAGCAGTGTAGGACGTCGGAGGAGCGCCAGTGGATCGGGCGTATCCTGGGTCAACTTCAGGATCGCAGTGCGTCACAGGCGGAGGCCCTGGGTGCAGGCACGGTGTCAAACCCGGGAGCCTGATTCATGGCTCAACTCACGGAGGTCGGGACACTCCGGCCCGACGGGATCGAGCGAACGGCTCGCGCCGACACGGGTAAATCCAGACGCGCCGGCGAATTCGACCGATATCTGGATGACATCCGATCGGGCTCAGATACGGCGCTTCCGCCGGACGAGCCTTCATCCGAGCCACAGGCCGACGACGACAGAACCGTGCGAACAGACGATGGAACCGCTCCGCCGATACTCCCTCCGGCGCACCCCGAACTGACTCCGCCACGCATCGTGACGCCGTCCGAAGATCCGAGCGCTGGGTCCCGGTCGTCGGGCAGCGGCTCAATCTCGACCTCGACCGTGGGTTCGGCCCCAACGACGACATCCGCAGGCACCCTCTTACCGAGTCTTCCGGCGTCCATCCCACCGCTCGGCGCCGGGACGGACTCGCAGGTGTCGTCTCTGGCCGGAACGACGTCGACCGACCCGATCCTGGCAGTGGAGACCGTTCCGATTGCTCCCACATCGCTTGATCCGACCGCCGCGACAGACGCGGCGCCCGATGCCGGCATTACGGCGATCGGAGATCGATCGTCAACGACACCTAGCGCACAACCTCTCGCTGGGAGCGCCGACACCCAGGACTTAGCGGGCCGCATCGTCGCGTCCGGGCAAAACACGGACACCGCAGCCGCTCGCTCCGAACCGGTGGCCGCTCGGGCCGGCGAAGCAGCCGTGGCGGACACGGCCACACCAGCCGACGCGCGAGGACGTCAGGCACCGGCTGACGCATCGGAGCCGGTCGCTGCGGAGGATACGGTCCTTGACCGTATGGTGCGCAAGGTGGAACAGCAGGCCACCGAACAGGCTTCTCGGACTCAGGACAGACGACGCACTCGAAACTCCGCCGCTCAAGGCGAGACAGCGTCAATCCGACCACCCGTTCGTGTGCAGCACGCGGGATCTGATCCGCTGTTGTTACAGCCACGATCGTCGATAGGAGCGGAACCGGCCGATCTTTCCGCGACGAGCCGGAGCGGATCGGGCGATGGTCTGGCGGCCCGGATCGGGCGGTTCCTGATCGGTCCGATGCATGTTGCGAGTGGCCAGTTGCACGCCGTGGCGGCCCATGACCCCGGTGGGGGGGGAGCGACGCCCGCCGGGCTCGCTGCGCCGCCGACCGGCGTTTCGGGCGCCGGCTCGGCGGGACACACGTTCGGCCAGATTCTGGCCGCTGGCGCGGACCCCACGGACGCCACGGACGCGATGGACGGCACGGCGCGACTCCTGCACGCAGCCGGCGGGCAGGGTCGCTATCAGGCCTCGCTTCAACTCGATCCACCGGAGCTGGGTCAGCTCCGCGTGCAGATTCGGATGCACCACCAAGCGATGACGTTGCGTGTCGATGCGGACAATGCTGCCGCCGGACGTCTCATCGGCATGCACATGGGCGATCTGCGTGATGCCCTGGCCATCCACGGAATTCGCGTGGACCGTGCGGACGTCGTCGTGCGGTCCGAGTCGCCGGGGCAGGCGGGTACCCATACGCAGTACGGCGAAGGTTCGACGGGTGGCCATGACAACCCATCGGGATCGGCAACGTCGGATTGGCATGATGGAGGCGGGCGAACGGACGCCGGCTCACAGGATGAGCGTCGGTCCGGCGATCGTTCGGCCGACCGTCCGGAGAGCGTCGAGCAGCCGGCTCGGCTCGCCGCGGAGCCACGGACTGTAGAGCGGGTGAGTCATGGGATGACATCGGCGGCGGAGCTGTCGCTCGATCTGGTAGCGTGAGGTGTCCGATGGAGCGGACCACTCGCCAACGTCGCGGTGCTCATGCCGCGCAAAGGGATCAGCCATGGATGTTTCAGGCATCGGAGGTGCGGGCGCCGTAACGGCAAGCCCGCCGTCGTCGAAGGGATTTGAAGATCTGAAGACCGAAGACTTTTTCGCGCTGATGATCGCGGAGTTGCAGGCACAGGACCCGCTGAAACCCACGGACAACCAGCAACTCTTCACACAAATGTCGCAAGTCCGGCAGATCGAGCAGTCGGTCACCCTGAATCGGACCCTTCAGTCCCTTGCGGGCGAACAGCGGTTCGGAGCGACGACGAGCCTGATCGGCCAGTTCGTCGCGGGCAGGCTGACGAACGATGCCGGCAACACGTTCGATGTGCAAGGCGTGGTGGTCGGTGTGCGGTTCGAGGGCGATGGCAAGGCGATCCTCGATCTGCACAACGGCACCTCGATACCGGCGGACAAGGTCAATCAGGTGACGCTCGTCGAGAATCTGCCGCCGGACGTGCTGGATCAGATCCAGGCGGAGTTGGCCGCGGCAAGAGCCGGCAATCCCGCATCCGATGCGGCCGCGTCGAACGATCCCGCCACCGCGAAGTCTAGCCGGTCGGACGCGACCCGGTCTCGCCAGACGCCGGGTGGAGACGCGTTCCGGGAACTTGCGCGCGGCACGGATACCACGGCCGCGATTCTGGACTCGATCTTGTCGCCGGGCGTGAGCGTCGGTCTCTAGCTCGGCTGAGCGGACCCGGTCATTGAGCCGTGGCGCTCACGCTGATACGGACGATCAGAAGGTCGATCACCGTCGAAACAGAACCAATCGCCATCGGAGATTCGCAAAGATGGGTTTGACATCAGCGCTGTTCACAGGACTGTCCGGCCTGAACACGAGCCAGTTTCAACTCGACGTCATCGGCGACAACATCGCCAACGTCAACACGACGGCTTTCAAGAGTTCGCGCACGCTCTTCCAGACGCAGTTCGCGCGAACGTTGACGTCCGGAACAAAACCCAGTGCCGCTCAGGGGGGAACGAACCCGGCTCAGGTCGGGCTCGGTTCGGTCGTCGGCACGATCCAGCGTTCCTTCGAGCCGGGAGCGCTGGAGACGACGGGGCTGCCCAGTGACCTGGCGATCGAGGGCGAAGGATTCTTCGTCCTGCGTTCCCCCGAGAACGAGCAGGTGTTCTCGCGTGACGGCACCTTTACACTCAGCGCGGACAACCGGCTGATCAACCAGGATGGTTTCGCCGTGCAGGGGTTCAGTGTCAACGACAAGTTCCAGTTGATCCCGGGAGCGCTCGGCGATATGACCATTCCGATCGGGGAACTCACGACGGCCAAGGCCACGGGGATGGCACAGCTCGACGGGACGCTGAATTCTTCCGGCACGGTCGCAACGAAGGGCACGATCCTGCAATCCCAGGTGCTCAACGATGCCGCGGGCAATCTCATCACGACGGCGACGGACTTGACGGTCATTCGAAACGTGGGCGGCGCGCCGCTCCTCGCAACCGGGGACGTGATCTCAATCAATGGCGTCAAGAAGGGCGGCCGCGACCTTCCCAGTGAGACATTCACGGTCGGCACGACGGGCACGACGGTGGGCAGTCTCCTGACATGGCTCGACAGTGCTCTGGGCGTCGATACGACGGTCGGCGTTGGGGGAAGTCCGGGCACGTCGGTCACCGGCGGCATGCTTCAGATCAGCGGCAATGTCGGGACGGAGAGCGCCCTGTCCATTCAGCCCGGCACCTTGATCAGCAGCGGAACGACGAGCACGCCATTCACCTTCACGCAGACGCAGGCGGCGGACGGCGAGAGTGCCCACACCTCGTTCCTGGTGTACGACTCGCTCGGTACGCCGATCACGGTCGGCCTGACCATGGTGCTGGAGACCCGCACGACGGCGAGCAGCACGTGGAGATTCTACGCGGATGCGGAGTTGGACAGTGATGTCCAGTTCGACGTGGGAACCGGTACGATCCAGTTCGATGCGAACGGCCAGTTCGTCACGGCGCCCTCGAACGGCGTGGTGATCAACCGTGTCAACTCCGGAGCGACCGAGCCGCTTCCCGTTTCGTTCGACTTCTCGCAAATGAGCGGGTTGAACGTGTCCCGGTCATCCCTGGTGATGAGCTTTCAGGACGGATTCCCGACCGGAACACTGATTGAATTCAACGTCGGTGACGATGGCTTGATCACGGGCACGTTCTCGAACGGGGGTTTGCAGACGATCGGCCAGATGGCGATGGCGACGTTCGCCAATCCTCCTGGGTTGATCGCCCGCGCCAACAGCATCTTTTTCATCGGTCCCAACAGTGGCGAGGCTCGGATCACGGCGCCGCTGACGCTGGGAGCAGGACGTATCAAGGCCGGCGCGCTGGAGTTGAGCAACGTGGACCTGTCGCGCGAGTTCATTGGGTTGATCAACGCGTCGACGGCCTTCTCGGCGGCGAGCCGCGTGATCACGACGTCGAACGATTTGCTGCAGCAACTGCTGTTGATTGCCCGGTAAGG